>CAZPIK010000340.1:0-4677 GCA_964586185.1 uncultured Candidatus Sumerlaeota bacterium | reverse complement strand
TGAGTTCGATTTTCCCGGCGGCATACGACTAAGCACGGGTCGCTATTGGCTTGCCCTTCATATGAACAATGATTGCGTAACGAACGATCCGATCTATTGGGAAACGGGGACGCCGGGTTATCAATCGGGCGGGCGCGAGCGATTCGAATGCGCGGGCGCTTGGAATTTGAACGGCTTCGAGCACGCCTTTGTTCTGTTTGGAACTCCCTCTACAAACTGTCTCGATTTGGGTCATCCGACGTTCCTACCGTTTCTGTCCAATACGATTGGCGATGCCGATCGCGGGATTGCCATTGACGTCAATACGACCGCGCAAGTGACTTCGCTCGGAATTCTCGCTTTCATTGGCAATTCGACGACGCTGACAGTCACGATTCGCTCGGTCTCGGGGACGACGATTGGCGGGACTCTGGGCACGGCTTCGCTGGCGGTAACGGCGGGCGGACCAAAATTTTACGACGTGCCGATTGCGTTCACGTTTGTTGCCGGACAGCGTTACGACATTGCGTTTAATGATACAGGGGGCTGGGATAATCCGAGCAATCACTCGCTCGAATTTTTCAATTTCAACAATTCGACGCTGAATTCAAATTCGGGCTTCAACGCGGGACCGTTCAAAGTGCTTGATGGTCGCGGTGATAATGGATCGGGAAGTAGTGTTTACACAAATACCGCGCTTCCCCATTTCCGCGCTTGTTTGAATGATAATACGTTTCAGGCCTTTGCTCTTGATGCCACAAACCTAAATCTCGTCGGACTCAACCTCGATACACCTCAAACGCTCACCACGCTCGCCAAGACAACGGCGGGATCGCACTGGTCAGGTCTTGATATTCGTCCCGGGACCGGAACTCAAACTCTCTACGCCGTGGATTCGACGCTCAGCGATCTAGTAACGATCAACCGATTGACAGGAGTCATCACGAAGATCGGGGATATGACGGCAGCTACTCTGGAAAGTTTCACCGGCCTTAGTTTTGATCCGAGCACGGGCATTCTTTATGCGTCAAGCGCAAGGAACGATTCCACTCGCTCGACGCTTTACACGGTCAATATCGTGACGGGTGTAGCGACCCAAATCGGGCAGATCACGGGTGCAAATGGCGTCGTCGGCCTTGCGGCGGATGCGGACGGGACGCTTTACGGTCTGGATCTTGCGGGTGACCAGTTAGTGACCATCAACAAGTCCACGGGCGCCGCAACCGTCGTTGGGGCGTTGGGACTGAACGTGCTTTTCTCGCAGGGGATGGATTTTGATCCGGCGACGGGGTTGCTTTACGGCGCGCTATGGAACAATTCGCTTTCGCGCGGCGAACTTCACACGATTGACAAAACGACGGGCGCGGCGACGTTCGTCGGCGTCCTTGGCTCGACCGTTCCCGGAACAATTGTTTCTGTTTCGTCTATCGCTATCGCCAATGACGCGGGGGTAACGCCATCGCCGACCCCGAGCGTTTCGCCCACGGCCACCGCCTCGCCCACTCCCTCAAGCACACCCACGGCAAGTCCGACACCGTCCGCCTCGGCCTCGGCAAGTCCCACGCCTACAGCATCACCGACCCCTTGTCCGCCCGGCATTAATTGTCTTACTTTCTCCGGGAGAACGACCGCAAGCGATCCATGGAACGCTATTGAACACGATGTGGATCAATGGCCCCTGTCCGGCGCCGCTGATCTAAATTCAGCCCTCGAAGCCACCAATGCGCAATATTCAGCCATTTCAGCCATTGATGGAATCTTCTGGACAACAAGTGATCCTGGGACTAGCGATGAAATTCTTACCCGTTATGAAATGTCGCATGACCTGTCTTGCCAGCCCATCGCCAATATTACATCGGTGACATTTACATGGGTTGGACGCATGGCCAATAGCGCGAGCACGAATGTGGAATTGAATTTTCTTCGCGTTGGCGGCGCGGCAACAACGGCTGCGGATCATATTGCGGTTCAATCGGGAACCGTTTCCACGTTGACAACGATTACGGGGACGCTTACCCCAGCTATTTTGGCCGCGATGATACCCCCGATGACCATGTCCGATGTCATTGACCCTGTTACGGGCGTCATCCGTTGGGGCTTGGTCAATACAACGACTTCAAGTGAATCGCAGGTCATTGATTTTGCGGAGGTGTGCGTAAGCACCCAGCCAACTCCAACGGCCAGCCCGTCCTCATCGGCCAGCCCATCACCATCGCCTTCACCGACGCCAAGCCCAAGCCCAACCGCCTCGCCGACGCCGTTTGACGATGCGCTATTTATCGCAAGCTCGATCCCCCCGACGATGATTCCCGGTCAAGTGCTTATCGTTGGCGTCACCATGCGCAATATCGGCAACACGACGTGGACACAGGCGGGCGGATATGTTCTGAATGTTAATACGGATAGCTGCTCAATGATTCCGGGAACGACGATACCGCTCGCGCCGTCGGATTCGATCCCGCCCTTTACGAATTTTGAATTCCTAACGACGGTGACCGCGCCGGGAGCGCCCACGAACTGCAATTTCCAATTCCAGATGAAACAGGGCGCAACGCTATTTGGAGCCGTGGGCAATAAAGCCGTCGCGGTTCAATCGCCCGCCAACGCCGTGCGCAATTGGCAATTGTTTGAATAGAAAACTTCGGGGCTAATTGTATTCCATCCACTCATCGGCGTCATTGGCATGGGCTTCGACGTTGAGTGAGAGTTGTTTGATCTCGCCAAAAAAGCCGACCCCTTCTTCGACCATCTGAAGAGTAAAATCATAAACGCCCGGATTATTCGGAGCGGTGATCGCCGCATTGAATGTTATACGAGTATTCGGTGCAACAATCGTATGGGGATCGGGAATGGGAAGGCGGTTTGTATCGAATATTCCATTGGGGTCGCCCACCACCGCTAGAGCGTAATTCTGCGCAAGACTCCAGCTGAGCAGACTCGTGTTTTTGAACGCAATATCCACGAGAAGAGTTTGTCCGGGCAACATTTTAACGGGGATGGAATTGCTTTGGTAAATCGCATCGTTGGCCGTGTTGGAAGGTAATACAGTTAAGACAGCCACGTTTGTCAGTGATAAATCCGCCGCGTTCACAACCCCGCAAACGTAATTGCCCGCCGCGTCTGTTTGCACATCGGTCATTAGCAACTCATTCGTCGTCGCGCCGGGGATTTCTCCCGTGTCATCCGCCCAGCCGTACGTAAACGGTTGGCCGAGTCCCGTCGCGTCGGCTGTAAGGCGAACATCCTGCCCCGCTTTGATCGTCTGACTCGCGGGGTGTATGGTGATCAGCGGGCGCCCCATAATCGAATAGCTAAAATCGGCGAGAGTAACGTTGGCGGCCGGAGGCGTTGCGGAAGGACCGCCGATTCGAACTGAAATCACCGAGTTTGGCGGCGAGATCATGGCGCGAGCGGCTTCGCCGAAGAGCATTTTGACCGTTCCTCTCGCCGAACCAACAAGATTCGGATTGGGTTCAAACGTGAAATTGATAACGGGCTGAGCGAGGTTTAAGGAAACATTCGGCGGATCGGGATATAACACAAAACGGTACCGCCCGGGTAGGTATTCATATCCCTGCGCGACGTAGCCGGTTGCGCCGAGTCCTGGGGTAACATTCGGATTCGATAGTTGATTCTGATCAAATTGGATTTCACCGTTAATTCCGTCTGCGTTATTCGATGAGGCAAGGTAATACATCGTCGAGCTATTCTGCCCAGCAACATAGAGCGGCGTGGGAACAATTCCAAAGCCCGTAACCTGTCCGAAAACGGATGTGTGTGAGATCAAACCGAGGATAACAAGAAGAATAAGTCCCCATCCGAATCGCGGGCGAACGGTCATAACACAAGGAAGTATTATGTCGCTTCGGAGCATATGAGCGCTTATTGCCCCAACTTTTTCGCACGGACTAAATCGGCAATATCAATTTGGCCATCACCGTTGGCGTCGAGTCCGGCGGGATCAACTCCGAGTCCAAGCAGATAGAGCTTAATCTGCTCTGAATTCGTAAGTCCAGGAGGCGTGCCGAAAAGTCCCACAGGATCGGTCAACACAAAGCCGGGAAAGATTGTCGCGAGACTCACAAGGTCGTGTCCGCCGCGCGCGAGGAGAACTTCCGAAAGAATCGTCCGGTAATCGGTGGCGACAGCAAGGTCAAGGTTATCCACGAGGTTTTCGATTGCAAGTCCGGGCCACGTGCCGTAGAGGCCGCCGTGGTCAAGATTGGAACTCACAACCCCCATGATGCCCGCGCGGCCATGGTCGGTGCCCCGGTCGTTGTTCTCCCGAACCCGCCGCCCGAATTCCGACATGATCACGATGGTCAGATAACCGTGGTATTCGGAGAGATCGGTCCAGAAGTCGCTCACCGCTTCGCTCAGATTGCCGACAAGGCCTGAGAATGTGCCGTTACCCGGGTCGCCGTTGTTCGCCTGCGTTTCGTGCGTGTCCCATCCGCCGTAGTTGACGGTTGCCGCTTGAAGCCCGACATCGAGGCGGATGAGTTGCGCGAGCGTCATCATGGCTTGGCCGATTTCGTCCGAACCATAAGTGACGCCGTTTTGAGGGACATAGGTTGAGGGACCTATTTGGTCAATGATATCGGTCGCATCGAGCGTATCGCGGGCGACGTTCGCAAGCTGCGCGTGGGAAGCGTACATCGAACGCAACGCGCGACGGGCGTCGTCAATCTGGTTCCA
>CAZPIK010000339.1:0-4690 GCA_964586185.1 uncultured Candidatus Sumerlaeota bacterium | reverse complement strand
GGTGCGTCGCCGTCGGACTCCGGATAGAGCGCAATTACTTCCGCAGCCTTGACGGAAAATTTCTGTCCCCGCGCATCGGCCATTTCGATCTGATCGCCTTTGACCCCAGTGGGTCTCATCGCGCTTGAACTTCCGCCGGAAAGCAACGTGCGACCCGCCAATTCTTCTTTGAGCAATTGGAGCGGCAGGCCATGTTCTCTTGGCTCAAAAGGTTTTGGATTTTGGCGTTCATCCAACCATTTCCCAATTTTGCGGGCCATCCCTTTGGTTTTGGGTTGGGCATCCAAAATCCAACCATCGGGAAACAAAATCGCCCGGATCCGCTCCGAGGGTGTTGTGAATTTTCCATACGCCGTTTCGAAACGAACATTCTTTTCATCCACCGATTCGACGGTTCCCCAAACTCGACCGCCATCACGATCCAAAAGCAACGCCGTCGCTTGGTTCTCTTGATTCGCGCGTTCCACTCCCGGAATCCGTTTCATTTCAAGAATAAACGCCAGCGATGAACGATCAGAACGAGACCCCTTTCCGCCGGAAACGGGAAGCGCTTTGAACGCGATGATGTTCTCGCCGGGTTGTAAAAGCGACGTCACCTCAAAAACGCCGACTCCCATCCGTCTCTCCTCGCCCAAGTGTATTGTGCGGTCGTTGATCGCGATGGATTCGAATTCCGCTTTGCCCGCCACGCTCAGAATCGCGCGCGAAATTTCCCACGGCTGCGCGAGATCAAATTTCTGGCGAAAAAGAATCTCGCCCGTGCGTGATTCCTCATCTCCGCGCCCGGGCAACCAAACAAACTGCGCGCCATTGATAAAGGGCGTCATCGGACCCACCTGCGCCTTGGTCGCCGGAACCCACGCCGGATTATTCCCAAACGCACGACGCCAATCGGGAGGCGGAGGCGATGCCTTTCCTGCCGTTCCGAGCGAATAGCATTCCATCCGCTCCGCATTCGAGGAAACGTATTCCATCGCTGATGCTCGAATGTTGATTCGCTTCATTCTCTCGAATTCGTCTGCACCTGAACTAAGCGGGGGCTGCAACGAATATCGGTAGGGATAGTTTGGTTCGGCTTTATCGCCTAGTTCAGCGGGAGTCGCAAAATCAATAGCCTTAAGCGGTAACTCCAATCCCTTGGTGTCCACAAACGATTGCGCGGGAAGCCCACCCTGCGCCCACGGAGCGATTCGTCCCTTTTGCGCAATAGCATTCGTCGTTGTACAAGCCAAGCCGATAAGAATCAGCGCGTATATCCTATGACTGAAGGACATCCCGAACGCGGGACAACCCCATTGCGCTTCTGCGCCTTTGCGTCTTTGCGTTATTTTCTTATTCATAATTCTATAGCAGTGCGTCAGACCGAATTCGTGGCCGGACAGACTCATGCCCCGTCACAAGATTTTAGTATCAAGTCGTGGAAATCAAGAAAGGAATCGCATTAACGAACGCCCGCGTTAAGCGATTGCGAACGAATCTGATACTGACGTTTGCGCGCAAGCTCGGCGGATCGCGACTCCGGCATCGCGTCGGCGGCTTCCTGATACGCGGCCAAGGCAGGTTCGGGTGATTGCAACGCGAGCCAGTTGATTTCACCGAGAGCGAGCGCGATCTTTCCCTTCGATTCGACGTTATCCATCGCAACCTGCGCGTCGCTAAGCGTTCCGATCATGCTCGTCGCGTTCTTTTCCGGAGGAATATCACCGGCCTCAATTCGCACCGTCACAAGTTGAGCGGCTTCGGGCAAGAGCAAGGGCGATTCGGAACTGGATGCAATCTTCTGTATCGCCGAAGCAACTTCCGTCCAACCCCCGCGCCCGATGGTGTTCATAAGTCGAAGTGGCTCCCACTGGCTCGCGGCGTAACGTCCGAGCAGATTGCGCCGCGCTTCGACGTGCGCGATTTCGTTCGGCGTCATCGCGCGCGTACGGATTTCTCCGGAACTCGCTTCGTAATGCTCCTGCGCACGTTCAAAATCGGACCATACCTGATAGTACAAGTCGCCGAGCCGCATTTGAGCGCGAGCCGCAAGCGCCGAATGAGGATAGGTTTGCAACGCCGCTACGTAAGCCTTGAGCGCAATCTCCGGACGATTCTGCCGAAACGCCTCCTCAGCCTGGCGGAAAATTCCCCACTGTTTCAATAATTGCGGATCGCCCTGTTGGATCAGCACCGCAATTTCCTCAGCGGCCAATCCTCCCGCTTTCGAAAGCAACTCAACGGCCTGCTCCTGCGCTTCGGGCGTTCCCATCACATCCAGCACGACAAACCGCTCCATAAATTCCTGCGACAACTGCAACTGCGGCGACGGAGGACGCAAGCCTGGCGTGGGTGAAATCGCGTTGGATACTCCGCCCATCATCGCCAGCGCGGCCGTTCGGTCGTCAATATCTTCAACCCGTTGCGCCTGACCCGCCGGATGCGTGACACTTTTCGAGATCGCCTGTCCATCGCTACTTACGACCGCACTGACGCCCCGAGGCAATGCAAGTCCCGATGAAACGGTCTGCATCGAAGGATTGAAGCCCGCGCCGGAACGAACTGGTTGCGCGGAGTCCATCAGGCTCGTCCAGCCCCGCGTATCTTCGCCCGATGAGACGGCAGTGCCTTCGATTGGCCGCTCTGAAGGCGCCAACGAATTTAATCCGCTCAATTCGGCAAGCTGCTTTTGCGAAACAATTTCCGGTTCGGGCTGCAATCCAAAGACCAGCAAAAAGCCCGCGGCAATGGAACCAGCCCACCACAGCGGATGACCCCAAGATCGCGAGGTTATGACCGCAATGCCGTCCGATACCGTCGGCGCGCTGCTAGGTTCCAAAACCTTTCCGAGAACGCGATTCGCAAGATCGGCCATGTAAGGCGATCCGGGGTGCGCAACCTCGTTTCCATGCGCGACCAACTCGGCGAGATCGTCGTTCGATTCATAAAACTCGCGGCAAATCGAACAAGTCGCAACGTGCTCGTCAATAAGTTGCGCCGTCTTCTCCGCGAGCGAACCGGAAACATATTCCTCGTAATAGAATTGAACTCGACTGCAACGCATGATTCTCGCAGATCGCCCGGACGGCGAACGAACTGAAATCAATCGGGTCAGACCAACCCGATTTCAGCTATAAAGACTCAATTTGTGGCTATAGAGTTTGTTCGTAGGACAAGGCGTGTCGCCCGTCATTTGAATCTAGATCGAAAATCGAAAACGCTGTCCTACCGCTGTCCACCAGCTGCACGGACCTTCTCAACTTCCGGCGACGAATACTGACTCGAAAGCGGCCTTAACCCAAGTTCGCTCGTCTGGACGCTCACGCCGCTTTCCGATGCGCGACGTTTACCCCAGCGAAGCCCTTGAACAAGGTGCATGAGGCGGCTCTTCAGTTTCTTGCGCCCCTCGTGGATACTGAACTTAACCGCGCCCTCGCTGCACTGCATCACGCCCGCAATTTCCTTGATCGAAAGTCCTTCGACATCAAAAAGCACCGTCGCCATTCGCTGGCGTTCGGGTAGGCATTCCATCGCGCCTGTAATTTCTTGCCGCAATTGTTCGCGCATAAGTCGTTCCGAGGCGTCCTCAGGAAGCGCGCTATTCAAAACGACCGCGCTATTGCTGATTTCGCGGCTGTCGGAAATTTCATAAAGCCGATTCCGGCTCTTTCGCACTCGATGCGTCTGAACCTGATTGACCGCAATCCGCATCGCCCACGCCGCAAAACGATTAACCTCTTTGAGCGACCCGATATATCGGAACATGCGGATCAGGGTCTCCTGCAAAATCTCGTCCGTGTCGTCGTGGTCATGGACGATGGAGAAAATGATACGATAAAGATCGGGACTGATCTCCTGAAGCAACTGCTCCATGGCCTCGCGATTGCCCGCGCGGCATGTCTCAATCAGCATCGGCGAAACTTGTGAAAGCGCCATGATCTTTCTTCCTTCCCTCCGCAGGTCCAACTTCGTTCGAACAACCGAGTCAACCCCAAAGGGGGCGACCCCTACCACCACTGACACCAAGTATATAACATCGTTCCCAATACCCAATCAAGAACGAACTCTGGAGCATAAAGACAGAAAGGATGCCTTTGGGGTTTGGTCACGAATTCACAATCAACATAAAATCATTATTAACCCATGTTGATACAATGATCTATGGCTACAATTACTACTTCTTGGCGCTATAGCTGGTGATGAGGTTGCGGTAAGAGGGTAGGTGATTTGAAAAAAGTTTTGCCAGTCCTTCAACATCATTCCTCCAGTCGCGATGAAGCTCGCAAGCGACACCGAACCAAGTCATAATCTGGACTCCAGCAGCCGACATCCGATCCCAAGCCGCCTGTCGAGTGACGGGATTAAAAGTTCCTGACGCGTCAGCAACGACGAAAACTTCGAATCCTTCCTCCCGTGCCGAAAGTGCCGGAAAAGCCACGCAAACCTCGGTAACCACACCCGCGATGAGCAATTGTTTCTTGCCGGTCGCTTTGACGGCCTTGACAAAATCCTCATTGTCCCATGCGTTGATGTTTCCCGGTCGGGCGATATACGGGGCTTTTGGAAACAACTCCTTTAACTCTGGAACCAACGGCCCGTTCGGGCCATCCTCGAAGCTTGTGGTAAGGATCGTGGGTAACTTGAAATAGGCTGCAGTATCCGCAAGCGCGAGAACATTATTCTTGAATTCATCAGGACCGAAATCCTGCAC
>CAZPIK010000338.1:0-4699 GCA_964586185.1 uncultured Candidatus Sumerlaeota bacterium | reverse complement strand
GCGTGAGTCGCTCGCGAAAGAAATGGAATCACTTCGCGCAGAGGCACAGAAGATTCAGCAGACTGTCAAGGACACGGAATCGGCATTGGATGCTCATAAGGCCACCTCGCAGCGACTCCAAGAGACGGTGGCTGGTCTAAAGAAGGCGATTAAAGAAGCTCATGCCGATTTTGATTCGCGGCATTCCACCGACGCTCCCGCGCGTGAAGCGGTTGCGAAATCAAAGGAACTTGAACGGCGTCTCGAATGGGTTGAATCCACGCTCAAGTTACTCGCCGAGGAGGGTGCAGTTTCCACGGAGTCAGCGCGCGGTTCCGCGTCTCACGCAAAAGTAAATTTCGCGAAGGAAATCCGTCCTTTGCTTTCGAACAATTGTCTTACCTGTCACGGCCCCGACGAGCAACAGCGCAAAGCGGGTTTGCGGTTTGACGATCCGAAGGCGCTTACCGAAAAATTGAAATCGGGCGGATACGCCATCGTCGCGGGCAAGCGTAACGAGAGTGAACTTTATCGAAGGATCGCGGCGTGGGATCCCGATGAACGAATGCCTCCGATTGATTGCGGAAAGAGTTTAAATGAGGATCAGATTGAACTTTTAGGACGATGGATTGACGAGGGAGGCGAATTCGCGCAGCACTGGGCGTTCGTGAGACCCGAGCGCGCGCCGCTGCCCGAAGTTTCCGATCCTGTCTGGTCGGTCAATCCCATTGACCGTTTTATATACAACCGTTTGGAAAAAGCAGGATTGCATCCCTCTCCGCCCGCCGAGGCTCGCGCGCTGATCCGCCGCGCCTCCTTCGATCTCACGGGACTTCCGCCGACTCTTTCGCAGATTTCCGAATACTTATCCGACACGGCGCCCGGCGCGTACGATCGGTTGCTCGATCGCCTTTTTTCCTCTCAGACGTACGGTGAGAATCAAGCGCGGTATTGGCTCGACGTCGCGCGTTATGCCGATACCAACGGCTACCATATTGATAACGAGCGTTACATGTGGCGTTGGCGCGATTGGGTGATTCAGTCGTTTAATGCCAATAAGCCGTTCGATCAATTTACGATTGAACAATTGGCGGGCGACCTTCTTGAAAAGCCGACGCTCTCGCAGAAAATCGGCAGCGGATTCAATCGCAACCACATGATCAATTTCGAAGGCGGCGCAATTCCGGAAGAATATCGGAATAACTACATTGTGGATCGCGTGAACACGACGGGGACGGTTTGGATGGGGCTGACCGTCGGCTGCGCGCAGTGCCACGACCACAAATACGACCCCTTCTCGCAGAAGGAATTCTATCAGCTTTATGCATTCTTTAATTCCGTGCCCGAAGAGGGGCTTGATGGCCGAAATGGAAATTCCAATCCGCTTATGCTGGCGCCCTTCCCCGATCAAGCGGCGGAGCTTGATTACTTCGACTCGCGCATTGCGGGACTCAAGGCCAACATGGATCGCAGCGCGCCGTTTGTGGATGCGCTGCAAAAACCGTGGGAATCAAAATGGGCGGCGACGCTTTCTTCGCGATGGACGGCGCTCAAAACTTCAGACGCTAAGACATCCGGAGTTTCGACGATCAAATCGCTGGAGGATGGCAGCCTGCTCGTTGAAGGAAAAAATTCGAACACCGATTTTTATGAGATCACCGCGCCCGTTGAAGTCAACGGAGCGTATGTGTTGCGATTGGAAACGCTTCGGCACGAGAGTTTGCCCGAAGGGGGACCCGGACGCGCAACCAATTCCAATTTCGTCATGAGCGAAATTGAGGCGGAAGTCGCGCTCGCATCGGCTCCGGATAAATTTGAAAAGGTCACATGGGCGCGCGCCTTCGCCGATTTCTCGCAAGATAAATTCGACGTATCGCTCGCGATTGACGGCAAACCCGAAACCGGCTGGGCCGTCGAGTCCTTCAACAAGAAGGAAGACCGAGTTGCGCTATTTGTCGCCGCTTCACCGTTCGTTGGGGCGGAGGCCAAAATCATCCGGGTCCGGCTACGGTTCGAGTCGCCCATTATCAACCACGCAATTGGGCGATTTCGTCTTTCCGTCACCGCTGATCCCAGCATGAAGGCTTCCGATATGGGCGGATGGTATTCCAACGGACCTTATCAAGCGGCTGACGGCAAGGCTGCATTCAAGACGGAATTTCCACCCGAACGCGGCATTAATCTAACCGAGACTTACGAGGACGGCCGGCTTAAGTGGACTGCCGAGCCGAAATTCGAAGATGGGAAGACGCAGGATTTGGTCGGCGAAAACTGCGCGACCTATTTCTATCGCGTCATCAACTCTCCGACCGCGCGCACGATGACGTTTGGGTTCGGAAGCGACGATGGCATCAAAGTGTGGCACAACGATAAAGTCGTTCTAAGTAAAAGCGCCGAGCGAGGGCTTAAAGCGGATCAGGACAAAGTCACATTGAAACTTGTCGCGGGTGAGAACCGGTTGCTGGTCAAGGCGGTCAATTACAAGGCCAATTACGCGGTCGCGATACGGAAAATCGAGGAACAACTTCTTGATATGCCTCTTGAATTGCAGCAGACGTTGCTCACGCCTGCCGCCACACGCACCGAGCGCAGATCTATTGCTTTGCGCGAACATTTCCGCCGCGAACATTGGAATGAATGGCAAGCGGCGAGTCAGGAAAGGGAAAAGCTGATTAAGTCCAAGGCCGAGTTCGAGAAAAAAATTCCGACGACGATGGTCATGTCCGAGATGGAAAAACCGCGCGACACTTTTGTTCTAACGCGCGGTCAGTACGATCAATTCGGCGAGAAAGTGACGGCGCAACTTCCCGCCGCGCTTCCCGCAATGCCCGAAGGCGCGCCGATGAATCGGCTGGGTCTCGCAAAGTGGCTCGTGCATCCCGATCATCCGCTTATGGCACGGGTAACCGTGAATCGGCTTTGGCAACAATTTTTTGGAACGGGTCTCGTCAAAACGTCCGAGGATTTCGGCGTGCAGGGGGAGTTGCCCTCGCATCCCGAATTGCTCGATTGGCTGGCGCGCGAATTCATCGAATCGGGCTGGGACGTGAAGCGAATGCAAAGACTCATCATGACTTCACAGGCCTATCGGCAGAGCGCAAAGTTTGAATCGGAGCACATGGAAATTGATCCCGAGAACCGCTTAATTTCGAGGGGACCGCGCTTTCGTCTCGATGCGGAGCAGGTTCGCGACAACGCGCTCGCGGTTGCCGGATTGCTTGTTCATAAAGTGGGCGGTCCGAGCGTAAAGCCGTATCAGCCTGAAGGACTCTGGGAAGAAGTTGCCTACGGCGGCAACGAATTCACAGCCCAAACTTTCAAGCAGGATCACGGCGAAGCCCTTTACCGTCGCAGTATGTATATCTTTTGGAAGCGTCAGGCTCCTCCGCCGAGCATGGTCGGATTCGATGCGCCGAACCGGGAGATTTGTCTGGTTCGCCGCTCGCGGACGAACACTCCGCTTCAAGCGCTGACGCTCATGAACGACCCGCAATTCGTCGAGGCTTCGCGCGCGCTTGCTCAGCGGACGATGATGGAATCCGGTCCGACTCCCGAAGCACGAATTGTTTACGCATTCGAAATGGCAACGGCTCGTAAACCTTCCGAGAAGGAATGCTTGGTTTTGATGGGCGTTCTTCAAAAGCAGTTGGAAAAATTCCGCGCCGATGCCGATGCGGCGAAGAAACTCATTGCCGTCGGCGAATCCAAACGTGACGAATCGCTCGATCCCGCCGAACTCGCCGCGTGGACCTGCATCGCGAACATGATTCTAAACCTCGACGAGACCGTAACGAAGGGGTGATTGGGTTCTTGGCGGCGCATTTGTGGCGACATGCGGATTTACATCGAAAGCACAATTCCCGGTTATATTGTCAATCGTCCAGCGCGAGATTTGCTGCAAGCCGCTCGTCAACGGCTCACGCAGGATTGGTGGAACCTTGCGTCTCACCGCCACAGACTCTACACATCCCAACTGGTGAGAGACGAAGTTGGGAAGGGCGAATTGGAAATGGCTCGGAAAAGACTTGAACTAATCGTAAAAGTGCCAAGTCTCGAATCCACGGAAGCTGCTCAAGAACTGGCTCGAGAAATTCTGGCTTCACGGTTACTGCCAGCCCGTGCTGATAGTGATGCCGCTCACATCGCTCTTGCCACGGTTCATCGAATCGAGGTAATTTTGACTTGGAATTGTCGGCACATCGCCAATCCCGTGATCGCAGATCGCTTGCGGTATTTGGCGTTAAAATCCGGCTATGCGCTTCCGACGATTTGCACCCCAATGGAGATTTCAGGGGAACTTTATGCGTAACACGGCCAAACCCAAGACCATCCCTTGCACGGACGAAGTGCTGCTTGAGACATGGCGCGCAAAGGATGAGCTTTCCGCGTCATACGGACATAATATTAACTGCTTATTCGACGATCTCCGTCGTCGAGAAAAACGATCTGGTCACCGCGTTGTGAATATGCAGAAATCCAAGCCCGCGATTGCGGCGCGTAAGCCCAAACGGTCTGGTTCTTTAGTAAAATCGCATTAGTGTGAATGAGCCTATTTATGAAACCGCTTGATCCCATAGACCGCGAATTCGGACGCCTGCTTACTCGGCGGCATTTCTTTGGCCTTGCCAGCGCGGGGATTGGCACGGCTGCGCTCGGGTCGCTTTTGAACCCCTCCGCTTTTGCCGATGCCTCGCCCGATCCGCTTGCGACTTTGGGTGCG
>CAZPIK010000337.1:0-4716 GCA_964586185.1 uncultured Candidatus Sumerlaeota bacterium | reverse complement strand
AGCGGCAGATTAAACAGGAGATTGATCCCGCCGACCCGATGACGGCGCGGCTGCTCGAAACGCTCGAACAACTTTCCGAAGAGGAACTGCGGCAGTTGCTGAACGCGCTGCTTCCGCTGACCGAAGAACGGATGCTGGAGATGCAGAAGAAAATGCGCGACGCGATATTCGAGAAAGTGAACGGCGAGAACCGCGACGCCGCCGCCCGCCAAACCGCCGACCGCGCGGCGCAGTGGCACGACGACTACATGCGCGAACACTCCACCCCCCGCCCTTCCGTCGCGGCCAAACTAGTGCAGTCGCTGGCGGAGTTGGAGTAATGAGTAAGAGTCTATGGGGCAATGATTGTGCCCTCTAATTAAGAGTAGGCGTAAAAAGACCCTTGCCAACCGATCCAGAATAAGCTCTATTGTGCCGTCGGGATGGCTCAAATTCGAGTTTTCTTGACTTTTTCAAGTTTTTTTCAAGTCATGCTGCGGTTTGCGTTGGCGTTTTCTTCCAGGAAAGCGCCGTCCGCCCCTAAGGTTGCCGGAATTTGAAGGTTCATTGGTTTCACCTGATGCCCTACCGGTGGCTCCCCGAGAATTTTCGGGAGAAGCACCGTAGCGTTTGGGTGGACATCTCCTCCGAACTCTACGATCCCGTCCGCGGTCATCACCTTTACAACGAATATCTGGACGAATTGGAATACGCCGCTGAGGCCGGATTTGACGGCGTTTGCGTCAACGAGCATCACTCGAACGCCTACGGCCAAATGCCTTCGCCGAATTTGATGGCCGCAACGCTTGCGCGAAGAACCGATAAAAACGCCATTGTCGTTCTCGGCAACTCCATCGCGCTCTATAATCCTCCGACACGCGTCGCCGAAGAGATCGCGATGCTCGATGCGATTTCGGGCGGACGCATTATCGCCGGAATGCCCGTCGGAACTTCGATGGACACGAATTTCGCTTATGGTCAGGTTCCGGCGACGCTCCGAGACAAATATCGCGAGGCGCATGATTTGATCGTCAAGGCTTGGACGGAGAAAAAAGTTTTCGCCTTCAACGGACGCTTCAATCAGCAGCGGTACGTCAACATCTGGCCTCGCCCCATTCAAGCCCCGCATCCGCCGATTTGGGTACCGGGCGGAGGTTCGATTGAAACGTGGGATTGGTGCGTCGAGCGAAATTATCAGTATTCGTATCTCTCTTACTTTGGCTTTAAGCGCGGGCAGAAAGTCATGGATCGCTATTGGGATCGCGTCGTTAAGCTCGGCGCCGAGCCGAATCCTTACCGCGCGGGATTCCTTCAACTCGTTTGCCTCGCCGATAGCGATAAGCAGGCCGAGAAGCTTTATTCCAAGCACGTGGATTATTTCTACAATCGTTGCTTGCATGTTGCCGATGGCTTCGCCGATGCGCCCGGTTATCGCACTGAAGCCACGATCCGCGCGGGCGTTCTGGCGCAAGTCGGCAAACAGGCGGAACTTCTCCGCAACGACCTCTCGTGGAAAGATTTCAACGAGCAGGGATACGTGATCGCAGGATCGCCCGCGACCGTGAGCGAACGGCTGCAAGACATGTCGAAGAAGATGAATCTCGGTCACTTGATGGTGCTTTGTCAGATCGGTTCAATGCCCAAGGATTTGACTCTCGAAAACACAAAGTTATTTGCGGAAAAAGTTCTTCCCGATCTTCGAGATATTTGGAGCGACCGCTGGAAAGACGAATGGTGGATTAATCCAATGAAATCACCCGCGGTTCCGGGGGAGGCGACGGCGAAATAAAATGGATCTGCGTCAACTCAAGGTCACGATTCCGCACACCGGACGCACGGTCGAAGTTTGGCAAGCCGGACAAGGTCCCGATCTTGTGCTACTGCACGGCGCGGGCGGGCTGGACGGCTGGAACTCGTTTCTTGATTTACTCTCGCGTTCGTTCCGCGTGACGGCTCCGCTCTTTCCGGGGTTCGGTCACTCCGATGGAGTCGAGACAATTGACGATGTTCTCGACGCGACTCTGCATTATCTGGATGTGCTGAAAGAAATGCGCATCTCGCGTCCGCATCTTTTGGGTTATTCGATGGGTGGAATGCTCGCGGGGGAAATGGCGGCCATTGCCCCCGGCGAAGTCGGCAAGCTCGCGCTCATCGCCCCGCTCGGACTTTGGGACGACGATCATCCGGTCGCCGATATCTTCGCCCTTACGCCGCAGGAAATGGGAAAATATTTTTTCTACGATAAAAGCAACCCCATGGCCAAGGCGCTCGCGGCGACTCTTTCGGCCGACGATGAAAAATCAGTCGAGATCATCGTTCGCTATTTAAAGGGACTGGCCGCGGCGGGACGAATCCTCTGGCCGATTCCCGATCGTGGACTCATCAAACGAAACGCCCGGATCACCGCGCCGACGCTCATCATCTGGGGCGAATCGGATAAGGTCGCGCCTGTTTTCTACGCCAAAGAATTCGGTCGTCTCATTGCGGGATCAAAAGTGCGAACGATCAAAGAAGCCGGGCACATGGTCGCGCTTGAGCAAGCTCGTCAAACCGCGAACGCACTTGCGCAATTTTTCCTCGACGGCGTTTCAAGAATTCCGGGCAAACCCGAGCGCCCCTCGCTGGCGGCCGTTAAGAAAGCCCAAGCCCGCGCCCACGCCAAACACGAAGCCACCGCGTCCAAAGCCCAAAAGCCCGCGCCCACAGCCAAATCCGCCGTGAAGCTAAAGGCCTCGAAGCCCGTCCTATCCAAATCGGCTGTTAAATCCAAGCCCACCGCAAAATCAAAAACCGCCGCCAAATCGAAGTCCGCGCCAAAATCAAAACCGAAATCCAAGACTGCTTCGCTCGCCAAAAAGAAACCCACTTCCGCCAGGAAAAAATCGTCCTAGATGCAACTGATGAATATCGCCGTTTTCGTTTCCGGGCGCGGATCGAACTTGAAGGCGCTCCTTGACGCAAAAGCATCGGGTGGCCTCGCGCAGGTACATTTCGCCGTCGTGTTCAGCGACGTTGCGCGTCCCCCGGCTTTCAAGCATGCCGAGGCGCACGGCGTGCCGACTCTTCATCTCCTTCCGAAAATGTTCCCGACAAAGGCCGATTACGAACACGCGGTGATCGAGGCGGTTCAGAAGATGGGCGCGGGTTGGATCGTACTTGCGGGTTACATGCGCATCGTCGGTAAAGCGCTCCTCGAGGCTTTCCCGAATCGCATCATCAACATTCATCCGTCATTGCTTCCGGCGTTTCCCGGTCTGCACGCGCAAAAACAGGCGGTGGATCACGGTGTCAAAGTGTCGGGCTGCACCGTTCATTTCGTGGATGAAGGAATGGATACGGGGCCAATTATCCTACAAAAAACAGTTCCCTGTTTTGGGGACGACACGGAAGACTCACTTTCCGCCAGAATTCTGGAGCAGGAACACCTCGCCCTCCCCGAAGCGCTCGCACTGCTTTCCCGCCAGAAAATGGAAATCGTCGGGAGAAAAGTAATTTTAACGCCTCGTGATTCGAAGAACGGTCCCTGGATTTAGAGCGTCAATTTCTTATACTTCGATCGCCGGTTGGAAAACGCTTTGTCGCCCAGTTCTTTACGCCGCGATTCTTCGTAATCTTTGAAATTTCCTTCGAACCAGCGCACTTTTCCGTTGCCTTCGAACACCAATAGATGTGTGCAAATGCGGTCGAGAAAAAAGCGATCGTGGCTGATGACCATCGCGCAGCCGCTGAACGAATTGATGGCATCTTCTAGCATTCGTAGCGCGTTGACGTCGAGATCGTTGGTCGGCTCGTCGAGCAGAAGGAAATTACCGCCGCGACGGATCAGTTTGGCCAGATGAACGCGGTTGCGCTCGCCGCCCGAAAGATTCTTCACGAGTTTCTGCTGGTCGGTTCCTTTGAAATTAAACTGTGAAACGTAACTCCGCGCGACGACGGTTCGTGTTCCGAGCATGATCTCGTCCTGTCCGTCAGTGATTTCCTCGAACACCGTTCGCTCGCCATTCAGCGCGTCGCGGTTTTGATCCACATAAGCGAGTTGAACCGTGGGGCCGAGCAAAACTTCACCCGAATCCGGCTTTTCTTCGCCCGCGATCATACGGAAGAGAGTCGTTTTGCCCGCGCCGTTGGGACCTACAACACCAACGATCGCCGCTTTCGGAAGATTAAACGAAAGGCCATCAATCAGTTTTTCGCCGCCGTAACCTTTTGAGACGTTCTTAAATTCGAGGACGTGATCGCCGAGCCGTTCACCCGGCGGAATTTCGATGACGGTTGTCTCGCCGCTGCGTTGACGTTCCTCGACCAAGAGCCGCTCGTATTCCTTAATTCGGTTATGCGAAAGATCATGACGATCCTGCGAACTCATTTTGATCCACTTGAGTTCGCGATCCATGGATTTACGCCGCTCCGATTCCTTCTTCTCGCTCTTAGCCATGATATCGAGCTTTTGCGCGAGCCACGAACTGTAATTTCCCTCGAAGGGGATTCCCCTGCCGTTATCGAGTTCCAGAATCCATTTCGTGATGTTGTCAAGGAAGTATCGGTCGTGCGTGACGATCAGCACCGTGCCGGGATAATCGCGAAGTTGCTCTTCGAGCCATTCAACCGTCTCGGCGTCAAGATGGTTGGTCGGTTCGTCGAGCAGGAGAATATCGGGCTTTTCGAGCAGCGCGCGGCACAGCGCGACGCGACGGCGCTCGCCGCCCGAGAGTTTTGTCACGTCCATTTCGTCGGGAG
>CAZPIK010000336.1:0-4771 GCA_964586185.1 uncultured Candidatus Sumerlaeota bacterium | reverse complement strand
CTCTACGATCATTTGGCAATTCAAGAGCCTCGGCTGCTCGTGCGATTGGCGTCGCGAGCGATTCACGATGGACGCCGGACTTTCGCGCGCCGTCCGGATCGTGTTCAAGCGACTCTACGATGAAGGTCTCATTTATCGCGGTGACTACATGGTCAATTGGAGTCCGAAACTCCAGACCGCGCTCAGCGATGACGAGGTCGAACATCGCGAAGTAGACGGCAATCTCTGGCATTTTAAATATCATTATGAAGACGGTTCGGGCTTTGCCGTCGTTGCGACGACACGACCCGAAACGATGTTGGGCGATACCGCCGTCGCCGTGAACCCCGACGACGAACGTTACAAAAACATGATCGGCAAGCGAGTGATCCTGCCGCTTATGAATCGCGCGATTCCGATCATCGCCGATCCGTTCGTGGATAAGGACTTCGGAACGGGGATGGTGAAGGTCACTCCCGCGCACGATCCGAACGATTACGAAATGGGGAAGCGGCACAATCTTTCGTTCATCAATCTGCTTCATCCCGATGGAAAGATGAACGAAAACGCCGGGGCGTTTGCGGGGCTGGATCGCGAAGTCGCACGCAAGTTTGTTGTCGAGGAAATGGAAAAGCTCGGCCTCGTCGAAAAGATCGAACCGCATCGCCACTCGGTCGGTCATTGTTATCGCTCAGGCTGCGTCGTTGAACCTTATATCTCAAAACAGTGGTTTGTGAAAGTTCGTCCCCTCGCCGAACCCGCGCTCGAAGCCGTGAAGAGCGGGCGGATCGAGTTCGTCCCGAAATCGTGGGAGAATACCTATTTCCGCTGGATGGAGAACGTCCGCGATTGGTGTATCTCGCGACAGCTTTGGTGGGGGCATCGCATCCCAGTTTTCACCTGCGGCGATTGCGGAAACGTGGCCTGCGAAATCGAAGAGGCACTGGCGACGTGCCCTAAATGCGGTTCGGCAAATCTCGTCCAAGATCCCGACGTGCTCGATACGTGGTTCTCCTCCGCGCTCTGGCCGTTCTCGACGATGGGCTGGCCCGATCAAACCGCAGAATTGAAAAAATATTATCCGACAAGCGTCCTCGTCACCGCGCACGACATCATTTTCTTCTGGGTCGCGCGGATGGTGATGATGGGACTCAAGTTCATGGACGACGTGCCGTTCCGTCAGGTTTACATCACGCCGCTCATCATGGACGAACGCGGGCACAAGATGAGCAAGAGCAAGGGGAACGCGATTGACCCGCTCGAACTCGTGAAAAAAGACGGTGCGGATACCGTGCGTCTGACGCTCGCGGCCTACGCTGCGCAATCGAGGCAGGTCAACCTCTCGATGAAACGATTCGAGGGCTACCGCAATTTCACCAACAAACTTTGGAACGCCGCGCGGTTTGTTCTCATGAACACAGAGGACTTGAGCACGGAGGAATTTGCGTCACCGCTTGTCGCTGAAGATTTAACGCGCGTGGATCGTTGGATTCTTTCCGAATTGCGCGCGACGGTCGAGCGGGCGTCGAAGGGAATCGAGAACTACCAGTTCGACGAATGCGTCGGCGCGGTTTACGACTTTACATGGAAACAGTTTTGCGATTGGTATCTGGAACTCATCAAGCCGCGATTTTACGCGAAGGAGAAACCGGGATTCGATGACGCCGCGCGGCGTTCGCGAATAACAGCGCAAAAAGTCGCGCTCACAACGCTCGAACATATCCTGAGGGTCTTGCATCCCGTCGCGCCGTTCATCACCGAGGAAATCTGGCTGCGATTGAAAGAGAAATGGGGGCGAAAGGGGGGACAGGCAGTCGCTTCGCTTCAGCCAGTCCCCCGTTTCGCCTCTGCGGTCGCGCTGGCGTCGCCGTCACTGATGGTTGCGCCGTGGCCGCTCGCCGAAGCGGTCGGCGGAACCGACGAGGAAGCCTCGCGCGACATCGCGCTCTTGCAGGAACTCGTTTACCTCGCGCGGAATATCCGGGGCGAAATGAACGTCCCGCCAGGGATGAAAACCGAACTGGAGATCGTGACCGCCGACGCCGCGCGCCGCGCGCGAATCGAATCGCTACGCCCTCACTTCGAATCGCTACTGAACCTCTCTGGTCTCTTCGTTCTCGCGGAGCCGCGCAACGTCGGATTCGTCTCGACCGCGCTCTTCGAAGAGATCACCGTGCGGATTCCGCTCCCCGCCGAACTTCGTGATCAAGAAAAGAAGCGGCTCGAGAAAGAACTTCTGCGCGTCACGGGCGATTTGCAACGGCTCGAAGCCAAACTCATGAAACCCGATTTCGTGGATCGCGCTCCGGCCGAAGTCGTCGCGAAAGAACGCGCGCGCCAAACGGCGCTGCAATCGGAAGCCCAGAGCCTGACTGCCAAGATTTCGGATTTGTCGTAACAGAAGTTAATCAATGTGGGAGGCGCTGTCCCAGCGCCGATCTTCGGCGGTCGGAGACCGCCTCCCACATTATGCAAAGCGTTCCATTGAGCCAATACTTCGACTTCATCACTTCCGCGTCGAGAGGAACTCAACAACATCCCGCAATTCAGCCGCAGTTAAATGCGTGCTGATGTCGTCCGGCATCGAAGAAAGATTCCGTCGGCGCGATTTTACGTCGCTCTTTTTTACGTCACGCTTTTCAAACTTCTGCGGCGCGGGAGTTTTTTCGGCTGTATCTGCGGGAACGGGTTCTTCTTTTTTGGGTTCGGCTTTCGGCTCCGATTTCGTATCGGTCGAGGCGGCGTCTTCCTCGATAAATTCTTCACCTTTTTCGACGATGGGAATTTCCAGATGAATGACCTCGTCATCCTCGCTCGTTACGCGGCCTTCGATTTCACTTTCGTCATTCAATGTCAGCGTCACGTTCTCGAATCCCTCCGCGATGTGTAGATTCGGCTTCACGATGGATTCCAAGATATATTCGCGGGTTTTGTTCGCGCCGATGGTGGTGAGTTCGGGTCCGACCTCGCCGCCCCCCTGACCTGCTATGGTATGACACTTCTGGCACTCGGCCTCGACCTGATTGAAGAAAACTTTTTCGCCCGCGTCCGCGCTGCCACCGTAAAGCGACGGGCGGTGACCGCCGAGCGGATCGTCCTTTGAAATTGAGTTCTGATACGCCGCAAGCCGCGACTTGATTTCCGATGACGCGCTTTTTTCCGCCGCATCCAGCAACTCAAGCTGAATTTCCGGTGGAGCCTGATTCGAGAGCATCTTATCGAGCCACTGCCCAAGCAACTGATCCGCCGCGCTGTCCTTGACGAGCGTGAGCGTCGTCACCGCCCCCTGCTTCTCAATCGTTGCGCCGGTTTCAAGAGCCTCGGCGAGAACTTTCACGGCCTCGGTCGGATTCAATTTCGCGAACCACGCCGTCCCTTCGTTGCGGAGCGCGGCGCGAGCATCGGCCCGCGCGATGGTAACGGCGCGGGTGAGTTCGGGCGCGCCGATTTCACCCAGCGCGTGCAGCGCGGCGACGCGAACTTCAGCCGCCGCTTCCTTATCCGCGACGAGATCGAACAGCGCGGGAGAAGCTTCGGCGATACGGAAAAGTCCGGCGTTCTGCGCAGCGGCCTCGCGAACTTTGGCCGTGCCGTCCTTCAAGATCGCGGTGATTTTCGGCGCGAGCGCGGCTCCGGCAATCGTCGCCTCGCGTTTTTCGAGCGGACGCCAAACGCCGACGACGCGGTCGGTTCCGGCGGGCGCGGCCCAATCGCGCAATTGCCAGAGCGCTTCGAGCCGAGCGGGTTCAGTCATGCCCGTAGCGGCGGCGACGCCGGCCACGGCTTCCGCATTTTCAGCCTTGCCCGCGCGGTAATGCGCATTCAAGGCGCGCAGGATGATCGGGTTCACGTCCGCGCCCATCTCGGCCATCGCGAAGAGGTTTGCGGTTTCACCCGCGAGTGCGGCGAGCTGCGGCATGGCGGATTCGATAGGCACGTCATTGATCGCCCGCGCAGCTTCGGCGACGAGCAGCGGATTTTTATCCTTCAAGAACCGCGCGACCTCTGGCGAGTTTTTCCGGCGCAACGCGAGAAGAATTCCCATCCGCACGGCGGACGATTCATCCCCCGCGTGATCGAGCAATTCTTTTTCGGTCGCCGATCCGACAAGCCCCATCACCCCCGCATGGCGGAGATACGGATCTTCATCATTATTCTCGCGGAGCATGTTCAGCAGAGGATTCAACACCTCATGATTTTGCCCCGCATTACCCAATAGGATTGCGGTAAAAAATCGAACGCGAGGGCTGGAGTCCGTCAAAAGTACTTTTAAGCGCTCAGATTGATTTGAAACTTGAACGGAATCTTCGGACTTGCCAGCGTTATGGCCTTTTACACAATTGCCCAATGTCTTTACCGCTTGAGCGCGAATCTCAGGATCCGAATCTTCAGCGCATCCCCACAGGGATGCCTGGCCGAATAACGCGGGATCCTTAAACAAACTGCCCAAAGCATTAGAAAGAAAAACTGCCCCGAATTCGGCGAGTCCTTCGGCCTTGCGCGTTGGCTTTGCGGTAGATGTGTCCTTTTGTGTTGGCTCCTTCATAATCAGGTTTTCCCTGATTGCTGTACTTACAACTTGTCCCACCGCCCAAATCGCATGGATTCGCGCCAAGGAGTTCCGGGAAGTTTTTTTAGTTAACTCAATCCATGCCGCATCCTCACCGTTGACGGCAGTATGCTCCTCCAATTCCTTGATCTGATTTTCGCCCAGGGTCGCCACCATTAACAAAATGGCGAAGCGTTCAAGCTCGCCCGAAACTTTGCCCGCGCTCTTTGAAGTCGTGGCGAG
>CAZPIK010000335.1:0-4790 GCA_964586185.1 uncultured Candidatus Sumerlaeota bacterium | reverse complement strand
GGCGGGCAACTGGCGAGTGCGGAGGATCCGATCGTTGCGAAAATGGACGAACGCCTCGCGCGATTTATCGCCGATAAGAAATGCGTCGGAATCGCGGCGGGAGTGATCAAGGATGGCGTGAAGACGGTTAAGGGATATGGTGTCGTTTCGCCTGGTGAAGCCGCAGTGCCGACTGGTGATACGGTTTACGAAATCGGCTCTATCACCAAAGTTTTTACGGCCATCGTTCTCGCCGATATGACGCTGAAAAACGAAGTGAAACTGGAATATCCGGTCGCGTCATTTTTGCCGCAAGGAACGGTCTTTCCATCGAAAGGCGATCAACCGATCACGCTGCTCCATCTGACGGTTCAGAATTCCGGTCTGCCGCGAATGCCCTTCAACATCAAACCTACCGATCCTGAAAACCCCTACGCTGATTACACTCCCGCGCTTCTGTACGAATGTCTCGCCAAGAGAAGACTCTCGAATCCGCCGGGTGAAAAATATCTTTATTCGAACTTGGGTGTCGGCTTGCTCGGTCACGCGCTTTCGTTGCGAGCGGGTATGAGCTACGAAAGTCTTGTTGACGCGCGCATCTTGAAACCGCTGGGACTCAAGGATACGGCGATCTCATTCACGCCGGAGATGAAAACTCGCCTCGCTCCTCCTTACGCCGAATACGGGAAACCCGCGAAAAATTGGGATATGGATGCATTAGCGGGAGCGGGCGCATTGCGCTCAACGGTCAATGACATGTTGAAATTCGCGGTGGCGAACTTTGCCGCGAGCGACGATGCGATCTATCGTGCGATGGCCATGACACGCGAAGAGCGTTTTAAGATCAGCAGTGATATGAGCATTGGCATGGGCTGGCACATGCTGCATTTCAAGGAACGAGATGAACCGATTGTTTGGCACAATGGCGGCACGGGCGGGTATCACGCTTTCTTGGGATTGCTCATGCAAAAGAAAGCGGCCGTGGTGGTTTTGACGAATACCAATCAGGATATTGACGGCGCGGCAATTGAGATTCTGAAAGGTTTATAACAAAGAAAGGGAGGCCGAGTTAACAGCCTCCCTTCTATTCTAGTTCAACAGTCGAGTCTTACTTGCCAGCCTTCGCGGCGCGCGCGGCTTCGATTTTTGCCACGCACTTCGCAGGATCCTTAGCGAAATCTTCAACGCATCCCTTGCAGCAGAGCTTGACAAGACGTCCACCATGGACGATATCCACCGGCTTCCCCATCGAATCGAGCGCGTGATCGCTCACGGGACAGGTGGTAAGGGGATAATCCTTGGACTCCTTGGCGATTACCGCTTCATCCAGCTTCGCGATGATCTTGGCCGAATCCTTTTTCGCATCGGCTACGCAACCATCACAGCAAAGTCGGATCAGGCGATTCGCAACGACGATATCCACCGGATCGCCATGCTCGCCGAGCTTGTTGTTGGAAACCGCGCATTTATCCGAGGGATAATGCGGTTTTTGCGCGGCGATAATGGCGGCGTCAACTTTTTTGATCGCCTCATCGGGTTTGGCCGCGAATCCCGCCGCGCAATTCTTGCAGCAGAATTTCACCTCGCGCCCTTCATGGACAGTCGAGGCGGCATTGTTATGCTTCTTGCCGCTCATCGGGCAGGTGTCGAGCGGATAAGCCGCGGGCTTATCTTCCGCGCGTAATGCCGCCGGAGCGAAAATGACGCCTAGCGCCATAATCAATCCGGGCAGCGCTGTTGTAACCTTCTTAAAATTCATGGGACTACCTTTCTTTTCAAAGAATTTTAGAAATTATCCCGCCGCGCGACGACTGAAGTCAGCCGCCGCGCGGCGAGGTTCAAAGCCCGATTACGACTTTTTCTCGCAACAGGCTGCACCAGCCTTATCGCAGCAATCCGCGCCTTTGTTGTCGGCTTTTGCCGCTTCCTTGCAGCAGGCCTTTTGCTCTTTGCAGCAGGCTTTATCAGGTCCGCAGCAGGCTGCCTTGTGCCCTTCGTGTCCAGAGTGTGACGCGCAGGACGCAAAGAACATCATGGGCGCGAGGGCGGCCATAAGGGACCGCCGAGTGATTGAAGTGAGATTGAATTTCATGTTCCTACTCCGTAATTGTGAAAAATTGTGGATTTAGTTTACGGCCGTTCCAAGCGTAGGCACGCGTGGAACGCCACGGAAACTCGCACATCAAACAAAAGCTGTTTCAGATATTTTTCAGATACGAAGAGTACGAATCAATAAATAAATGCGAGATTGATCCACGATGTGAGGGGGTGCGCGATGGAGTGCGACTCGAACCAATTCGAGCTGCTCAGCAAATGCAAAGTGAGATTGAATGAGGAATACATCTAGAGGAACAAGCTCGGCGCTAGCTGGCTCGACATCGGCTTTGGCTGACAAAATCAGCTTGGTTTGATCTACCCTGTAGAGGGGACACGATTGATGTTTGCGTTCGGATTCTGGAAGCGACTCGGAAGGGCGAGGAGCAAAATCATTGCCTGTGCCGCAGCAATGCTGGGCATTGGCGGGCGTTGCGGCCATCATGGCTCGGCAAATCGGCGGGGCCAGCACCGCAAACACGATGCATAGGATCATCGTAGAAGCAGAGGTTTTTCGGTAACAGCACATAGGCTCACCTTAGCCCATACGACCATTCTCAACCCGAAAGGGTTGGGAGGTCAAGAAAATCCCGGCGGCCTACGATTCAATAGATCGCTTATGCCCTCGTAACTTGCCGCGAGCTGCATAACTTTCAAATCATCGAACTTACGCCCGACAATTTGAAGTCCGATGGGAAGGCCATCGTCCGTAAATCCGCAGGGAATACTCGCGGCGGGCTGGTGAGTTAAGTTGAACGGAAAGGTAAACGGCTGCCAACCCGTGCTCGTAACTTCCTTGCCGTTGACGGTGTGAGGATACTCCGACATGTCCCGCGGATGTTTGAAAGGTGGAATCGCCATCGTCGGAGTTACCAAGAAGTCCACGCGATGGCGATCCATGAAATGGACGACGCGCGCGAACATCTTGGATCGCTTTTCCATGGCGTCCAGATAATCGCGCGCAAGAATATCGCGACGCTTCAAGATGAATTTGGTCAGTTCGGAGTTCATTTTCGATGAGCCGTCCGGGGCGATGTAACCGAACTCGGCGGCCACGGCTTCGGCAAACATGATCCCTTTGAAAATCTCGCGAGAATCTCGAACGTCGGGAAAATCGTTGATGAGTTCACAGCCGAGCGCTTGAAACTTAGGGATCGCCGCCTCGAACGATTTTCGGACGCGCGGATCAACTTCGCAAAATCCCATATTCGTTGACCACGCGATGCGCGTTCCTTTTGCGTCGCGTTTAAGATTTTTCAGAAAGTCTTGTTTGGCGAGCGGGATGGAGGCCATGTCGCGCGAATCGTAACCGCACATGACGTCCATCGCGAGCGCGGCGTCGGCCACCGTCCACGTCAGCGGGCCGTTGTGCGAAAGGGTCGGCCAGCCGTCCACTCCCGCGTGGCGCGGAATCATGCCAAAGGTCGGCTTGATTCCGAATACGCCGCAGAATGAAGCTGGATGACGGATCGAGCCACCGCCATCCGATCCGTGGGAGAGAGGACACAGCCCGGCCGCAACCGCCGCCGCCGCTCCGCCGCTCGAACCGGAGGTCGTGTATTCGAGATTCCAAGGATTATTCGATTTGCCGAAAACTTCATTGTCGGTGATCGCGACCCATCCGAATTCAGGCGTGTTGGTCTTTCCCAAGATGATCGCGCCCGCGGCTTTGATCCGCTCGACCACGGGCGAATCACTATCGGGGATGAATTGTTCGAACACACGCGAACCCAGGGTCGTCCGAACGCCTTTCATCCATGCCAAATCTTTGATCGAAACAGGGACTCCGTGAAGAGGGCCGAGCGCATCGCCGCGCATGACCGCCGCTTCGGCTTCCTTTGCTTGCCTGCGCGTCTCGTCGGGTAGCAGCGTTACGAAGGCGTTGAGTTTTGGATTGAGCCGCTCGATGCGCAATAGAAACGTATCAACGACCTCGACAGGCGAGATTTCCTTTTGAGCGATGCGACGGGCAAGTTCGACGGCAGTCGTGAAACCAAGGTCATCGGTCAAAATTGATGGCGAAGGGAGCATTTCGGGATTTCCTTTCGGCTAGAAGTTAACGCAAAGACACAAAGAGGCAAAGGCGCAAAGCCAACACCCGAATTCGACATATGGGACACAAGAATCTGAAACCCTCAATGACATCTTTGCGTCTCTGCGCCTTTGCGCCTTTGCGTAAAATTCCTATTCTTCAATAGCAAATCGTACACCGCTTGCTGCTTCTTAATCACCGCTTCCTCGCTGAACTCGGCAACGGCGCGATTGCGTCCGGCGTTTCCCATCCTTGATCTTAACTCAACCGAATCTAATAGATGTTCCAGCGCACCGGCCAGTGATTCTGCATCCTGAGCCGGAACGAGCAAACCTGTTTCGCCATGAACGACTTCCTCGCGACAGCCTCGAATGTCGGTTGCGATCACGGGCAGACCACAGGCCATCGCCTCGATGATGGAGCGCGGAAGTCCCTCGCGCCATGAGGGAAGGACAAAAAGATCGCTTGCGGCGAGCAGGCGCGGCACGTCTTTACGAAGTCCGGCAAATATAATGGAGTCGCCTGCTCCCGATTCCACTGCGCGCTGGCGAATTTCGTCCGAGGCTCCATCATGTTCACTCGGCAACGCATCGCCGATGACGAGCAATCGCGCGGCGGGAAATTTGGAATGAACCTGCTTCCATGCTTCGATCAGTTCGAAGTAGCCTTTCTCGCGAACAAGTCG
>CAZPIK010000334.1:0-4806 GCA_964586185.1 uncultured Candidatus Sumerlaeota bacterium | reverse complement strand
GGCCGTCGAGTCATTGCTTCGAGGGCGAGCGGCGGAATCTGTCCCGTCGAGTCGCGAACCTCGATGACCAAGTCCGCTTCCTCCATCGCGCGACGACTCCGCTCGACTCCCAACTTTTCAATCGGTTCCACTGATTCGCGCAATCCCGCCGTGTCCACAAGCGTCACCGCGATTCCTCCCAAATCCACGACGCATTCGATGGTATCGCGCGTCGTCCCCGCATGCGGCGTGACGATGGCGCGGTCGGCGCGGGCGAGTGCATTTAGCAAACTCGATTTTCCGACGTTGGGAGGGCCGATCAATGCAACGCGCGCTCCCTCGCGCAAGAGTCGCCCGCGCCCGCGCGAGTTCCAAAGCGAGTCGAGTTCCGTTTGAAGCGTCGCGAACGCCCGCCCCAATCTCGCGAGATCTGCTTCTTCCAATCCTTCGTCGGGGAAATCAATCCGCGCTTCGATCTCGGCGGCGAGCGTGATCACAATCTGTCGCAGCGATTCGATTCTTTCGGAGAGCGCGCCTCCAAGCTGTTCCCGCGCGGCGCGGGCGGAAGCATCGGTCTCGGCGCGAATCAAATCGGCAACGGCTTCGGCCCGCGCCAAATCCATTCGGCCATTCAGGAAAGCTCGGCGCGTGAATTCGCCCGGCTCGGCGGGACGCGCCCCGAACGAAACTGCCGCCCGCATGAGCCGCCGAACGACCGCCGGACTCCCATGAACTTGAAACTCAGCCAAATCATTTCCCGTGTATGAATTCGGAGCGGAAAAAAAAAGCGTTAGCCCTTCGTCAATAATGCCGTCCGCATCCTCCCAAACCCCGACGGTCGCGCGGCGTGGCGCATCGGTCGGTTTGGTCTTTGCAGTGGGGCGAAACAATCGCTCCACCAAATCGCGCGTCCCTTCCCCATCCACGCGCAGGATTGCAATCGCGCCCGCTCCGGGCGGAGTCGCACGGGCCACGATCAAATCGCGCGCATTCGCGGGAATGTATCCTGCTGGAGCCATCGCGAGGATCATTCAACCGCCCATTGCTGTTTTCAATCATTAAGGCTGAGAAACCCTCCGAATTACCTGCCACGAAATGGCGCAAAATGCACAGAACCGACTTTCGCCTTAACGCCCGGTTGTCAATCGCAACGCTTTCCGTCATAATGACTCGGTTATGGGTAACTCGCTTCGTAAAGTCCGCGTCACGACTCTCCGCGAAAAAAAGCGGGCGGGGGTCAAGATTGTCTCCCTGACCGCGCACGACGCTTTGAGTGCCGCCGTCGCGCAAGCCGCCGAGGTCGACGTGATTCTGGTCGGCGATTCGCTCGGCATGACCGCGCTCGGTTTTCCAACGACCCTCTCCGTCACGATGGAAATGATGCTACACCATTCCGCCGCCGTGGCTCGTGCCGCTTCGCAACCACTGCTCATCGCCGATATGCCCTTCATGACCTACAAGATCAACCCCGAGCAAGCCCTGACTAACGCCTCACGATTTATTCAAGAAGCGGAAATGGAAGCGGTCAAGGTCGAAGGGGGCGTCGAAATCGCGCCGACCATCCAGCGAATCGTTGATGCGGGCGTTCCGGTCATGGCGCATATCGGAATGCTGCCGCAATCGGTTCACGCGCAAGGCGGTTACCGCGTTCAGGGTCGCGAAGAAGACGCCGCTCGGAGACTCATGGCCGACGCCAAAGCAGTTGAAGAAGCGGGCGCGTTTTCGGTTGTCCTCGAATGCGTGAGTTCATCGCTCGCGGCGGAAATCACTCGCACACTTTCGATTCCCACGATTGGTATTGGTTCGGGAACCGATTGCGACGGACAGATTCTGGTCTTTGCCGATCTGCTCGGAATGTCGGATCAAAAAGTTCCCAAGTTCGCGCGCAAATACGCCAATCTCCGCGACGCCGCGCTCGAAGCGATCAACCGCTACGCCGCCGAAGTCCGTACGAAACAATTCCCAGCGCCCGAAAACGTTTACGATTAAATTTTCTTCATTGCGCCTCTGCGTCCTTGCGCCTTTGCGTTAATTTCTTAATTCAAAATTCCCGCATCATCCCGGTTAGCCTTGCGCTTCACGCGCGTCCCGCCGATACTATTCGCCGAACGGAGGAACGGACGATGGGTTACACTTTGGCGCATTGGGTTCATTTGATCGCGGCGACGGTGGTGCTGGGAAGCGCGATCTATGTCTGGCTCGTTGTGCTCCCCGCGCAGAGCCAACTGACGGGCGAAGCGGCGGAGGCGTTTGCTCGCAGTTTGCGGCGACGCTCCACGGCGCTTTCACACGGCGGACTCCTGCTGCTCGCGATCACGGGACTCATCAACTTCACGCGCCGATATTCCGAGGGCGTTCCCGCTTTCTATCAAATGATCTTCGGCATCAAGTTTCTTTTGTTCACGCTGATTTTCGGCATCACGATTGCCCTGACCATTCCCTCGGACGCGCTCAAAATGTTTCAAGATCGCCGCAAGCATTGGATCGCCATTAACGTCCTTCTCGGCATCATCGTTCTGCTCCTCTCCGCGTGGCTGCGAATGATTCCTCCGAAGGTGGGATGACGCGATTAGCCGCAAAAAGGCGCAAGAAGCGCAAATGTAAAATTGTTTTGTGCCTTCTGTGCTTTTTCGTGGCTAAAATAAAGTAAAGGATTGACCACATGATCCGCAGTTCACAAAACCGATGCTTGGGATATTGTGCATCTCTTGCCCTCATGCTTTGGGTGGCGAATCTTCACGCCGACAACTGGCCCATGTGGCGCGGCGCGAAAGGCGATGGCGTCGCCGAAGCCGAAAAAAACGCCCCGCTGCAATGGGATGAATCCAAGAACGTCACTTGGAAGGCTCCCGTCACCGGAACCGGAAGCTCGACCCCCATCGTTTGGGGCGACAGAATTTTCATGACCTCGCAAACCGAAGACGAGAAGGAATGGGTCATCGGAATCAATCGTGCCGATGGCAAAACACTTTGGGAGCGGCAGGTCGGCCAAGGCATGACCAAGACCCGCGCCGGTGCGAACATGGCCTCGGCCTCGCCCGCGACTGATGGCGAACGGGTCATCGCTGCGTTCGGAACTGGCGAACTCGTCTGCTTCGATTTCGAGGGCAAAGAACTTTGGAAACATGATCTCCAAAAAGAAAATGGCAAGTTCACAATTTGGTGGGGCTATTCGAATTCGCCCGTTATTCACGGCGATCAAGTCTTTGTAACGGTTATCAACGAAGGTCCCTCTTATCTCCTCGCGCTCGATAAAAAATCGGGCAAAGTTCTTTGGAAGACCGACCGCAAGACCGAAGCCAAAAGCGAACCGTGCGATTCCTACGCGACGCCCATCGTCTATGCCGCGAATAATCGCGAAGAAGTTTTCATCACGGGCGCGCTTTACGGAACGGCTTACAATCCGGCGGATGGAAAAGAACTTTGGCGCGCGAACGTCGGCGGCGACCGCACGATTCTCTCTCCCGTTTTCCGCGACGGCGCGATCTACGTTACGGCAGGAAAACGGGGCGAGGTTCACGCCATCGTTCCGCCCGCAAACTTAACGAGCGATCAACCGACCGTCCGCTGGAAACACGCCGATTCGACGCCCGACGTGCCCGCTCCCGTCGTGGTGGGCGATCTCGTCTATCTCATCAACGATACCGGCATCGCGATATGTCTGGATAAAAATTCCGGCGCGCAACTTTGGAAGGAACGAATCGGCGGCGATACCAAAGCCTCACCCGTCGCGGCCGCGGGACGGATTTATTTCACGAATAAGGACGCGGTCACAACGGTCGTCGAGGCGGGGCGAACCTACAAAGTCCTCCAAACCAACAAGCTCGGCGAGGAAGCGGCCATGGCCTCGCTTGCATTCTCCGACGGTCAGATTTTCCACCGCGCCCTGCATCATCTCTACTGCATCGGCGAACGAAATAAATAGTTGGATTTTGTTACTTCGAATCGCATCTACACCAACACCGCAATAAAACTCCAATCCACAGTTATTCACCCCTCGATTTTCTTGGGAACATTCCTACCCCTTTGGTAGTCTGTGTTTGCAGGGGGCGATCAAGGAAGCAATACCCCCGCAGGAGGAAAGGGTAAAATGAAGAATCTCAAGCAATGGACCAGTTTGGCATTAGTCGGCTCTCTGGGCGTCGGTATGTTCGGGGCGACAGGATGCGAAACGATGAACGAACACCGCATGGCGACCGGCGCGGTCGTCGGAACCGTAGTTGGCGCAGCGGCTGGCGCGGCGATTGACAGCGACAACCGCGGTCGAGGGGCGCTCATCGGCGCAGCAGCAGGCGCGGCCGTCGGCACGGGCGTGGGTTACTTGCTGCAAAAACAAAAACAAGCCTTCGACCGAATCGAAGAACTAGAAGCTCGCGAGACAACGGTGGTCTATGCGCCGCCGCCGCCTGCCGCCGCTGAGGGCGCACCTCCTCCCCCGCCCTCAAAACCGATTGAATGCAAGGCGCTGACACTTCGCCTTCAAAGCGACGTGCTTTTCCCGATCGGATCATCCGCCCTCTCCGCGCATGGCGCGGGCAAGGTGGCTGAGATCGCCGAGGTGCTCAAGGAGTACCCGGAGAGCAACGTGGTCGTTCGGGGATACACCAGCAGTGACGGCGACGACAAATCGAACTACGAGCTTTCGGTTCGGCGCGCCGAGGTCATCCGCTCGCAGCTTATTGCGAATGGAATTGCGCGTAGTCGCATTCAGGCGCTCGGCATGGGCGAATCCAGCCCTGTCGCCGATAACAACACCGAAGCGGGTCGGGTGCTGAATCGTCGCGTTGAAATTGACGTGATTCCGCACGACCAATCCAACGGCTAATA
>CAZPIK010000333.1:0-4825 GCA_964586185.1 uncultured Candidatus Sumerlaeota bacterium | reverse complement strand
ATTTCCTTTGCGTCCTCTGCGTCCTTTGCGTTTCATCTCTTTTTCCTATGGGTGTGATTTGGCTTCGACTGTGCCAAGGCAGTGGAACGATTCTGTTCCTGTAATCTTTGTCTCAACCGATGCTCCCAATGGCAGTTCGGCTGTTAGATGAATAGGTCGAAAAGCATCATTACGCGCAATACGAATTCCATCTTCGGAAATCTGCTCGATGATCACGGGAACGGAGCGTCCGACTTCGCGCATCAAGGTCCGTTCTGCAATTTCACGCATCGTTTTCATCAGTCGGCTCATCCGCGCTTTCACGATTCCCGGCGGTAACGGATTGAGTTTTGCCGCCGCCGTTCCTGGTCGCGGACTGAACTTGGACGCATTGATGAATCCCAATTCCAGCCGCCTTACAAGATTCAACGTCGCTTCGAAATCATCGTCCGTCTCAGTGGGATAACCGACAATGATGTCCGTTACGAACGAACCATCCGGAAACCGATTAAAAAATTCGGAATGAATGCGCTCGAACTCGGGAACGCCGCCGTCGCGTCGCATATCGCGCAGCACCTTCTCCGATCCTGATTGGAGCGGTACGTGAAGAAACTTGAACATTTTCGGATGCGCCAGCGCGTCGAGGATTTCATCCAACCGTTCAGCGATCCACTGTGGGCTGCTCATGCCGAGCCGCAGCCGAAAATCGCCTGGTAGTTCGAGCACCGAATGCAGCAATTCCGGCAAACTCGAATCGTTGTCGTGCCCATACGCCCCGGTATCTTGCGCGGTCATCCAAAATATTTTTACACCTTGATCCAGCGCGCGCCTCGCCTGCGCCACGATCTCTGCAATCGCAAAAGAGACAAGCCGCCCGCGCGCGAGCCGCGTTTGGCAGAACGTACACGCGCTCCGGCATCCCCGCGCTATGGGGAGAATTTCGACGGCGGGATTGCGCCGATGAATCGGAAGCGCGGGACGGCTCTCTAATTCCCCGCTCTTCCACCGCGCAACGACTTTTCCACGCAAGGTTTCGCGGACGACTTCGTCAATCGCGCCGACGGCGTCGGGTCCGATGCGCGAGTAGCCGCTCAGCAATCCCGACGCCTCATAAGCCTTCGGAATGCATCCCGCGATGACGAGCGGCTTGCGGTCACCGGAATTTCCCCCTCGACTAAAGCGATCAAGGCTTCGGCGAAATGTGTTGAACGTCTTATCCTTGACGGTGCATGTGTTCCAAACGAGAAGATCGGCGCGTTCGGGCGAGGCGGCGATCTCATATCCCGCGCGCTGCAGCACTCCCGCCATCGCCTCGCTATCCGAAGAATTGAACGCGCAACCGGCGGTTTGGATGTGAATTCTCGCGGGCATGGCGTCGGCCTACTTCACGGGCGTCGGCGTTGCGGGAGGCGGAAACTTCTCCCGAATTGTGGCGAGAATCTCCTGCGCCTCCGCGTTCTGCGGATCGGATTGGAGAATCGGCTCGATATATGAATACGCCTCGGCGGGATTGTTGTCCTTCTCAAGACTTATTCGCGCGAGGCCAAGCATCGCCTCCGCGTATTGTCCCGATTTCTCGAGCACGGTAGCGTACAGCGTTCGCGCCGTCGCGTGGTCGCCGTGTTCGTAAAGATATTTCGCAGCATAAAGTTGCGTTGGCACATCGAAGGGATTCATCCCCGCCATCTGCCGCAAAAAGTCGAGGACAAGCGCGTCCTTCTTCTGTCGTTCAAGCGAATCCACCTGAATTTTGTAAAGCTCGACGTAAGTTGGCATCACCGTGTTTTGCCGCGCCATCGTGAGCGCCTGCTCGGCACGCGCGTATTCTTTGATCTCCACGAAGTGCCGCGCGATCAAAATGTAGGCTTCGGGAATTGTCCGGTCAATCGTGATCGAGTTCGTGAGCGCGCGCACACCTTCCTCGACGTGCTCCTTCATTCGAAGCGCCGCCGCGCCGAAACGATATTCCGCCAGACCCCGGCTGTTCGACGGAGCAACCGCGCGCGCTTTATCGCCAATCTCAAATGCCTTTGGCCAATCCTCACGAGAGAGATAAAGCTCGCCGAGTGTAATCAGCGAATAAAAATCCTCAGGATCACGCTCCAGTTCCTTGCCGAACGCGGCTTCGGCGATTTCATCAAAATTCGCCCGGAGCGCAATATCCCCAAGCGACGAATAATATCCCGACACATGCGGCCCGGGAACGGCGAGAGCCTCATCAAGCAACTTTTTCAATTCCTCCGCTTCTCCTCTTTGCAAATGGAAAAGCGCAAGATACTGGCGAACGGCGTCGCCGTCGGGTGGCTGCGCGAGCGCAAGCGCGGACGCCGCCGTCGCCTTGATCGTGGCCGCGTCCTGAAATCCGCCTTCAGGCCGCGAAATATCTCGAATCAACTTTTGAACAAGCGGCGCGGGTGATTTTGGCGAACGACTTACTTCCTTATCCCAGAATTTTGAGGGCGTCGTGTAATCCATATTCCGCGCGAACGAGATCGCGGCAAAGATAACGGCGAGCACGACCGTCGCGGCAAGGATGAGCGGTTGTCGGTTTCTCCTTGTCGCCTCGCTCCCCGCGCGTTCGAGTATCGCGACCGCCTCGCCAACGACGAGCGCAAATCCCGGGAGAGATAATAATAAAACTCGCTCGCTGAAAAACTCCGATGACGGAACAATTTGCGTCACGGTGAGCAAAGGCAGCGCAATCCAAATCAAGCCAAGCGCGAGAATTCGGTTTTTCCAAATTCCAAATAGAATTGCGAGGCCAAATGCGGCAACAACACCCACGCCGATCGCCGCCGGCCAGATCAATGACGATTCATATCGCGCGGAATAAATGAAGGTCGGCTTTAGCGGAAGCAAAAGACGAGAGAGCCCCAGCGCCGCAGCGGAAATCCCGGCGAGAATGCGCCCGACAAATCCATGTTCCGGAAGCGATTGTGCCCAGGGCTGTGCGCCAAAATGTCCGCCGAGCGCGAGAACTCGCAATCCCGCAAGCAACGCGCACACGGCTAATAGCGGCACACCATAGATAAGAAGCCGTCCCGCAAAGCCGCCTCGCGCCGGCTCCGTCGTGCTCTCTGTTTTATGCGGCGCCAGCAACTCCATCGCAAAGAGCGCGACCGGAAGCAGCACCGCGGCCTCGAACGAACCAAACGCAATGAGGTAAGAGATGACGACAATGTGAACTGCCGCCAAAGGTCGAAGCGCGTTACCCGCGAGAGCCAGATGATACGCGTAAAGCGCAACGACCGAAGCCAACCCCGCGAGCAATGCGTTTTGCGCCGCGAGGCTGTTAACGCTTTCCGTTGCCATCGGATGAGTTGCCATGACCAATAGGGCCGCCGCGCGCGCAAGATTCCCCTTAACCAATCTGAAAACGAGCAATGCGAAAACCAAATTCATCGCGACGAACATCGCGAGGCTGAGCGCGCGGAACGCCCGGATTTTCCCAGGCCAGAGCGCATACTGGAGTTTCAAAAGCATTCCGTGTATCGGTCGGTAATGTCCGAGATCGGGCTGTTCCGCCGGAAACGATTTCAGCCAAATCGAATCCATCGGCAATGTCGCGGAGGCATTCGACTCACCCGAAATAACGCTGAGATCCGGCGCGTCAATTCCGTTGCCGAGCACGCTGACATAAAGGAGCAAAGCGACGAGCGGTCCCAGCAATAACAACCCGATCACGCGTAGCAAATCTGAAGACGTGGGTTGTGCGGGTTTTGCCTGCATCATGTCGCCGCCGAAACACAGCATCGCATGAAAAGTCGCCCGATGAAGAAATTAACGCAGAGGCGCAAAGGCGCAAAGGCGCAAAGAGGGCATTTCAAAATCGGAAGCGAATACATCATATGAATTGCGGTTAGAAATGGAATCCAAGAAACCCCGATAATTGAGGAAGTCATTCTCAATCGTAAGGCAACCTCATTGCGTCTCTGCGCCTTTGCGCCATTGCGTTGAATTCTTTGCATTCGCATTACTGTTAGTTTTCTCAAATCCCCGATTTTTCGATCCGCTTTAAGGCTTCCTTAATCCGCGATTCGGTCGTTGTCAGCGTTAGCCGGATATGATCGTCCGATTTTTGTCCAAGCCCGATCCCCGGCGTCGTGACAATCGCGCATTCATTTAGGAGACGCTTCGTCATTCCCATCGAATCGAGTCCGTGCCGCGTTTTGATCCAAACGTAGAACGTCGCCTCAGGCGTCGAGACGTTCCAGCCGAGCTTGTTGAGTCCCGGAATCAGCAGATCACGGCGGCGCTGATATATCTTATTATTGGCCGCGATGTATTTCTCGGCGTCCTTAAACGCCGCAATGGCTGCATACTGAACGGCGTTGAACGCCCCCGAATCGAGGTTGTTCTTCAGTTTGCGGAGCGCCAGCGCCATATCCTTATTCCCCGCCGCAAACGCCAGCCGCCAGCCCGTCATGTTGAACGACTTCGAGCAGGAATAAAATTCAAGGCAGACCTGTTTGGCTCCGGGGATTTCGAGCATCGAAGGGGTCTTGACGCCATCATAATAAATGTCGGCATAGGCGGCATCGCTCAAAATATAAAAACCATGCTTCTTCGCGAGACGCACGATTTTTGCGAGATAACTTTTCGGCGCGACCTTGGCCGAAGGACTATGCGGATAATTTACCCAAAGCAACTTGATCCGCGATAGAACCGACGTCGGCAATTTTTCGAGATCAGGAAGAAAATCGTTCTCTTCGTTGAGCGCGATGCGATACGACTTCCCGCCCGAAAACAAAGTCCCCGTATGATAAACAGGATAACCGGGATCAGGAAACGCAACCGTATCGCCGGGATTCACGAGCGCGAGCGCAACGTGACCAATCCCTTCCTT
>CAZPIK010000332.1:4254-4841 GCA_964586185.1 uncultured Candidatus Sumerlaeota bacterium | reverse complement strand
TCGCCCCGTCAAAAACAAAAGCTCTGCCGGCTGCGTTGCCAACGCCTGCGACGAAAAACCCTGGGTCTCCAATTACAATTTCCTTATACCCGTCTCCTGTAGTATCACCGAGGGAAGATATCGGGGTGCCAAAAGTGCTGTCCGTTCCGAGAATAGAACTACTTTTAATTATGAAGTTTACTCCCCAGTTCCCTGCAGGCTTTTTGTGAAAAACATAAACCCATCGTTCAGTATCGTTTTTCGCGTGCGCAGAAATCAAAACAAACGGGTCCGCATCGGATCCTGCGTCATGCACCTGAAATCCGAATCCATCGATTCCATTCTGCACTGGAAGAGGAGCTGCGATCGACGCAATCTGCCAAGCGCTTGTCCCGTTCCCCCAAGGCGACCAAAGGTACACCCTTCCGTACGATTCCCCTGGGGCACCAACTATTAAGTCGCCGCGTCCGTCGCCATCGATATCGTCAATCCCGTCGATTTGTTTTCCGAAACCGTTCCCTCCCCCAGCTTGATAAAAAGCCGTATTGAGTGTCCGAACCAAAAATCCTTCCTTACCACCATAAACGTACACGCGACCAACAGCAGTC
>CAZPIK010000332.1:0-4219 GCA_964586185.1 uncultured Candidatus Sumerlaeota bacterium | reverse complement strand
GGCGAAATCCCCGTGACCGTCGGCTTGAAAATCCTTTAGACCAGTAATTGCAGCACCGTACCCCCAATTTGATCCGCCCGGCGGGGGATTAGGGGACGTTTTCGTATAGATTGCGGTACTTCCCGTTGTCCATGCGTCAAAGATATATACCCTATCGTTAACCCGAGATGTGATCACCCCTTGAGTTGGAGTAGTCAGCCCCACGTTCAAGTCAGGTATGCTGTTAACAATTTCACCTAGATGTCCGCCCACGACTGGGTTTGGGTCCTTGATTTCACCCGCCGAAGCCACACTTGCGATCAGTATTAATGAACTCAGTAGCATGGCCATACACACAAACGAAGTTGAAAAATGAACCTTCATATTTTGATCTCCTTCGTAAACGGTAATATTCAAAATTGAAACAATCAAACCTAAACTGCTAAGAACAAAGGGGCCTGCAGGTTTCCCCACAAGCCCCTTTGTTTTTTTCTTTAGCAAACTAAGCGTTTGCCGAACCAATCGTCAGCCCATGGTGAGGCTTATTGCTTGGTGCGGTAAACTTCACCCGTTGACGTTGTTCCGTTGGACGGATCATACGTGTGTTGGATCAATTGATTCGAAGGCACGCGACGGTTCGGATCGTAATCCGACTCGCCAACGCGGGGCGCAATGCCACCAATGCCTTGGCCAGCGAACCCAGGACGTGTTTGTCCGGGGTATCCGCTGACGATTTGCAGGGTCTGCAGACCGTCAGGTCCAAAAGACCACGCGATCCAACCCGAATCCTGCGCGGTCTGCGGCAGGTTAAGCGTGGGCGTCGAATAGAGGTATGACCCCCCCTTCGAGACGCTGAACGGATCAACGAAGAACGACGTGATGTACGAAATCGGCGTCGTCAACGTGAGAAGCAGATCAGCGTTGCTCTTCTTAACGCGCAATGTAGGCAAATCCAACAGAAGCGAAGTTGCTCCGGGGATGTTGTTGCAACCCCAACCATCTCCGGGCGGAGTGTTATTTGCGTTTCTCGACGAATCGCACGCGGGATAATTGTTGTTATCCACGTAATACGACTCGAGCGCCGTTGCAAGCGAGCGCAGATCTGACTTGGCTCTCGAAACCTTGGCGCGCACCTGGGCCTCCAAAAAGTTGGGGACCGCGATAGCGGCCAGAATGGCAATGATGGCCACGACGATCAAAAGCTCGATAAGTGTAAAGCCTTTTTTCATCATGAAAAATCCCTCCTCTCCTCGATCGGATAAATGCAGCTTCATATGAGCTACAGGCTACTTATAGGTCGTGTTCCTGTGTCTGTCAAGTGACTTATCAAAAAAATGTGCCTCAATTTTAAAATTGAGAAAAACTGGGACACAATTCTTTAGGCGGTGATAAACCACTGGACAATACATTAGAATCAGACCTATCACGATACTTATCGGAAAAGTTGAAGATAACTTGAGTCTTTTTTGAATGTCCTTGATCCTGCATCAATCCCGTTCCAGCGCCGAAGGCGCGTCACATTTCCAGCCTAGGGCAACGCCCTAGGAAAACGGTCACCCCACACGACGTGAGGGCTGTAAGCCCGATCTAATTGGGCCGGGCTTTCAGCCCTTTTATTTTGGGGACATCTCCCACCTAGGGCGTTGCCCTAGGCTGGCAATAGTTCCGCGCCCATGGCGCTCAAGATATCGCAACTGGAATAGCGGTTCGTGCTTGATGAAGGATTGGGGGGATGTTTGATCGTTTCGCACACCCTTGAAAATAGATCGCTTAACCATTCGGATTTGATTTTATCCATGCATTTAATGAAAGATATCCTCGACGATACCAAGAAACCTAGCCACATGGAACCTAAACTGAACATATCGGCTAATCGCGCAGCGGTCAAATATAGTCCCGGGATACTACTCGCCAGAAGCCTTTGGGGATTAAGCCAACCTTTGTTTCGATTCACTCCTCGGCGTTTTTTTGCTGTGAGAAATCTTCTCCTCAAACTCTTTGGGGCGCGAATCGGACGCGATGTTCACATCTACAATTCGGCGTTAATCTACATGCCTTGGAACCTGGAAATTGGAGAGGGTTCTTCTATAGGCGAGTGGGCGCTCATTTACAATCTTGGGAAAGTGACGATCGGGAAACAGGCCACGATCTCCCACCGAGCGCATCTTTGCGCGGGAACGCATGATCCTACGCAACCCGATTTGCCCTTGCTCAAACCTCCCATCCGAATCGGCGATTCCGCGTGGGTCTGCGCTGATGCTTTTGTCGGTCCCGGAGTTGAAATAGGCGAAGGCGCCATTCTTGGAGCGCGCGGAGTTGCGGTAAAGGATGTGCCGCCTTGGACGATCGTCGCAGGCAATCCCGCGCGCGAAATCGGAAAACGGGTCATGCAGCCCGGCGCTTCGGCGAACGCTTCGTGAGTTTCTCCATTCTCATTCTCACCTTAAACGAGGAAGCAACCCTCCCTGATTGCCTGAAATCGTGCTCGCGCTGCGATGACGTGGTTGTGCTCGATTCGCACTCATCAGATGGAACAGAGCGAATTGCCAAGGAATTTGGGGCGCGTATGTTCAAGCGCAAGTTCGACGATTTCGCCGGTCAGCGCAATTGGGGAATGGACAATATCCCGTTCAAACACCCGTGGGTGTTGCATCTTGACGCGGATGAACGGATGACGCCCGAACTCATCGCGGAATGCGAAAACAAGGTCACCGAGAACATCCACGACGGATATTACGTGGCTTCCAAGTTGATATTCCAAGGGCAGTGGTTAAAGCATTCGGGGTCATACCCGGCCTATCAGATGCGGTTTGCCCGGTGTGGAGCGATGCGGTTCATCCAGCATGGTCATGGCCAAAGGGAATCGTCGTCCGAACGGGTCGGCTATTTGAAGAATCCCATGCTGCATCACGCCTTCGCCAAAGGGATGGAGGAGTGGTGGGCGCGACATGAACGATACGCGACCGACGAAGCGAAAGAGGCGATACGGGCGCGACAATCCGAACCGCTGAAATTTGGTTCTTTGTTTTCAAGCGACCCCGTTCAAAGACGACGCGCGCTTAAGCGACTTTCGGTCTCGCTGCCGTTTCGACCTGCGATCAAGTTTTTGTATCTTTACCTCTGGCGGCGCGGATGGCTCGACGGATGGGCCGGACTCAGGTATTGTCGGATGCTTGCGGAATACGAACGGATGATCGTGAGCAAAACGCGCGAGCTAGAGATAAGATGAGTCATAGACCCGTTTTCCCCTCCAACATCGTCGTGATATCGTGCGAGGAATTTGGGATGCACAAATGATCGGATTTCTCTGCATCCTCCGCGTCTCTGCGTGAGCATTTGTTCGAATTCGGATCGAGGGCTGTGAAATAATTTCACGCAGAGGCGCAGAGAGCGCAGAGCCGGAAAACTTGAGTGGAACAAAAATAGGGGCTGATTAAAGGAGAATACAATGCGGGCTAAGGGTTGGAAACCAAAGATGGTGATAATGATCGCGTTGGCATTGTTGCCGGGAATCGAACTTCTCGCGGCGCCGCAACCCTCGCTTTCGATTGCGACGTTCACCTACGACGCGACGCCGCCCATCGGCCATCCCTTAAGCGGTGGATGGATCAAACCGCTTGAAGCGGTGGACGACCCGGAACTTATTAAGGGAGTGATCCTGCGCGACGCGAGCGCCACTTACGCCATTTGCGCGCTCGATTGGTGTCTGCTGATGAACGACACCTATGACCTGATGCGGGACAAGATCGCGAAGGCCATCGGAGCGCCCGCCGAACACGTTTCGATTCATTGCGTACATCAACACAATGCGCCGATTGCAGATATGGGAGCGGAAAAAATTCTTGCAGCGCAGCCGAATCCTCCTAAACATCTCGATCTCAAGTGGTATGGGAAATTGACGGACGACATCGCAAAAGCGGCGGGCGAAGCGACGAAGAAATTTCAAAAAGTCACTCAGTTCGGCACAAGCAAGGCCAAGGTGGATCGGGTCGCGTCTTCTCGTCGGGTCAAGGGCGCAGATGGGAAGATTCAGGTGCGTTGGAGCGCAACCAAAGACGCCGACGTTCGCGCCGCGCCGGAAGGGAAAATTGATCCTTGGCTGCGAAGTCTCACCTTTTTTGATGGCGCGAAGCCACTCGTGACGATGCACTACTATGCGACGCATCCGCAGAGCTATTACGGCGACGGCCGCGCGACGTGGGACGTTCCGGGAATCGCCCGCGAGCGGATGCAAAAAGAG
>CAZPIK010000331.1:3984-4864 GCA_964586185.1 uncultured Candidatus Sumerlaeota bacterium | reverse complement strand
CAATTCTAACGGGCATCGTTCTATTCTTTGCGGTGGCGCATCTGACCACCGGTGTTAAATTCGAAGGCGGAGCGAAACTCTGCGGCGAGCGATCCATGTCTTTTGCAAATCTCAATCGTCGAACGGTCGCCGGACTTGCGAAATCGGTTCTCGCGGAATTGGATCATGGGGACGCTCAAGCGTCGGCCACCGACATCGAGGCGTTTCTTCTTCGACAGCGCGCGGTTATGCCTGATTATTTGCGGTTTCCTTTTGCCGCGCTCACGCTTGTTTTCGGTCTTGAGGGAGTAATCATTGGCGGCGCTTGGTTCGATCGGCTTCCCGAATCGCGACGGCTCGCGCAAATCAAACGCTGGAAAGCTTCCCGGCTTTCCTTCTGCCGCGATTTCATTCGATTCCACGAAAGCTTGGCGATCTTCTTGCTTTATTCGAGGCTCTTGAATAGTTTGACCGCCGAGCCACCCTTGGATGTCGACCAACACAAAAACGTCCCCCTCACCGCGCGCGGATAACGGACGCTGCGAAATCGCCGTCATCGGTTCGGGTCCGGGAGGCGCGATCACTGCGTGCCTGCTCGCCGAAGCCGGAAGAAACGTCATCTTGATCGAAGAAGGTCCGTTCGTTCCCCAAGAGGCCTGTCCGAATTACACGCTCGAAGAAATGGAAATGAAATACCGCAACGGCGGGCTGACGCTGGCGCTCGGCAAGGCCAAAATTCAATACGTCGAAGGGCGATGCGTCGGCGGCGGCAGCGAGATCAATAGCGGCCTTTATCATCGCGCGCCCGCTTCGGTCTTGGAGGAGTGGGGACGCGATTACGAAGTTCAGGCGATCTCCGAAAAAGAATTGGAGCCGTTTTTTGAAGCGTCCGAACGCGACT
>CAZPIK010000331.1:0-3974 GCA_964586185.1 uncultured Candidatus Sumerlaeota bacterium | reverse complement strand
CTTGAGCGTCGGCTACCAACCACCCGGAACCGCCGCGCCCGCGTCGCTGAAGCTTCACGATGGAGCCGAACGTCTCGGCTGGAAATCGTTCGAGGTGCCGCGTTGGTTTTTGTACGGCGAATCGGTGGATGGAGTTAAGTCTCCGGAAGCACGACGCCAGACCATGACCCGAACCTACATCCCGCGCGCGCTTGCTGCCGGATGCACGTTGATCTCGGATACACGTATTAATTTCTTAAGAAATGAAAACGGGCGATGGGTTTTGACGGGAGAGCATCGGACCGATGAAGGACAGAAAAATTCCACGCGAATCGAAGCCGAACAAGTTTTCGTTTGCGGCGGCGCGATTCAGACTCCCTCTCTTCTGCGCCGAAGCGGTATCACGCGCAATATCGGGAATTCTCTGCGGCTCCATCCGATGATGAAGGTGGCCGCGCTCTTCGATGAACCCATCAATGATCTCGAAATGGGTGTTCCGACGCATCAAGTAAAGGAATTCGCGCCGAGGATCAGTTTTGGATGCTCAATTAGTACGCCGCCCTACCTCGCGTTGGCCTTGGCCGATCACGCCGAAAGCGCGCCGAACGTTCGCGAATCGTGGGATCGCATGGCAATGTATTACGCGGCGACGACCAGTTCGGCTCTCGGAACCGTCCGTTGCGTTCCGGGATTCAAGGATCCGCTGGTGAGGTATCAACTCGCGCGTGAGGATTTGCGCGATCTATCCGAGGCGCTCACCAAGCTCTGCCGAATCCTCTTCGAATCAGGTGCGCGGGCGCTTTATCCCGCGATCACGGGGGGTATGGCTTTCCGTTCGCCCGATGATCTGAGTCGTCTTCCCGATGTCTTGGATACGCGGCGTCTGAACATGATGACGGTACATCTTTTCTCGTCGTGTCCCATGGGTGAGAATAAATCGCGCTGCGCAACGGATTCATTCGGCGCGGTTCATGGACAAAAGGGATTATATATTTCCGACGCGAGTCTGCTCTGCGGGCCGCCGGGTGTAAATCCCCAAGGTTCCGTCATGGCTTTTGCCCGTCGAAATGCGCTAAAGTTCTTCGGCCAACTTTGACCTTGGCGGGGGAACCGACGCGCGCGTATGACCAATCTTTTTATCTTTTCGCTCCTCCTCGGCATTGTGACGGCAAGCCGTTGGCGTTCCCCGCATTTTTCGACGCGGGTTTTGGCCGGCTTTCTTCCCGCCGCGCTGCTCATATTGATACTCGTGACTCTGAATACGCTTGTTTTCGAGATGAACGACCGATGGATTTATCATCGCATGGCGGTGGTTATCGGGTTCGCCAAGGGATATGAACTTTATTATCCGCCCGACGTAGGACCCGTGCTGAACACAATTTACGCCCCCATGGGCTATCTGACGTTTCTTCCGATTGCGCTTTTCAAATCTCCCGCGGCTGTGTTGCTATCCGCGGGAGTCATCAACTACACCATGATGCTGATTCCGATTCTCGGCTTCTGCGCGTGGTTGGTAAAATCGGGCAGCGGATCGGTCATCTACGCCGTTTATGCCGTCGTGCTTTTCTGTTTCGCGCTGGTTCAGGATCGCGCGCTCCACTATTCGGCGTTTCGCCCGCACGTGGACGCCCCCGCCATCGGTTATGCGGGAATTTCGCTTGCGGCCGTCATGTTTTACGATCCGACGCGCACGGGAAGAAAACTTTGGTTGCCGCTTTGGATTTGCGCGTTCGCCGCCGCGCTTTCGGTCTGGAGCAAGCAAACATTCCTTACGATTGTCTTGATTCCACTCATATACGTTTGGGCGGCGTGGGGATGGCGTTCGTTTCTGCGGCTCATGGTGGCTTTGGAGGTGGCGGGACTGATTGTGCCGCTGATCCTCTTCACGGTGATTGATCCTCGCGCGTTTTGGTTTAACGCTTTCAAATTGGTGAGTAAACATCCGTGGAACCAACCGAGAAATCTGTTCGGTTTTTGGCTCGGCACGACGGATACAGTGAAATACATACACTATTTATTGGCGGGGGCGCTAACGGCGGGAGCGTTGCTTTATCGCCGCGAAGTTCCGGAATTCTTCCGCTCGTTTCGACTTTTTCTTCAAAAGCGACCACAAATTGTGGTTCTTGCCTTTGGGCTTAGTCTCTTTCCTTTTTGCACGCTCGCGTTTATCAAGCGGGGCGGCGACGTGAATAACTACGCGCCGATGCTTTACTTCCTTCTCGCGTTCCTTTTCCTCGCGCTGCCGGGGATTGCCCTGCGATGGCGATCAGGCGTTGCGGGCGAACTCCCGGCGTCGGGCCAAAACATGGCGGTCTTCGCGCTGGCGTTTGTTTTCATCTGGCCGATGGTGGATCCCGCGCTACGAATGCAGCAATTTATTCCCAACATTCATCAGGCCAGCATCGAACAAGAATGCGCGTATCTTGAACAGCACAAGGGCAAGGTTTTGTATCCGTTCAATCCGCTCGCGCATCTTCTCGTCGAAGGGAAGCTTTATCACAGCAGTTTTGCGCTGGCCGACCGCGCGCTCGGCGGATTCGCGATCACGAACGAACACTTCCGCAAGAACATTCCTGAAAATCTTGAGATGGTCATCATGATGAACGGCGAAAATTGGCAGGAAGCGATTCCGACGCACCTACCCGAATTCAACGTGCAGGCTCCGGTTCCGCAGGGATTTCAAGGTTGGTGGCTTTGCCTCACCAAAGCGCCCGCGCCGGTTCCACCGCCCGTGCAATAAATGGAGTGACAATAAACCAACAAAACGCATGAATTCTTTTTTCAAACGAATCCCTTGGCTTGATCTGGCGCTTGCCGTTTTTCTGCCCGCGTTCGTTTACGTATTCATGGGGATGATGTCCATCCACATTTTTCGCGGCATGACCGAGCGACCCAATTACGATGCGCTCGCCCCTGCCTATGCCTACGTTCAGGGCTTGGATATCTACGCCAAAGCGGGCGATGGCCCCGCGCTGTCGGCGTCGAGCGGCCCCATGTCTCACCTCTCGTGGGTCTCGGCGGCCAAACAGGAAACGCCGAACGCAATTCTCCTGCGCGCTCTGATTTTGAACGCCGCGTTTTACCTGATTCCGCTCTTCGTATTTGGGTTGGTTGTCGTTCTGAATCGCGAAGCATCACTGATTTACGCGGTCTATGCCTGCGTCGCGATGGCGTTCGTTAGTCTCAACGACCGACTCATGCTGGGCGCGCCCGTGTGGATTCTCGCCGACGCTCCGGCGATTCTATTTTCAGGACTCGCGCTCGCGGCGCTGATGTTCCACGACGACGTGGAACGGCGATGGCTCCCGCTCGTGGTCTGCGCGTTCTTTTCCGTCCTCGCTTATTGGACGACTCGAACGGCGCTGCCGATCCTCGTGATTCCCATTCTCTTTCTGCTTATGGGCGATGGAATCAAGGCCGCCGCGCGGATGACCCTGCTTCTTGGCTTGGCTTGGTTCGGAATCACGCGCGGGCTTTATTTCATGTTCGACCGCGAGGCGATGGAATTTTGCGCGTTCGAAGTTCCATCCAAGTTCCCTTGGAATCGTCCGAAAAATTTCGATGGTTACGTCGCGGGGATCATCGAGGCGATCAATCACATTCGATATCTTCTGCCCATCGTCGCATTGGTTTTTGCGGCGCAACTTCGATATGAGGGAAGCTTCATCCGCGCCTTTCGTCGCTGGGCGAAGGAAAACAAGCAAGGCGCGATTCTGCTTTACTCGCTTGCGATTCTCCCTTGGCTCGCGCACGAGAAGTTGAAGCTCGGCGGATTCGAAAAGAGCTTCAATCCCGCCATTTATTTCTTCATGGCTTATGTCGTCTTCTCGCTGCCGAAGCTCATCGCAAGCGGTTACGAAGGAATGAAGCCGACTGAGTCGCGCATGGCCAAATTGCTCGGTTTCGCGCTGGCGATAGTCATGACCTATCCCGATGTTCCTCTCGGAATTCTCTGGCCGGAACGCGCCACACGATGGACCGCCGCGCAGACCAAT
>CAZPIK010000330.1:1959-4882 GCA_964586185.1 uncultured Candidatus Sumerlaeota bacterium | reverse complement strand
ATACCCGCTCAAAGGACAACGAGAAGAAAAGCGCGGAGCTAGCCACTTCGATACTGCAGGAAGGCGCTGCCTCTGCTGCCCATGTTGAATCTGTTACTCTTTTGATCTTGGCTACCAAGCACGATTCGATTCCTTCCGACCGCGACGAGCAATTCATTACTGATATTGATCTTGCCGTGCTGGGACGTGATGAGAACGGATTTGATGAGTATGAACGACAAATCAGATTGGAATATGAGTGGGTACCATCTCCCATTTATGAGCAGGCGCGGGGCGTCATTTTGAGAGCATTCCTTGCCCGGACAAACGTATTCTCTACTGCAATCTTTCGGGAGAAGTACGAGGCGAGGGCAAGAAAGAATCTCGAACGATCACTAAGAAAGACTGTAGCTTAATGGCCGCAAAAAAAGGGATGTTTTCACCCTTTCGCTTGGTCGGTGACTCTAAATTACCTTTTTTCCGATTTTGCGCGCGGCTACAGCATTAATTTCTCTTTTTGCTTCCTCAATGGTCTGCGCGGGTTTCAGCCCTGAGATTTGCAGATAGGACTCAATGAACGCGCGTCTTGCCGTCGCGTTGCAGATGTCCTCGCTCAGTGAACGCAAGATCTGAAATAGATTGATCCAGCGTTTCTTGAGCGCAATCGGAGAATCCTCAAGCGTTCCATTATCCACATCAATAAAGGCCAAACCAAACCGACCCAGCGCGGCCTTTGTCAGTTCGTCAGGTGCTTCGTGTTCAGACTTGCGCGGCTTTAGCTTCGCGCGAGTTCGAATGAGAGCGCCGGTAGCGTCCCTTTCTGTTGCCTCCTGTTCGCAAAGCGAATCGGGATCAAAATCGGGCGAAACCAACAAATGCCCCGAGGAACAATCATCGTGATAAAAACCGATTCCATGTGCGCGTGCCATGAACGCTCCGACTCGCCGCATCATCGCCTCGGAGACTTCGGGATGCAACGCGAGCCAATCTCGAACCGCGCCTTGATTCGGCCATTCTCGCGTGACCAAATAGTTCGCCGGGGGAATCGTCTTAAACTTCTTGAAGCCCTTGACCTCATGCGGACGCGAATGCTCGGCATAAGCGAGCGGAAGGGGCGTCGGTATGCCCGCCTTGAGCATAGCCAAACCGATATGGAATTCGTTCTTCGCCTTGCATCCGCCGAGCCAGTTGCCAACTCGACGCCGCACGCCGCTGACCAAATACCGCTTGGCGTAAAGGATTTGCCCGTTGCTCTCGACGCGGAAGACCCGGCGAGTGTCGCTGGTCTTAACGCATTCGACCCCCTCGAACGATTTACCGCGCGTGAAGAGGAACAGCCAAGGCAGGGCGGCGAAGTCGAAGTCGCGTCCGCCGAGCGTGGCCTCGCCTCGCCAAAGTTTGGGCCCCCGCCACGGCATAACCTCAAGGAATTGGGATTCGGGGGGATTCAGTTGCGGCGGCGTGTCCAAATAAGATACAAATGAATAGGAAGATTTCGGGGAGGAAAGCCCGTCCATGAAACTTCGGTGCTCATTTTGCGGAAAAGACCAGCATGCCGTCAAGACGCTCTTCAAGGGTCTTACCCAGCGCGAGAGCCTCATGTCGGTTTATATCTGCGACGATTGCATCCGGCAATGCCACGATCGGCTGCAACGCGACGGCGCTCCGCCTCCCGATGACCTTACGGTTGACGCTCTTAAGCGGCTGCCCTCGCCCTCGGAAATCAAGAAGGCACTCGACGAATACATCGTGAGCCAAGAGCAGACCAAGAAGGTCGTCTCAGTTGCCGTTCATAATCACTACAAACGACTTCAACATAATCAGGTCAAGAGCGACATTGAGCTTGAGAAAAGCAACATCATGCTCATCGGCCCGACCGGTTCGGGCAAGACGCTCATCGCGCAAACGCTCGCGCGGATGCTTGATGTGCCGTTCGCGATTGCCGATGCGACGACGCTCACTCAGGCGGGATACGTCGGCGAAGATGTGGAAAACGTTTTGCTTCGGCTTCTCCAAAACGCGGGTGGCGATAAAGAAAAGGCCGAACGCGGGATTATTTACATAGACGAAATTGACAAGATCGCCAAGACCTCGAACAACGTCTCGATCACGCGCGATGTTTCCGGCGAAGGTGTTCAGCAGGCGCTGCTGAAAATTCTTGAGGGAACGATTGCCAATGTTCCTCCGACGGGTGGCCGCAAGCATCCGCATCAGGAATATATTCAGATTAACACCGCGAACATCCTCTTCATCTGCGGCGGAGCGTTTAGCGGGATCGAGACGATTATTGATCGCCGGGTCTCGCTCCGGACGATGGGCTTTGGCGCGGAACTCAAGGGCAAAGATTCCTCGGAACGGATCGGCGAATTGCTCCAGCAGGTCAATTTCCAAGACCTCTACAAATTCGGGTTTATTCCTGAATTCATCGGACGATTCCCCGTCCTTGCGACCTTGGAGCCGCTCACCGAGCAGCAGTTCGTTGAAATCCTGACCCGACCCAAGAATGCGCTGACGAAGCAATACAAGAAGCTCTTCGAACTTGAAGGGATCGAGCTGACCTTTGATGACGAAGCGTTGGCGGCTATCGCGCGGCTCGCGACGAAACGTGCGACCGGTGCGCGCGGCCTCCGCGCCATCATGGAAGGCTTCATGCTCGACATCATGTATCACCTTCCCGAAAAATCCGGCCTTTATTCTGCGTGCCACATTGACGCCGCCACGGTCGAAGGTCTCAAAGAACCCGAGTTCATCGCCGCACCCAAAGAAGAATCGGCGTAGGGACTCGAATTCGACCGTTAAGGCTCGACCATGATCCCCGCGCCAATGTCGTCTGATAATCAAAACCAAATTCCAAACCGTCCTGCAGTTCTGCTGATCGTCTGGTCGGCTTTCATGTTTGGGTGCATGACTTATGCCATAATTGGGTTGGTCATTCTTGGACCGA
>CAZPIK010000330.1:0-1943 GCA_964586185.1 uncultured Candidatus Sumerlaeota bacterium | reverse complement strand
GTGATGGCGCGTTGAATCCTGCCGTTTCGGCCCCAATGATCACATGGATTTTTGTTGGGTTGGGAGCGATTAATGCCTTAATGGGTTTGTTTTGGAGTGCTATTCGACCACCCGCAGCCACCCAAGATGCCGATGAATTTTTCACGATTGCCCAAACTAACCTCATCGTCCAATGCGCCTTCTTCGAAGCAATCGCAATTTACGGACTCGTGCTAAAAATCCTCACTGATAGCGCCACACTTTGGCTCTGCTTCATTGGCGCGGGCGCGTTCCTACTCAGCACTCGACTCCCCGTAATCCTGGGCGTGATCGAGCGTTACAAGAAACTCTCATCGCGATAAGGCTCACGCCTTGAGTCCCCATGCCCAAGGTTAAAGCCACGCCCCCACCTGAACAACCGCCCGCAAAGGCGATTTCACGAGGAATAGCTCACGCGATTGCCGCCGCGCTACTACTCATCCACTTTGCATTGGCGTTTTTTTCCGCGAGTGGAAAATCACTCACCTACGATGAACACGCCCATTTGCCCGCCGGCATCGCCTATCTGCACAAGCGCGATTTTCGGCTCAACCCGGAACATCCCCCCTTGTCCAAAATCATCGCCGCGTTTCCGACTCTTTTCATGAAGCTGACGTGGAATGATCTTGATCCGTATTGGGTCGAGGCGGGACGGTGGATAAATGAGACCAAGGCGCGCGGAATCGCCGACGACAATAAAGACAGCCTCTATCGCTCGCTCAACCACGAATGGGCGTTCGGTCTTAAGTTTCTTTACGATATGAATCGCGACAAATTGCGGACGATCTTTCTCGCCACTCGCGTTGCGATGATTCTTGTGTCCGTGCTGACGGGCTTCGTGATTTATCGTTGGGGATCGCGCGCGTTCGGAGTTCAAGCAGGATTACTTGCCCTCGCGTTCTTTGTCTTTTCGCCCGATTTTCTTGGGCACGGTCCGCTCGTAACGACCGACGTGTGCTTTGCCTGCTTCGTTACGTTAACGCTCTGGCGATTCGACCGGTTCCTAGACGATTGGGGCGAAACAAAGAAATCGATCGCGAACGCCGCGTGGCTCTCGATTGCGCTAGTGGGAGCGATGCTCACCAAATACTCTGCCGGGTTTTTGATCGGCTTTTTATTTTTTGCGCTCTCGCTCCGCGCATTGCAGTATCCAAGCAAAACGCGCTTACGAACGTTTATATCGCAGGCCGCAGCGCTTGCTGCCTGTTCCGTCGGATGCGTCGCGGTAATGTTTGCATTTTACTTCATGCTGTTCGGGGAATTCGTTTATCCGATGGGCTTCAAGATTGTTTCTGAGAAATTGCTTTTCAATCCCAACGTCCATTTTTATTTGATGGGCGAAAGCAAAAAATATTTTCCGACCTATTTTCTTTTTGCGTGGCTTTTCAAAATGACGCTACCGGTCATCGGACTCACGTTACTCGCGCTTGCGCTGATTCCCCGCGCGGGAGCGGCAACCCGTTCGCCCACACTTCTCCTTTCGTGGTCGTTCGGCATCGTTTTTCTCTCGCACCAAATCGGATCATTCCTGGGCGTATGGCTCGCAGGACGGCTCTATGATCTGACCCATTCCTATGACGCGATGTGGTGGCTCTCCATCGCCCTTGGCCTGACCGCGGCCGTCGGCACGATGTGGTGTGCCTACGCGTTCGCGGTGCTCGCCCTGGTGGTGCTGCCTCAGGCGGTCGGTGGCGGGATGCTGACCTTCGTGCAGTGGGTCAGCCAGACCTTCATCCAGCTCGTGATGCTGTCGGTGATCATGGTCGGCCAGAACGTGCTGTCTCGAGCGTCGGACAAGCGGGCGCTCATGACGTACCAGGATGCCGAGGCCACCTTCCACGAGGCCGAGCAGATCCAGGCGCACCTGGCGGCGCAGCAGGCGGCGATCGACGCGCTGCTCGAGCAGGTCGAGCGACTGCAGGCGG
>CAZPIK010000329.1:0-4898 GCA_964586185.1 uncultured Candidatus Sumerlaeota bacterium | reverse complement strand
CCGCTATTCGCGCGCTGGGACTTGATTGGGTATATATTGCGCTTCCCGTCCGTCCCGAAAATTTGAAAGAAGCCATTCGAGGTGCGCGCGCGCTCGGCATGATCGGCATTAACTGCACGATCCCGCATAAAGAGTCCGTCATATCCTTGCTAGATCGAATTGATCCAACGGCAGAAGCCATCGGCGCGGTCAACACAGTGCATTTCGTCGGTGACGAGGCGATCGGTTACAACACCGACGCCTATGGTTTTGCGCAGACGATAATGGCCGAAGGTGAAGTGATGTTCGGCGGCGCGACGGTATTGATCTTGGGCGGTGGCGGCGCGGCGCGGGGCATGGCCGCAGGGGCCGCGCTCGAAGGAGCAAAGAAAGTCATCATTGCCAATCGTTCGGGTGGGCGCGCCAATGCCATCGCAAAAGATATGGAGGCCGCGTTTCCGAATACGAGATGGGAAGTTGTGCAGGCGTCACCTCCAAGTTTGCGCAATGCGTCGGAGCGGTCGCAAATCGTCGCCAATGCCACTTCGCTCGGCATGAAAACGGACGATCCTCTACCCATCGAAGCGGAATCGCTTCAAGCTGGACAAGTCGTGTTCGATACCGTATATGCGCCGCTCGATACGGCTTTGCTCAAGGCCGCACGCAATCGAGGCTGCATCGCCGTCGGGGGATTAGGTATGCTCGCGCGTCAGGGAGCCAAGTCGCTTTCCATTTGGAGTGGACTTAGTCCCGATGAGGACTTGATGCTATCGGTGTTGAACCGTATCGTACGGTCGCGCGAAAGCAAAAAGGAACAGGGTAAATAAATCATGGGAAAAACTTTCAAAGATTTTGTGGACGAATCGAAGACTCGCATTCGTGAAACATCAGTGGCGGAAACAGCGCAAAAAATCGCCCTATCTAAATCAATCATCGTTGACGTCCGGGAGGATAGCGAGTGGCAACGGGGGCATTTGCCCAAAGCGATTCATCTTGGACGCGGAGTTTTGGAGCGCGATGCCAACAAGGTTCTTCCCGATTTTTCCGCAGAGATCATTTGTTACTGCGGCGGTGGATCGCGATCAGCCTTGGCCGCGGATACGCTTCGGCAAATGGGCTATACCAATGTTTTCTCGATGGCGGGTGGATTCGGCGCATGGTCGAAAGAGGGTCACGGAATCGAATCATGACGGGACGAAGGCACTCATCCCCACTCCACTATTTGTTCCTCCTGCCCGCCATGGGGATGTTCGGACTTTTTTTTGTTTATCCGTTTATTCAGACGTTGATTCTGAGTTTTCACGAATGGGATGGATTCGGCGATCCTAAATGGGTGGGGACAAGTAACTACTTTCGAGGCGAGGAAGGTGGACTCAGCGTCGCTTCGGACAAAGTGTTCCACCGCGCTCTCATGAATAATGCGCTCTATTGGATGATCACACTCGTCACCGAAGTCGGCGTGGGTCTCATTCTCGCTGCAATCGTTGTCCGTTGTCGCAAGGGCGCGACGTTTTACCGACTCGCGCTCACGTCGCCTCTCATGATCGCTCTGGTCGCTTCCGCGGTTCTTTTTCATCAACTCCTCGCCGAGCGTGGCATACTCAATTCGGCTCTTCGCGGAGTCGGTTTGGATTTTTTGGCGCAAAGTTGGACAAGCGAAAGATGGATGGTCGTGACGGTCGGTATGATTTCAGGTTGGGCTTACGCCGGTTTTTATCTGCTGATTTTCAGCGCGGGTCTGGAGCGAATTCCCCGCGAACTTCGTGAAGCCGCTCAAATTGACGGCGCTAACGAGTGGGATGTTTTCAGCAAGATCGAATGGCCATTGCTTCGTCCCGTGATCGCCGTGACGGTTCTCATGTGCTCGACCGGCGCGTTTCGCGCATTTGACCTTTTTTACGTGATGGTCGGACGCGGACTCTCAAGCCGAACTGAAGTCGCCTCGACTTGGCTTGTGAAAAATGCGTTTCTCTCGCGCTATTTTGGATATGCCTCGGCGCTTGCGGCGGTCGTGGTGCTGATCGTGATGATTCTCGCCGCCACACTCTCGCGCTGGGTTTCCCGCGAGAGGGAATTGGAACAGTTTTAGTCCCTTGTCTCGCATCATCGCCATGATCCCGACTTACAACGAAGCGGAAAACATCGTTCCGCTCATCGGCGATATATTGATGCTCGGCGAGGAATTCGAGGCGCTTGTCGTGGACGACAATTCGCCCGACGGCACATGGCGGCTTGTGAAAGAAATGGCACAGAAAAATCCGCGCGTTCATTTGTTGCATCGTGTGCAGAACAAAGGACGCGGACTCGCCGGTATCGCCGGATTTCGCGAGGCCGTGGCGCTCGGAGCGGATTGGGTGATCGAAATGGACGCCGATTTTTCGCATCATCCGCGCTTCATTCCCGCGCTCGTTGAGGCGTCGAGAAATGCCGATCTCGTAATCGGTTCCCGTCTGGTCGCGGGTGGGGGAGAAGTTGGACGGTCTCCCGCGCGAAAGCTGATCACGGGATTCGCGAGCGCATTTATACGGATCACGCTCGGCCTGCCGATTAAAGACCCGACCTCCGGATTTCGAGTGTTTAGCCGCGCGTTGCTAGAATCGCTTCCGTGGGACGCCATGCGCGCGACAGGTCCAGAAGTTGTTCAAGAAGTATTGGTCGCCGCTCACGCCCGCGGATTTAAGATGGTCGAAGTGCCGATTCTCTTTGAAGAACGCCGCGCGGGAGTCTCCACGTTCAATGCTAAAATTATGATTCGTTCATTTCTAGCAATCTGGCGACTGCGTCTCTTTTCGGGCGCGCTCAAACCCAAGCGAAACCACGAATGAATCTCAAAAACGCGACATTTCTTCGCGCGGTTATCAACGCCAAGCAAGCTCCACAGCCACCGCGTCCGGCCATCGCGTTTATGGGACGCTCAAACGTCGGCAAATCGTCGCTTATCAATTCGCTTGTCGGGAAAAAAGGATTGGCTCGAACATCATCGACTCCAGGTCGGACGCAGGAAATCGTCTTTTTCGATATTGACGGCGTCTGCCATTTTGTAGATTTGCCGGGATATGGTTACGCGAAAGTTCCCGAAGCCGTTCGCGCCAAATGGGGACCGATGATCGAGAAATTCATTCGCGCACATGACGATCTTCGATTGTTGATCGTCATCCTCGATGCGCGCCGCGAACCTAGTCCCGAAGACCTGCAACTGATCGAATGGCTGGCCTCGCTGGGTCGTGAATTCCTTTTTGTCGTTACAAAGTGCGATAAACTCAAGACCGCCGAACTCGCGCGAAACTTGCGAACTATTGGGGCGGCTGTTGAACCCATCGCGGGAGAACGCAAGCTGATTGCCTATTCATCGGAGACGGGTGCCGGTCGTTCGGAATTAATCAGGGAAATTCTAAGTGTTGTAAAATAGATGCATTTCTAGCCGCAAAATGCGCAAGAGACGCAAATATAAATTTATTTTGTGCGTTCTGTGCGTTTTCGTGGCCTCTTTTCGCTTGCCGTTCTCTGGTGTGCGCTTTTAATGTACGTGACGAGATCGCGGAATCTCCAGCTTCATGCAAAAACAAAGCCGTCCTCAAACTTTTGGAGAATTGAAATCCTCTGCTTACGCCGATTGCGACGTGAAGGAGGAAATGCGTCGGAATCTCATCGGGATGCTGCGAAAGGGGGAGAACCCTTTCCCCGGTATTTTGGGTTATGAAGAGACCGTCATTCCGCAGATCGAAAACGCGATCCTCGCCAAACACGACATTTTGCTTTTAGGTTTGCGCGGTCAGGCTAAAACACGAATGGCGCGGATGCTCGTCAATTTGTTGGACGACTTTATCCCCGCAGTCTCTGGATGCCCGCTTCGTAGCAGTCCTTTCAATCCACTGACCAAACGCGCGCGCGAAGCGATTGAATCCAAAGGTGACTCCACCGAGATCGAGTGGATTCCCCGTTCGCAACGTTATCAGGAAAAACTGGCGACGCCCGATGTCTCCATCGCCGACCTTATCGGGGACGTGGATCCGATCAAAGCAGTTTCGCGTAAACTCGATCTCTCCGACGAAGACGTCATTCATTTCGGAATTATCCCGCGTTCGAATCGCGGAATTTTTGCGATCAATGAATTGCCTGATCTTCAGGCAAGAATTCAAGTTGGCCTTCTTAACATTATGGAAGAGAAGGATATCCAGATTCGCGGTTTTCCGATTCGGATGCCGCTTGATCTCGCGATTATTTACACGGCCAACCCCGAGGACTACACGAATCGCGGGAACATCATTACGCCGCTCAAGGATCGCATAGACGCGCAGATCATGACTCATTATCCGGATCGGCTCGAAATCGGAATGGCGATCACGGCGCAGGAAGCATGGATCGCGCGGCAGGGCGCGCCTGAAACCTTCGTGCCGAAAATTCTACGCGAGATGGTCGAGCAAACCGCGATCGAAGCGCGCAAAAGCGATTACATAGATAAGAATTCCGGGGTCTCTGCGCGAATGCCGATATCGCTTTACGAAACGCTCGTGAGCGTCGCCGAGCGTCGCGCCGTCGCACTTGGAGAAAAACGTGCCGTCGCTCGAATCCAAGATTTGTTTCGTTCGATTCCCGCTGTCAGCGGCAAAGTCGAGCTCATTTACAAAGGCGAGCAGGAAGGAATTGGCAACGTCGCGCAACATTTAATCGGACGCGCGGCTCGAACCCTTTTTAATTCGCGGTTTGTTCCGAATTTCAAGCCCGACCGCGAGCCAAAACACAATTTCCCCGAATTCAAACCGATCATCGAGTGGTTTGACGAAGGGCACAAGCTGCATCTCGACGACGACGCGCCATATGACGATTATGTAAAACAGCTAAGAAGCGTTCGTTCGCTCGAAGCCACCGCGAAGAAGAGCATGAACCCCGCCGACGGCGAAGATTTAGCCGTGGCGATG
>CAZPIK010000328.1:0-4906 GCA_964586185.1 uncultured Candidatus Sumerlaeota bacterium | reverse complement strand
TGGGGAAAGTCACAATCGTCCGCCTGAATTTCAGCCCCATGTTGGCCTGATGCTTTGCATCGAGATAGGAGCGCCCCTTGTCAAACGCCGAGCGCAATCCGCCCACTCCGCCCACTCCGCCGAGTGGCGACACGTCTGAGCCATATCCGCCATCGGCCTTGGCTTGGTACGTCGTCATCGTTCTCATGCTGATTTATATGGTGTCGTTTTTAGATCGGCAGATTTTGGGATTGCTTGTCAAACCGATGAAGGATGATCTGGGGATTAATGATGAGCAAATGGGATTTCTCATGGGTCCTGCATTTGCGGTGTTTTATACGATTGCGGGAATACCCATTGGACGGTGGGTGGATTTATGGAGCCGACGTTGGATCATCATTATTGGCCAGTTGTTCTGGAGTCTTATGACGGCAGGATGCGGGATGGTGAGCCAATATTGGCATTTTGTCGCGTTGCGATTGGGTTTGGGCGTCGGTGAAGCAACCCTCTCCCCTGCCGCTTATTCAATTATCACGGATCTTTTTCCGAGGAGCCGACTCGGGCGCGCGCTCAGTGTATATTCGATGGGCATTTATGTTGGCGGCGGGTTGTCGCTTGTTTTTGGGGGTTGGGTCGTCAGTTACTTCACGGCTCGCGGCGAAACGATTGTCCCGCTCATCGGACTAGTTCCGCCTTGGCAGATGGTCTTTCTCATTATCTCGCTTCCCGCAATTCCACTCACGATTCTGCTCTTTACCTTTAAAGACGTCCGTCGAGGCGCGGCTTCGGGGATGGGGAAAAAGCCGCCTCAATCGTCACCGAAAGAATTTCTCGAATATGTTTCCGCTAACCGTCGAACCTTCATCTATCACAATGTTGGATTCAGTCTCATGTCGCTTTCGGGTTACGCATCGAGCGCATGGATCGTTCCCTTTTTTCAGCGCGTTCATCATTGGGAGGTCGGCGTTATTGGGTTTCGGGTTGGCATGGTGACGATCATTTTTGGAATTTTGGGGCTTGTTGCTGCGGGATGGACGGCGGATTATCTGACTAAAAAAGGTTTCTCCGATGCCAAGATGCGAGTCGGAATGTTCGTCGCCTGGGCGAGAATTCCTTTTGGGATCATGTTCGCGCTCATGAGCGATGGAAACATGGCGCTGTTGTGGTTCATGGGCGCGATGTTCTTTGCAAGTATGCCGTGGGGAGTCGCTCCGGCCGCGATTCAAGAAATGATGCCGGCGACGATGCGTGGGCAGGGTTCTTCGGTCTATCTTTTCGTTATAAATCTGATCGGCATGTGCTTGGGACCTTATGTTCTTGCCGTTCTTACGACGCGCGTATTTACAGAAACGACGGGCGTTCGCGAGGCGCTACTCTATTTGGGAACGACCTGCCATGTCATCGCCGGAATTTTGCTCTGGATTGGGCTTAAGCATTATCGGCGCAGTCTGGAATATCTAAAAGAATGGCAAGCAGCGCAAGCGGCGTGAGAAGATCGTGTCGCGGGCGGCGCGACATAAGCGCATCTGATTTTTGACTAAACACTTTCGGAAAGAACATGCCGCATCCCTTTTCCAAATGGCTCGGAGTTTATTGTCCTGAAAGGACGGCGGATCAAAGCCCAAGGCGAAGCCTTGGGTTGCGTTTCGCCCCATCGCAAACGCTCTGCAAGGGCGGCGGAATAAGGAATGCTAATCACATGTCTGACGCCCCTTCAGGGCTTGATAAAAAAAACCCCTCTTTGCTTTCCCAAGGCGTTGCCTTGGGCTTTGAACCGTCGCCCCTGCGGGGCAAATGTCGGTTGGGTTTCAAGGGAAGCGCGAGATGGATTTTATTCTTGATTCTCGTTTGTTGCGCGTCGGCGGTTGTCGCCGAACCCATTCCGCGTGAATTGCGCCCAGATTCGGAAGAAATCTGGCCCTTGCCAAGGCTTGAGGCGAATTCGAGATATAGCCTTCTGGTTTCAGTTCCTGAATTTGCAAGTCTTGGCGAATCGGAGCGGATCGTGGTTCGCGTTGAGGATGCGCAAGGCACAGTTACAACGAAAATACTTCATGCGGGCGATCCCGATTTGTATTTGACGCTGCGTCCGCGAATCGCAGGTGACGGGCAAGTCGTCGCGAGGCTTTCGGGCGGCATGAAGACCCTACGAATTGAATTGAGTCATTCGCTCATGGAGGGAAGGAATCTCGGTTCTATTTCCGCATTACCGAATGGCGATTGGCAATCTGCGCAGCCGATTGAGTTGGATCAGACGATTTATGGTAGCGGCGATGAGCGGCCTTATGTGCCGGTCATCGGAACGGCATCCGAGCAGTTGGAATCGCTCTATGCTGGCGCACAGTGGTTTACATTCGAATACGCGGGACCTGAATCGAAATTGGCTTATTTTGATTTGGAAATTCCGGATCGAGATGTTCCCGCTGATGTCGCGATCTTCACAATTGTTGAAAAAGATGGGGTCGCCGCGCCCGTGCTTTATAGCGAAGGCGCCGAGCGTTACATGCAGGAAAAGTCCATGGCCATTCAGTGTCTGAACAAATTCATCGAGCGGATCCACAAACCCGGACGGTAGGACGCAAAGGATGCGGTGCGCGTGGGGATGGATTATTTGATGAAGAAAGGGGACGCTTGGCACGCGAATACGCCGCGTCGAGGCAGCGTTGTTTTGCGAACGTCGAATCCGCTGCAGGAGACTTCGCTTTGCATTGGTTGTCATCCGACGCACTTCACGACGCGCGCGGAACTTATCGCGATTGAGAATGGATATCCCTTGCGCGAACGTCCCGCGCTGCAGTTTTTAACGGATCGGCTCTACAACAATCCGCGTCCGATTTATGGGAAGCCCGATGCCGCATGGGTGCGGATGATCAGTGCGCCGGGGAACGTCATGAGCCGTCTCGCTTATATGCTTTTCACGTTCGAGCGAGAAGTTAGCCACGATTCCCGACCCGATGTTTTTCCGCCCGTCGCGAACTATCTGGAGATGTATTGGAAGAATCAGGATTCGATTTACGACGAGAGTAATGGAAATCAGCCACGCGTTTCCGGTTTTGAGATCGCGCTTCATAATGGGCTTTTGTTCGAAGAGATGTTTCGACGGACGGGTGAGACTCGATATTCTGAGCTACGCGAAAAGATGGAGCGGATGGTTTCGGAAGCCGAGTTCAAGGATCACATTGACCTCTGCTGGAAAACGATTGCGCTTGCGACGTTCGGAAAAGAAAAACATTCGGAGACTTTGAAGAAACTGGCGGACGAGATTTTTAGTCGCCAGCGTGAGGATGGAACGTGGGCGGCGCCGTTTGGCGACGTTGTTTATCAACATGATTACAACAAGCAAAAGGGGATAACGATTAAAGCGCCGCTTGATGAAGAAGGGCGACCTAAGAGTTCTGAATTTCAAACTTATCATTGTATTTACGCGCTCGCAAAGGCAGGCGTCACGATGGAAGACCCTCGACTTGCGAAGGCCGTTCAAGTTTGCCTCTCGCGTCAACAGCCTTGGGGAGGTTGGCAGGGAACGGCGGACTATAAAAACTTTGATACACCGTTTCGCGACACACAATTCGCCGTGATGGCGTTATCGGAACTTTTTCACGGTTCGGGCGGACGAAATGCCGGAGCGAAAAATGGTTGGATGGCGGATTTTGATCCTGCGCCTCTGATGTTCGATCCGAATGACGTTCCGAGCGCGCTTTCAGCATTAGATCAATATTGGGAAACGCCCCGCGCGGATACGATTGCTCTCATCCAAAAATGTCTGGATTCACCGGAGCCCTTGGTCCGTGCCGCCGCCGCGCGGGCGTTAGGACGGATCAACGATGTGTCATCGGTTGCGTTGTTGGTATCGCGATTGGGTGATTCATCTAAGATTGTTCAACGTGCTTGCGCTTGGGCGTTGCGGCAGATCGCGGTTCGAGGCGGGAACGGAAGGCTGGCAATTGCAATGGCGTTGCGGCATCCGAATGAAAGGGTGCGATGGGGAGCGACGCGAATTTTTAATCAGCATTTCCGATCGCTCGCCCCGGAGTGGTCGCTAGCCGAAACGCTGATGGAAATGATGGTACGTGATCCCGCTCCAGCGAATCGCATGGCCGCGACGCAGGCGATGTGGCGATGGTGGTATTGGGAGAAGGATGATTCGAAGAAGGGCGAGATCGAGGATAAGTTTCTCGCGCGGATGGCGGAGTCGGAACACCAGTGGGTGCGACGGAATTTGATCGAGGGGATGCACAACCTGCTCGATGATAATACTCGGTACTTCTACAACAGTTGGTCACGGCAGCTTTATGGCGAGGGCGATCGTGAAACCGTTGAAGCGGGTCGGCGAGCGACGGTCAAACGGCAGACGGAAAAGATGGCGCGTGTATTAGCGAGTGGAAATGAACTGCAAAAAGACGCGCTGCTTCGAAGTTTTTATACGTTCCATCTACGCGAATCGGGCGGATCGGCGGAGGCGACTGCAAGCGTTTCCTCACCTGAGTTTGTGGCTGGCGATTGGATCGCCGGATACCGCGCGACGGCTGCGTATGATCCGCTCACGATGGGGACAGGCGTCATGGCGCGGATCGGTAATGACCATGATCCGATGGATTTTTACGCCGATTCAGCTCCCGAATTCTCCAAAGCGATGGCGCGTCTTCTCGAGCACGCATCGCCTGACATGGCCTTTGGCGCAGTGAAGACACTTCGTCAGTCCACAGGAGTGGATTATGATACGGAGCTTTCAGCGCGACTGATGAAACTTGCGGCAAGCGATACGAACAACAAGGAACAACTCTCGTATTTAAAAGAACTCCTGCCGGGCCGTATTGCGCTGGATGAAGTTACGGCCTCATACCTCGCGGAGTGGTTGAAGGTCGCCCATACAGATGGAATGGCGCTGATTGAAAAAATACTCGTAGAAAATAGAAATAAATCGTTA
>CAZPIK010000327.1:0-4909 GCA_964586185.1 uncultured Candidatus Sumerlaeota bacterium | reverse complement strand
GGGATCCTCAATCGTGAGGATGTTCATCGCGGGATCGTTGATCGTAGAAAGCGCGGAATAAAGAGTCGTGGATTTTCCACTACCGGTCGGACCGGTAATGACCACCATCCCCCACGGCTTATTGATTTCCTTCTCAAACTTGGTCAGGTCTTCGGGATCAAATCCAAGTTCGGTCAACTGAAGTTGCAGGTTGCTCTGGTCCAAAATACGAATAACGATCTTCTCTCCGTAAGCAATCGGGCAGGTGCTGACGCGGAAATCGATGACTTTTTCTCCCAATCGGACGCGGAAGCGACCGTCCTGCGGCAGACGCTTTTCCGCGATGTCGAGATCGGAAAGAATCTTAATGCGGGAAAGAATTGCGTTCTGAAATTTCTTCGGCGGCGGCGGCATTTCATGCAAAACGCCGTCCACACGATAACGCAAACGCAGCACTTTTTCATAAGGTTCGACGTGAATGTCGCTGGCGCGCATCTTGATGGCTTCGGCAACCAGCTGATTGACCAACTGAATGACCGGAGCATCGTCGGCTTCGACCCCGATGTCGGTCGTTTCATCGGTGACGCCATCTATGTCCACATTCATCTCGTTTTGACGGGCCATGATACTGACGTCTTCATCACTGATGTCTTTGAGCGATTCCTCAAAGGAACTTCCGCTCTTTCGCGTATAGTACCGGTCAATCGCCTCGTTCAGATCGGAATCAAAACTAATGACAGGCTGGATCTGGCATTTGGTCAGAATCTTAAGTTCGTCCAAAAGGAAGATGTTCGACGGATCGGCGAGCGCGACGGTTAAAACATTATCCGAGCGATCCACCGGGACGATTCGGTACTTGCGAACAATTTCTTCCGGAATACTGCGGAGAATATCCGGCTCGATTTCGTAATGCGAAAGCGTGATGAACGGAACGTTGAGTTGCTTTCCGAGCGTGGCCGCCATTTCCCATTCGGAAACGGCACCCATGTCAATAAGCGTCCGGACGAGGCTCTGTCCGGTTTCCTTTTGCTTGACGAGAGCTAGTTCCAAATCCTGGGGACTGACGATCTTATCGGCAATCAACAGGTCCCACAGTTTTTTTTCCATTGCGGTGGCCATGGAAATACTCCTCGCTGTCCCCTACCCATATCCCTGTTTTGGGCTATTGCCGCACTAAGCTGACCCCGCAAACCCGATTCACGCAGAACAAACCGAATGTTCGATCATGCCCCTTTAGGTAAATCGGAAAGCGGCGCGGATAGCATGAGTCCCGCCCGAAGCGAAATCTCACTCACAAATGATTCTAAACGCAAGTCCTTTGAATTCAAGGAGGAATTATGGGGTGATCAATTCGCCCATTCAACGAGCCGGCCAATAATCTCCGCGATCACCTTATTCGGCGTGGAAGCTCCCGCCGTAAGGCCGATGGAAAGAGGACGCTTTTCGGGAAACCATTTTGCCGTTACCGTCGGCTCGCTCTCGAGATCAAGCGGCTTGTGTCGGATTTCCCGTTGCGAGATCAGGCAATCGGTTTCGTCAATATGATAGGTAGGGCAATACTTCGACGCGATCTCGCAGAGGTGATGGGTATTCGAACTGTTATAACCGCCGATGACAATCATGAGATCAGGCGGCTCTATCATCATCTCCATCACGGCGTCTTGACGTTCCTGCGTCGCGTGGCAAATCGTATCGAACGAACGGAAATGATCCTCAATCTGTGCCGCGCCGTAGCGCTCGATCATCGCTTCGCGGACCATCCCGGCGATTTCCATGCTTTCGGAGGAAAGCATCGTCGTCTGGTTTGCGACACCGATTCTTTCAAGATCACGCGCAAAATCGAATCCACTCGAAACCCGATTTTCAAAAAGGCGGGACATCGCCTCTGCGTCGCCGCCGTGACGTATGAAATCGCAAACCGCACCCGCTTCGGATTTATCGAGGACGACGATATAACGTCCCTCGCCACCCGACGAGGCATGGGATGCCGTCGCGATGGTTTCTTCGTGGCGATACTTTCCGTGGATGAGCGAAGTGAACCCTTCGCGGGCGTATTTCTCGACCCGTTTCCAAACGTGAACAACTGAACCGCAGGTGGTATCCACAAGAACGCAGCCGCGTTGACGATAACGCTCCAGTTCCTCCAACCCAACCCCAAACGCAGGAAGAATAACGACGTCTTCAGCGCGAATGTCGTCCGGCGTCACGCCACACGCGTATTGGCCGCTCAAAAATTTAACGCCCATTTCGGTGAGGCGGGTATTGACCCTTGGGTTATGGATAATTTCGGCCGTGAGAAAAATGCGGCGGTCCGGAAAGTTACGGCGGGTTTCATAGGCGAAATCCACCGCCTTATCCACGCCGTAACAAAACCCAAATTCCTTGGCGAGCCGGATTTCGATCTCCCCTACCGTAAGCCGACCGCCCCCGGCACGAATCTGTTCGATCAAATCAGAATGATAATCGGAAGCCAGTTCTTCTTCGATTTGCGACTTTAGCCCGAATCCTCGGCGAAAGACGCCATCAGCGGACGGGGCATGAGGGGAAGCGGTCATGGAGATTGATCCAAAATGTAGGTCGGCTCTCCAGAGCCGACGTCGGGACTGGAGTCCCGACCTACAATGAAACTTTACTCAAATGGAACTTTGTTTTCCAACCAAGCTCGGATCAAACGCTGAAGGAAGTTCCGCAGGCGCAGGTTTTCGCCGCGTTCGGATTGACAAACTTGAACCCACCGCCGATCAGCTCGGTCGTGTAGTCCAAAGTCATACCGTTTAAATACAAGTAACTCTTGGGATCCACAAAGAGCTTAAAGCCGTCAATTTCCTGAATTTTATCGTGGTCAGCGGGTTTTTCCTCGAATTGCATGACGTAGGAGAGACCAGAACACCCCCCACCTTTAACCCCCACTCGAAGTCCCCACCCCTCTTTCGACTCGTTCTTGATAAGGCGATGAACCTCGTCAATTGCCGTCGGAGAAAGATCGATACTCATATAATGTAATGACCCCCATCGTGACGCCTAAGCGTCGTGAACACAATGATCCGTGTTGAGCATTTTCAACACCGGAACCTACCCTCGAAGGGAACCCAAAGGGTTCGTTTCGATTAGGCAATCATGATTATCCCCCCTCTCCCGGATCGTGTCAATCCCCTCCAAGCTTTTTTTAGGTAGGGATGGTAGCGGGTATCGGAAGGGTCATTTGAGACTTGACTTCGCCCTTTCCCCCCAAGAAACCGCACGGAGGCCACGAATTATCCTGGGGGAAGAAAGTGTCAGTTGAAGGGTCACTCGAACACGGACCAATCCTTGGCGACGTTGGGCGGCGGTGTAACGTTAATTGTTGCGTTCAAAACGACGCCAAAGAAGTTTCCGGATTCCTCCTCCATCTGGAACTGGACGGAGCAGACTTGCGGGGTCAAGGGGGCTTTAACGTAAATGAGGAATGCATAACTCTTGGTCGGCAGTATGACTTCGCCCGGCGGGGGATAAAAACGCGAGACGCCCTGCATGATCCCGCACGGGTCGCTGATCACGGAAAGCGCGTAACGCGCCGTGCCCGGAATGTCATACCATGCCGTCGTGCCTGTATTGCGCATGGTCGCAGTGACATAAAGCCCTTTACCCGGCGACATCTGCGACGGGATCGTATGACCAAGCGCCTGCGCGTTGTTGACGGCAGGCGTTATGGTGATCGGCTGGATAATCGCATCGCCAAAAAGGACGGCATTATCCAAAGATGTTCCGTTCATCATTTGGAAGCCGAGCGAGCATGAAGTAGGCGAAGCGGGCGCGGAGAGCAGAATTGTAAAGTTGTATTCGCCTCCGGGCGGAACAGTCACGCCGGGGGCAATGAACAGGGGATCCGCAGAGGCAAGAACGCAAGTGTCGGTCGTCGGCAGGAGCGCAAAGACCGCCTCGTCCCAAGTCGTCGTTCCTGTGTTGCGCATGACGATGTTGATCGGCGTGATCTCGCCCGCCGCCAGTTCCGCAGGGATTGTGTGACTGACCAGAAGCGCATCGTCCACCGGCGGAACCACAACAACGACTGCAAGCTCATCGCCGACTCCGCTATTGCGGCCTGAAATTACAACTGAACCCGGCGTGACCGCATGCAATACGCCCTCCAAGCTCACCGTGACGATCGAATCATCAGACGAAACATAGGTCGAGCCTTTGATGGATTCCGTCAGGTCGCGATCCTCACCGTCGGCGAAGGAGCCGATCAGGTGAAGCTGATAATCCTGCCCTTGAACGAGCGTCAACCCTTCATAAGGAATCAAATGAACGGAATCCAGAAATGCGGGGGGAGCCGAATTGATCGTCACGGTTTGCGCGTCAACGATGTCGGTTCCATCGCGACCGTACGCGGAGATGGGGATCGGTCCCAGATAATCTTCGGGAATCTGGAACGACGCTTGATAAGGCGCTATTTCGTCTATTTCCGCGCCCCAAGGAGTAGTAATCATCACTCCTGTAATCGTTCCGGACGTCGAAACATCCACGTTTACAATGTCGCCGGGGTGATACGCTGCGCCATTGATGGGCGAGGTAATCGTGATCGTTCCGTTGCCGCTTGTGGGTTGCGGACGCGTCGCCGCTCCGACCAGCGAGGCCACCGTGTTAAGCAGATATTGATTTGCGTTTAGGTTCACGGGTTGAGTGAAGCCGTTCGCATTGAATGGCGGATTGGCTGAAGCCAGATTGGTGTAAAGGAGATACTTGACCTGTTCGATCACGCCGGGATCGGAAGTCTCGGCGATATGCCCGGAAATTCCGACTACTTCGGCAAATGTATCATTGCCCGTCAGTCCGCCCCTTTGACTTGATCCACGCACGACGTTATCCGAATTGCTCGAATCAAATATGGAGCATAAATCGAATCCACCAAGGATGAACCGAACGGTGCGCACGAGAAAATTGACCCATA
>CAZPIK010000326.1:0-4917 GCA_964586185.1 uncultured Candidatus Sumerlaeota bacterium | reverse complement strand
TCGCCTGCGGCTCGCTTCACCCTGGGCTTTATTACGTCGCCCGCTTTGCGGGCTATATATTTTACGAGCCACATGTGTTGGGTAAAGCAATCGCTTCACTTACCTACATGTTCAGATATGGGTAATGAAAAGGCTGAAGCCGGGGGCATCAACGTGAGCAGGCTGAAGCCTGCTAATCAGATGGACATTGTCAGCGCAAATCCCAAATTCACGCGCCGTATCTCTCCCCAAACCTTCATCAAGTTCGAACCGCTTTTCCAGTTGCGATATCTTGAGCGCCATGGGCGCGGAACTATTGCCAGCCTAGGGCAACGCCCTAGGTGGGAGATGTCCCCAAAATAAAAGGGCTGAAAGCCCGGCCCAATTAGATCGGGCTTACAGCCCTCACGTCGTGTGGGGTGACCGTTTTCCTAGGGCGTTGCCCTAGGCTGGAAATGTGACGCGCCTTCGGCACTGGAACGGGATTGATGAAGGATCAAGGTATCTCTAGCCCAAGGGAACAATTCCTTGTGGCTTTGCGGCTTTGCCCTATAATCTTTGGGTTCCGTGGGAACGGGAATTTATTATGCTCAGTTGGCTCAAAGGAAAAACCGAATCCGCTCCGGCCCTCGAAGAAAAGCCGAAGCCCCGCCCTCAACTTGACAAAGGACCCGGCTGGTTCGCGCGGCTTCGCGATAGACTTCGCACGACGAGTCAGGCGCTGGCCGGAAAACTCCGTCTCGCGATTGGCTTATCCGGAAAAATTGATGACGCCCTGCTCGAAGAGATCGAGTCCATTCTGATTCAGGCCGACGTCGGCGGTCGAGCGGCGGCAAAGATCGTAGATAAAATTCGCCGCGCCGGTTCGGGTCGAGAAGAAGCGAGCGCCGAGCGGGTCATGGGACTCGTCAAAGAATCGGTCATGGAGATTCTCTCCGTGAACAATCGCGCGCTCGATCTCAAACGTCCCGCGCCGACGATCATTCTGGTTGTCGGAGTCAATGGAACGGGCAAGACGACGACGATCGGAAAACTCGCGCTCGAACTTTCGCGTCAAGGCAAGCAGGTGATGCTTGTTGCCGCCGATACTTTCCGCGCCGCCGCCGCCGATCAACTCCAGATTTGGGCGAATCGAACGGGCGCGCAGATCGTCCGTAAAGGCGAAGGAGCCGATCCCGCTTCGGTTTGTTTTGAAGCGCTCGAAACAGCACAGCGCACGCCACCCAATGTTATTCTCGTTGATACGGCCGGGCGACTTCACACCAAGACCTATCTTATGGATGAACTGAGCAAGGTCGTGCGGGTCATCAAGAAAATCTATCCCGATGCGCCGCACGAGACGATCCTCGTCCTCGACGCCACGACCGGACAAAACGCCATCAACCAAACCGCAACGTTTAAGGAAGTCGTGCCGCTGACGGGTCTCATCATGACCAAACTGGATGGAACGGCCAAAGGGGGAATCCTGATCGCGCTCAAGGAAACGTTCGGGCTTCCGATTTTCAAGATCGGCGTGGGCGAGACACCCGAAGACCTGCGCGACTTTGAACCCGGCGAATTCGCCGACGCGCTGTTCGTCCGCGAGGAGGAAGCGTCGTGAAAGATTTGATTATTCCACTGCTGGAACTTTGCGACGTAGATCGCGAACTTCACGCGCTCAAGAGCCAGCTTGCGCTCTACCCGAAAATGTTGGCCGACATGGACGCGCGTGAAGCCGCCGCCAAACGCGCCATCGCTGCCGCCGAAGAAAAATTCGTCAAAGGTCGAGAAGCCCGGCGTCGTGCCGAACTCGAAGTTCAATCGCTCCGAGAAAAAATCGCCAAATACCAAGTCCAGCAAACGCAGGTGAAAACCAACAAGGAATACGAGGCAATTACCCACGAGATCGAAGCCGTGAAAAACAAGATCGGCGACGCGGACTTGGAAGGCATCGAGGGGATGGAGCGCGAGGAGCAAGGCGAAAAGGAAAAGGTCGAGACCGCGAAGGCTTTTGAAGATTTGAAAACGAATAACGACATCGAGCGCGCGCGGATCGCTCAGCAAACGGAAGAAAAGAAAATGCGGGCGACGCAGTTTGACTCCGAACGCAAACGGCGGTTCTCCGCATTGCCCGAAGAACATCAGGAACTCTATCAACTGCTCAATGACCGCTACCCCGGCGGCGCGATGTCGGCGGTTCACGACGGCCATTGCACGGGCTGTGGGATGAACATTATTCGGCACGTCGCGACCGATATTCGCGCAGCCGACAAAATGATCCGGTGCGAAAGCTGCATGAGAATTCTCTATGATCCGGTCAACGCAGGCGTTTGAAATTTGAAAGAAGTTAACGCAAAGGCGCAAAGACGCAGAGGCGCAATGAAGTACTACTTCTCATGATGCCGCTATCTTGATCTTAATGTGGGAGGCGATCTCCGATCGCCGATTCGGCAGTCGGAGATTGCCTCCCACATTGTTATTCCCCGATGATCCGCAATAGTAAGTGCATGAAACCAAAACGAACCCGTAACGCCATGAATGCAACCTCATCCCTTTCGATTTCAAAATGCCTTCCTCGCGCCTCTGCACCTTTGCGTCTTTGCGTTACTTTCTTAATTCTCTTTTCGCTCGCGTGCTCGAAATCGAACGAACCTACTACCGAAATTTCAAATCCCTCGGGCATCACGATCATCGGCTTGCAAGGCCGCACGCTCGGACATTTCTCCGCGCCGCGGGGCATTGACGTCACCCCCTCCGGACTCATGGCGATTGCCGACCGCACGGGGCGAATCCAACTTTTCGGCCCCAACTATGCCCCAATCCGCGAGTGGCCGATGCCCAAGATGGACAACGGAACTCCGACGGGCGTGGTCTTTGATTCGAGCGATCCCGCAACGACGACGCTCCTCGTCGCCGATACGCACAACAGCCGGATCATGCGATACTCGCTCGACGGAAAAATGCTTAAAATGTTCGGCGAGTACGGCGGCGAAGTAGGTCATCTGATCTACCCAACGAACCTTGCCGTGGATGATAAAGGTTTCATCTACGTGACCGAATACGGTGAACACGACCGCGTGCTGAAATTCGACCGCGACGCAAACTTCGTGAAACAGTGGGGCGACTTTGGAACGGAGCCGGGAAAATTTCAGCGACCTCTTGCGCTCATCTTCGCGCCACCCGATCGGATCATCGTCGCCGATTCGTGCAATCACCGGATTCAAGAATTCACGACCGAGGGCGAGTTGCTGAAAGTCTGGGGCGAGGTCGGTCGCGAGGCGGGCAAACTGAATTATCCGTACGATCTCACGCTTGGAAAAGACGGCAACCTCTATATCTGTGAATACGGCAACAATCGGATTCAGGCGTTTGATCGCGATGGAAAATCACTCGGATGTTTTGGCGGACCGGGCTCGCGCGTGGGTGAGTTCGCAACGCCGTGGGGCATCGTCGCAGATACCAACGGCAATCTGCGCGTTGCCGATACGCTCAATCATCGGGTACAAGTAATCGAAACCAAGCAGATTCTGAAATCAGACCGATAGGACTTATTCGTCCTGAAAACCTACGCCAACACCTTTTCCAATTCCGCTTTAACCTCATTTTGCTCTTCGAGGCGCGGTTCGTAGGGGCGCATGAAGATCGTTTCCCAGGGGCAATATTTCGCGCAAAGCTGGCAGCCGATGCAAATGTCCTCGTTCACGATGCAGACGCGGTTCAGAGATTTGTGAACGGGTCCGGGGAGGATGTCAATGCAATCCACGGGGCAGAAATCTATGCAGACCTCGCAGCCCGTGCAGCCCGCCGTTTCGATAACGGCGACGGTCTTGGGGTTCTTCTTCCGTGGATTCGGTTCTTCGCGAAACATGGCTCCAACTCCCTAATGCGGCGCGGGATGATCCCGCAATTCCAGTCAAACTTCAACGCCCGATTCTAAATCCAAACGCAACTTCTTACAATCACCATCTGATTTTTCTCAACCGCCCCACGTCTCTATATAATAGAAGAGCACCGAAAAAACGCCGTCGGCCACGGCGATAAGGACGATTCCGCTGACGACCGCGCGCGTGGTTGACGCTCCGACCGCGCTCGATCCCACCCCCGTTTGAATCCCGCGCAGGCAACCGATCCCCGCAACCAGCAAGCCAAACGCCGTTGCTTTGAAGAGGCCGCTAAACACTGCAAAGAGGTCTACCGCGCCAATGACGCGATTAACGTAAGTGATAAGCGGGTAGTGCAATTGCGCCATGACAATCGCGCCGCCGATGAGTCCAAAGAGGCTCGCAAAAATTGCAAGTATCGGCGTCATCAGCACCGTCGCGACGACGCGCGGCATGACGAGAAATCGAACAGGTTCGAGTCCCATAGTCGTGAGCGCGTTGATCTCTTCGTTCACTTTCATCGTCCCGATCTCGGCGGCAAAAGCTGAACCCGACCGACCCGCGAGCACAATGGCCGTTAGCAATGGACCCAGTTCCTTGAGCATCGAAATGGCGATCAGGTCGGCGACGAAAATTTCCGCGCCGAATTGCTTCATCGGGATCGCCGATTGAAACGCCATGATGAGTCCCATGAGAAATCCGACCAGCGCGACGATGGGCAGCGCGTTGACTCCGGCCGTCTCGCAAATCACGGCAACCTCGCGCCATCGCATTTGCCTCGGATGCCGCAGTGCGACCGGAATCGCGACCGTCATCTGTCCGATAAACACGACGAGATCGCGCAGGTCGTTGAGAGCGGCAACGGTCTTTCGACCAATCTCCTCCGGGATCGGATCGGGATCGGGAACCTGCTTGTTCGCCGCGTAAAATTGCGAGACGTCCACCATCGAGAGGAGTCGCTGTGTCTGTTCGCTCATGTTTCGCAGTTCGATTTCGCCTCCAGCTTCATGCTGACGCCGCATGATCTCGACGAACAAACTAACCCCCGCCGCGTCGCAATAATCCACCTTATCCGCGT
>CAZPIK010000325.1:0-4995 GCA_964586185.1 uncultured Candidatus Sumerlaeota bacterium | reverse complement strand
AGAAGGTCAAATCGGGCACGCATAATTACCAGCTCAATCAGCTTTTCCGCGACATGGCCATCGGCAACTTCAAGATGCTCGCCTATGAAGTTGGATGCTCTCCCGCGATGATGCGTTACCTCGACAACGCGGAGAATCGGAAAGAGCACCCAAACGAAAACTGGGCGCGTGAACTTATGGAACTCTTCACGATGGGCGTGGGCAACTACACGGAAGACGACATCAAGAATTCGGCACGCGCGTGGACGGGTTGGAGCAGTGATGGCGACGAGTTTATTTATATCGAAGCGGCGCACGACACGGGGGAAAAGGTCTTTTTGGGACGCAAAGGAAATTTCAACGGGAATGACATCATAGATATAATTTTTGAGCAACCCTGCACCGCCAAATTTATATGCCGCAAACTTTGGAACTACTTCGCGTATGAAAATCCGGAGGACGAAATCGTTGAGGGACTGGCGAAGACGCTCCGCGAAAATGGTTACGAGTTGAAGCCGATGCTCACGCAGATGTTTCGCTCGAAGGCGTTTTATTCGGAAAAGGCGCTCGGCACGCAAATCAAGAATCCGGCGCAAGCGGTCGTTTCGACTCTGGGAATGCTTGAAATTGATCCGCAACCGGGAAGCATGATCGAGATTTACGCGGTGAATTCGCTGCGCCAGATGGGGCAAGACCTTTTCTATCCGCCGAACGTCAAGGGATGGCCCGGTGGACGAGAATGGATCAACACCAACACGCTCATGACGCGCCACAACCTCGCGAATTTTTTTGTTCAAGGGGTTGCGACGGGTATGGGACCGGGACTTGGAATTCAGCAGATTATTCAACGCCAGCGACGCGAAGTTGCGGCGGCCAAGGGCGAAGGTGGACGCATCACAAAAGCAGAGCGCGCACGCCAAGCGATGACGAACATGATGGCCGACGATCCGACGATGATGATGGAAATGGGCGAACGCGGCGAAGCGGTGGACCCGGCAATGGTTGCCAACGTGGACGCGGTTTTCTCGCGCGAGGATATGAAAAGCGTCGGAGTTGTGGGTGACGCCGAAGGACCCAAGGGCTTGAAACTTCCTTTTGCGCCATTTGATGCCCGAACGTTTTTTGCGCGAGCCAACGACATGACGATCGGACAAATCGTGGATCATCTGTCCGATTATTTTTACGGTCATCCGATGGAAGACGCGCAAAGAGAAAAAGTCGTCGCGGCTCTTACGGGAACGGGCGACGAAAACGAACCGATGCGCGCGGGGGCATGGGATGTCGGGCGTTTGCGCGGAGCCGTGCGGCTCATGATGAGCGCGTCGGAGTTCCAGCTTTGCTGATAGAGGAACGATCATGAAACCCGGAAACCTTCACACACGCCGAGCTTTCCTGCACAATTGCGGGATCGTCACCGCTGGAATCACGCTCCCGCAATTCTTGCTGCAAACGGCAGAGAGCGTCGCGGCGGGGGCGGGCTGGGAGGCGGGTTCGAGCGCGCCGTTGCCCGGATTCAAAGACGATCACATTCTTGTCGTGGTGCAGCTGAGCGGCGGTAACGACGGCCTCAACACGCTTGTTCCCTATACGGATGACAATTATTTCAAAGCGCGTCCGCGGCTGGCGCTGAATGGCGGACAGAGAATTCGAGTTGATGACAATCTGGCGATGAACAACGCGCTCGCCGGACTTAAAGGACTCTACGATGACGGCAAGGTCGCGGTGATTCAGGGCGTCGGATATCCCAATCCCGACCGCTCGCATTTCCGCTCGATGGAAATTTGGCATACGGCTTCCGATTCGGATCGCAACGAGTACTCGGGTTGGGTCGGGCGGTATTTTGACAATTGCTGCGAAGGAACGCCCGCGCCGACGGCGGGAGTCTATCTCGGCAACGAACTGCCGCAGGCGTTTTACGGAAAAAGGGGGACGGGGGTTTCTTTTTCTTCGCCCGAGGACTTCGGCTACGTCGCGGGGAAGAAGGGGGACGACACGCGTAATTTCCGAGCGATGAACGATACGAACGGCGAAAAGAAAAATGCCTCGCTCGATTTTCTCCGACACGTCACCGACGGCGCGATGGTCAGTCAGGACAAGATTCACCAGATTTCAAGCAAGGTAAAAAATACCGCGAACTATCCAATGGATAGTTTTACCAACAGCCTTGCGACGATTGCGCGGATGATCGCGGGCGGACTTGGCTCGCGAATTTATTACACGTCGCTCGGCGGGTTTGACACTCACACGAACCAAGAGGGCACGCACGACCGACTGCTTCAGCGTTATTCGACGGGCATCGCGGCGTTTTACGCTGATCTCAAAAAATTGAATGAAAGCCGCCGCGTCGTGATCATGACGTTCTCGGAATTCGGTCGGCGCGTGGAGCAAAACGGCAGCAATGGAACCGATCACGGAACCGCCGCGCCTATGTTCCTGATCGGCGATTCAATTAAAGGCGGCGTTTACGGCAAAGCGCCGAGCCTGACCGATCTCGATCAGGGAGACCTTAAATTCACGACCGACTTCCGAAGCGTTTACGCCACGGCACTCAAGAAGTGGTTCGACGCCGATCCGGCGCTGGTGCTGGGGCGGAATTTTGAAACAGTACCCTTTTTCGCTTAGTTCAAGTTTTCTCACGCAGAGGCGCACAGAACGGTGAGCAAAGCATTTTTACATAGCGGAGTCCGTGAAGAATGACCGTTTTTCTCCGCGCTTTCTGCGCCTCTGCGTGAACATTCTTAATCTCGACGTAACGAAACTTGTGTAAGTTAGCCAATGGGCTTTGGCTCGGCCTTTTTGAAGAGCCACGATTGATTTCGCCCGAATTTTTTGGCCTGCAAGAGCGCTTCTTCGGCCAACCCGATAAACGCAAGGCCATCTTTGAGTTCGTTGTCCAACTCCGCGACACCCAGACTGCATGTGACGTTTACCGTTTTTCCGGAAGGGTCTTGGATTTTCATCTTGCCGATCCGTTCACGAAGTCGTTCGGCGAAAATCATCGCGCCTTGCGCGCCGGTTTCGGGCATGACGACGCAAAACTCCTCGCCGCCATATCGCGCCGCAATGTCCACCGAGCGGATCGTCTCCCGAATCGCCTCCGCCGTCCCCTTTAGGATTTCGTCGCCGGCCGCTTGGCCATGCTGGGCGTTGATCTCGCGGAAACCGTCGAGATCGAGCATTGCAATACTGAGGGCAGACATATACCGCCGGGCGCGATAGATTTCATTCATCAGGCGCTGGTGAATATAGGAGCGGTTGAAAAGTCCCGTGAGTTCGTCCGCAATGGCTTTCTTTTCCAGCTCGATCATCTGCTTGCGTTGAGCTTCGCCCCGTTCCGTGCGAAGCCGATGCCGCTCGATGGCGTTGCAAATCGTCCGGCGCAACGAATCGGGCTGGAGGCTATCCTTGACCACGTAATCTTCGGCGCCCTGCTTGAGCGCGCGAATGCCCGCTCCGGTTCCGCGCGGGTCTGTGAGCGCGACGACCAACTGCCCTGCGGCGATGAGTCGCGAGACGCTTTTCAAATTCTTTGGATCCGGTGAAGCTACATCAGCAAGGATAATGTCCATCGGCTCCATATAGAGCAAGCCTAGCGCGTCATCCGGTGAAATCAGATGGACCAAATTGAAATCTTCGCCCATCGCAGCCGTAAGCGCTTCGCGAATCTTTTTCACGATCGCGGGATCGGGTTCGATCAAAAGGATTTTAACAGTTTCTTCTCGCATGAATTGCGTGTGAGCCGAAGCGGGGCAATCGCCCGGAACTCCTAACGAGGAACACCAGTTAAACCTAGTTATGGCCTATTTTCAAGAGCGAGGCGACGCACTCGCGCAAAATCCATTTCTCTTGAGGTTTGAGGGAACGATTGATTCAATGGCCGCCTTGCGGTCGCCGTGGGGCGCGATAGGGGAACGAACGCGTGGCTGGGAAGTTCGTCGTCAAGACCATCGAAGAATTGAAGCCGCTGGTCGGAAAGGATGTCACGACCGGTGATTGGGTTCAGATTACGCAGGAACGAATCCGTCTCTTTGCCGAGGCGACGGATGATCGCCAATGGATTCACCTGGATGCCGAACGGTGTAAACGCGAGTCGCCGTTTGGCGCGCCCATCGCCCACGGGTTTCTCACTCTTTCCCTTCTTCCTTATCTCGATTCGCTCTGCTTTGAAATCGAGCAACCCTTAAAACTGACGATCAACGCGGGACTCAATAAGGTTCGGTTTCTTTCGCCCGTGGTTGCGGGATCGCGAATCCGACTCCGGAAAAAACTCGTGAGTCTCGCCGAAATGTCCGGCGGCTGGCGGGCAACTTGGCGCGCCAGCATCGAGATCGAAGGACAAAAAAACGCGGCGTGCGTCGCCGAAATGACGATGCGTTATATTACAGGCCCTTTCGAGGTTGAAACGGAGTAACGGATTAAGCAAGCGCTGCCGCGACGAGTTCCGACACGTTGCCTTCGATAGCCTGCAATCGCCCGCGAGAAAACTTCTCTAATTCTTCCAGCGGCATGTCGTCGAGGAATACTCTCCCTTCGGCTCGCACGGAATTGCCGGGAATCAAGTAGCGATCATAAGTTGGGTTTTCAGCCACGGCGCGTTTGAAATCTCCTCCCGAAAGCAAACCCGAAACCGTGATGGACTTGCCGAAGAGCGAATTGGAACACGGAATCACATCCAATTTGAAATTTCGGATATTCGAGAGACGCTCAACGACCGGGCGCAGGACTCTTGCGCCGAGAAGTCCAGTTAGTATGGCTACCGATCGCGGACGCTGGAGCGACTTAGGTAATGAACGCGCAACCGACCGCCATGGCAACATGAAATCCCAAACCATCCCGACGCCGTTTTCCAGTTGGTGCATAATTTCGCTGTCGTCGTATTTTGGCGCGGGAAGGTTAGCCGTGATGTAAAACTCGTCGGCCAAAAAGAGAATAGGCTCGGCGCATTTTTTTCGCAGTTTTTCTTGCGCGGGGGCGACCTGCTCGATAACCCGCTTGCAGAAGCTCGGCGTCACCGCC
>CAZPIK010000324.1:0-5007 GCA_964586185.1 uncultured Candidatus Sumerlaeota bacterium | reverse complement strand
CGGAATCGCGCGAGGCATAGAAATCGGCGGTTGGTGTATTGCCGTGGACAACTCCTGCGTCAACCATTCGGGAGGCACACGGGGTTACGGAATCAGTGTGGCGGTGACGGACAATTGGGTCGCCGGCAATTTCACTACGGGAAGCGCCACGGCGGGGTTGATCTTTTCAGCCGCCGCTCCAAACAACTGCCGTCGGGAGCGCAATCGTTGTCGTGAGGCCGATGACTTGGATACGGTCAATGGCGTCGCGCCGGAGGAATCCGGAACGGGGATCCTGATTGACGAAATTTTCTGATTCGGGTGCCAGCCTATGCTTGAGTAACGGGGTATGCATCAACTTCCGTTCGCGGATTTTTGCACTTGTGCGCGAATCGACAGTTAGTGTAGAAGTGAGGGGTTGGTTTTTCCAAATTGTGCGGAATCTATTTTCAGGGGCATCTGGCCTTGGTTCAATCCGGATAACATATTACTAGGAGGTGCGCTTGTCATGCGACACAAGTCGTATCAAATCTTTCAGAGCTTATGGAAGTCGACATGCTGTGCGCTTTTGCTGACCATGGCTCAAAACTCTCGCGCTGAGGACGGTACGATAGACATCCGTCCCACAGGCGCGGCGACGTTTACCATCAACCGCCCAGGTTCGTACGTCCTCGTGAGTGATGTTACCTTGACTGTCGCCGTTCACTGTATTTCGATCACGACGAGCAGTGTAACGCTAGATTTGAATGGTCACACCCTAGATGGTGCAAATCTTGGAGGGAATATCGCCGGAATCACCGGAAGCGGCATTGCCAACACCCGCATCCGGAATGGCAAAATTCATCGTTTTACGGGAACCGGCATAGGATTGACCTCCTCGAGCCAGGCGAAAATTTCCGACATCATTTCCGTCAACAATCATACCTACGGCATTTACGTATCGGGCGGACTTGCTATCGTTGAAAACTGCATAGCATGTGGTAACGGAAAGACAACGCTCAACAGTCAATCCACGGGATATCCCGGAATTGATGTTGGTGCCAGTTCGCTTGTGAAGGATTGTATCGCGTCCTATAATATTGCCGCAGCCTTCAATAATAGGGGAACTGGCATCCGAACAGGAGCCAGTAGCACCGTGATCAACAACACCTGCCAAGGAAATGCCGGATTCGGAAATGGCGATGGTCGTGGGATTGATGTCCTCGATGGTTGTACCGTCATCGGAAACACGGCTGGGAATAACTTGGGATCCGGGACGGGCGATGGAATCGGCCTCATGGCTGGTTTCAATTGCACGATCATTAACAACACCTTCCAAGACAATGATGACAGCAGCACGGGCAATGGCGAGGGCATTGGAATAAGATCGGGCGTCAATTGCCTGATCCAGGGAAACGTTTGCAGCGGCAACGGTCCCGGACAGGGTATTGGGGATGGTTCGGGACGTGGGATCGAATCCGGAGATCGGTCCGTCATCGTGGGTAATGTTTGCGACCAGAATGGCAGCGTCTCCTCCGGTGGAGTCCAAACTGGCTACGGTATTTACGTCAACCACCATTGTACCGTTAGGGACAATCATTGCCGACAAAATGCCATTTTAGGCGGAGCATCGGCGTTCGCTTATGGGATTTTTGTCGCCGGAAACAATAACTTTATCACTGGCAACTCGACGGGATCGAATGGAACAGCCGGAATTCGGTTGGAGGCCACGGGAATCTCTGGCGGCGGCAATCGAGTTGAAATGAATCGGATGGCTGATGAGGCTCCCGCTGTGGGTCTCAGCGACAACGCCGCAGTAGCCTCTCCCAATAGCATCCCCACCGCCGGGGATCACCGCGAAAATATCGCCTTCTAGTAAATAGGTTGGCTGCCAAGTCATGAAACGAACGCTTTCGCATCTCCTCTGCTCTATTTGGCTTGTGATCGGTGTCCAAGCTTTCGGCCAGGCACTCGATCTCGCCATCACGACGGGTGAAAACACGGTCATCTCAGGAACTTCCGGCGCGGATCATGAAATCTTTGCGCGACAGGCGGGTGGTTCTTGGACGCTTTTCAATACGACAATGACCAATCTGCTGCCCGCCGAATCGCAGATCACTGCGTTTGAAAATCTGGCTTTCGGCACGAATTGCTTTTCACTGGATACTGACGCGCTGCTTCAACCGGGGAATCTTTCCCTTGCGGACGAAGATGTTGCCGATTGGAATGGCACGACATTCTTGATGCGATTCGACGGTTCGTCGAAGGGGCTTCCTCCTGAAGTTGCGATTGATGCCATCGGCCGAATCTTCGTCGCGCCGCTAGTGCTCATTATATCGCTCGATTCGGATTGCTTATTAACCGTCAACGGAACGCCGACAATGGTCGCGGACGAAGATTTGGTTCAGTTTTCGGAGGCCAGCAATTCTTTCACGGCCGTGATTTTCGATGGCTCCGCTGAAGGTATTCCGCCCGAAGCCGATCTTGACGCCGCGAGTTATATTTCAGGAACCGATTGGCGACTCTCGTTCGATATTCCCCTTCTCATCGGCTCAGTCAACCTCGACGACGCCGACGTAATTGCTTGGGACTCCGCAACGACGGATTTCGGAGTCACGGCATCATTTGTCGCGGCGTCGAATGGCGTTCTGCCGGAAGTTGATCTGAAAGGTCTGGAATACAATTTCCTTGACCCCGTGACACCGACCGCTTCTCCAAGCCCTGTAGTGCCGACGAGCACTCCGACGCCATCAAGAACCCCAACCGTATCCCCGTCGCGCACTCCAACAACCTCGCCATCCGCTTCACCTTCGGTCAGTCCCACCATAACTCCAAGCGCGTCGCGTACCCCGTCGGCTTCGCCCTCGCCTTCCCCGTCGGTTTCACCCACCCCTTCGGCGTCCCCGACGGTTTCACCTTCACCAACCGCCTCACCCTCGCCGTTCAATGACGCCTCGGTCGTGACGCATACGATACCTACGCAGATTCCAAAACTGTATCAAGTCCCGATTACGATCACGATGCAGAACACAGGGAACACGACGTGGCCCGGCGCGGGAAATTTTGTTCTGGGAGTTACGCTTGATGCCTGCGCGCTTTCATCCGTTTCCGCCTTGACCATCACACCGGCGACGAACGTTCTGCCCGGACAAAATTACGTCTTCAGCGGAATTCTCAACGGTCCCGCCGCCGGCGGACCCTGCCAGATTGATTTCCGTATGACCGATGGTGTGACGCCGTTCGGCGCGACGGCAACCCAAACACTCAGCCTCGTGGATCCGATCAATAATGCGAGTTTCCTCGGGAACACGATTCCCACAACGATGTACACGAATCAGTCTCTACTTGTCGGCACCAACGTCCGCAACCTCGGAAATACATGGTGGATGGATCAATCCATTTCGCCCAGCCGATGGTTTGGCTTGTTGGCTGTGGCCGATCCCTGCGGTCTTCACTCGACATCGATTCCAATGCCCGCTCCAAGTCAAGCTCCGAATACCAATGGCGATTTCAACTACCTGATCACCGCGCCCGCGACGCCGGGTCTCTGCAACTTCCAACTGCGAATGATCGTGGTCGAGGGATCGGTCGTTTATTTCGGAGCCACTTTGAACGTGAATATTAATGTCATAAACCCGCCCAATGCCGTCCGGAATTGGGAAGTCTTCGAGTAAAGTTTTTGGGATCTTACGACTATTCAGGCATTGTTGTTTTAACGAGTCCAAACAGACTTTTCTCAATTCTTCGGCGTTCGATTTCCTCGGGCACGTCCTCGCCTTCGTAAAAAAAGACGCTTCCTCTAACCTCGACCCTTTTTCCCGGCGCGCAATCGGGAAACGTCGGATCGGCGTGCATGCACGGACACTTCGCATTCTGCCAAGGTTTCGAATATTCGCATGCGGTGATAATCCAGCGGTTGCCGGTCGCGGATCGAACGGCGGCGGAATTCTCGATAAGGAGCTTGTTGTCTCCCGATTGTGCGTTAAAATCTGGGGCATTTTTCAATAGCAGGCAAAGCTGGCTTCGCAATCCGGTGAGTGTCTGCGTCGTTCCATTTTCTAGCCAATAGACGTAATCCACACTCCCCTTGCGAGGCCAGACTTCGACACCAAACTCAATCTTGTTGGGAAGCACGCGGCGCGACTGGAGTGAACCGTCTTCACGAACCGTCCAGTCGAGCGTCGGCAATTTGATGCCTTGATCCTCCCAAATCGTCGGGATGTGCGTATGAGCGAGGTAGAGCAAACCCAAATTGCTAAAGACCGCCTCGGGTAGATCGAACACAATGAATCCGGAATTTTCCCATGGCAGAAAAATGCTGATCTTCGTATCGCGCTGGGGATTTACAGCTCCCTCCAAGAATCCGATTCGTGGATGACGACCCGGCGCCCACGGCGCCATTCGGATTCGATCTTTTGAATCGGGCGCGGAAGGGGTTGCCGGCTCAATGTTCATTTCCCGCAACTTGACTCGAACAGCTTCCTCGCTCATTTCAAGTCCGGTCGCCGCTTCCTCAACAGAATACCGGTGCTGGACGAACATATTCTCGATCCAGAATTTGAGTCGTGGAGCCATGTCCTCGCGTTGTGCGAACAGGCTTTCTGTCGCGATACTAAAAGCGATAAATGACAGAAACAATTTTCGCTCGAATGACATAATTACTCCTCGTTGAACCGATTCACTCTAGCAACGCCGCACCGCGCCCGGCCAGATAACCGCTCGACCATGCCCACTGAAAATTGAATCCGCCGATGCGTCCATCCACGTCAAGGATTTCACCACAGAGGTAAAGCTTGGAATGGATTCGCGATTGCATCGTTCGCGCGTCAATTTCACGGAGGTCAACTCCGCCCGCGGTCGCTTCGGCAAACGTATAACCCCGATCGCCGATCATGGGCAGCGATAAAGCCGTAAGATCGCTAGCCAATCGGATTCGGAATTCGCGCGTCATACGAGCAAGCGGGATTTCCTCCCCTGCCATCGCCTCGGCAAATCGCGTCGGAAAAAACTCCGTAAGCGCGGTTGCGACGCTTCGCTTCGGATTTTCCG
>CAZPIK010000323.1:0-5024 GCA_964586185.1 uncultured Candidatus Sumerlaeota bacterium | reverse complement strand
CTATACACGCGCCGGCGTTGAGCCGCATGACGCGATTCGGCTGTTAGGCAAACGCGTTCACGACGCGCACCTGAAAGACGTAGATGTCGCGGAAGAAAAAGGAAAATCGGTTGTCATGGGAACCGGCGTTGTTGACGTGAAGGCGCTGCTGAAAGCGCTTTTGGACATCGGCTTCGATGGAAACGCGGCCATTGAATATGAAGCCGATGCCGAAAATCCCGCGCCGGGCGTTGCCAAGAGTCTTGAACATATTCGCAAATGTTTGGGTGAATTGAAGTCGGCCTAATCGTCATCGCGGTAAGAATTCATCATTCAAATTCGATCCGACTTCGGATAGGTTCTTGGCAATTCATGCCACGAGCAGTGAGGAACATCCATGAACCGTTTTTTCTCGAATATCAAACCGATCCCATTCGAAGGGCCACGGACAAAAAATCGTCTCGCGTTTCGCCATTATAATGCCCAAGAGAAGATCGGCGGCAAGACGATGCGCGATCATCTCCGATTTGCCGTGTGTTGGTGGCATACGATTCGCGGGACGGGGCAAGACCCTTTCGGTCCCGGATGCCACAAGCGTCCATGGTCGCTGACCGATCTTTCGATGCAGGCGCATCGGGATCGCGCCGAAGCCATGTTTGAATTCACGATGAAGTTGGGCGCGCCGTTTTATTGCTTCCATGATCGCGATGTTTCGCCGGAGGGGGCGACGCTCCAGGAATCGCACGATAATTTGGACGAAATTGCCGCGCTCATGGCGAAACTGCAAAAACAGACGGGCGTGAGGCTCCTTTGGGGCACGGCGAATTTGTTTTCGCATCCGCGTTACAATCAAGGAGCGGGTTCCTCGCCGTTTTTCGATTCTTTTGCGTTCGCGGCGGCGCAAATCCGCAAGTGCCTTGAAGTGACAAAGGCCCTTGGCGGCGCGGGATACGTATTCTGGGGCGGTCGCGAGGGTTACATGAACCTCAACAACACCGATATGAAACGGGAACTTGATCACATTGCCGCGCTCTTTCGCATGGCGGTGGAATACAAGAAGAAAATTGGGTTCAAAGGACAATTTTTGATCGAGCCGAAGCCGAAAGAACCAACCAAGCACCAATATGATTACGACGCAGCAGCGACCTATGCGTTCCTCGTCGAGAACGGTCTTGAAAGGGACTTCAAGCTGAACCTCGAAACGAATCACGCGACTTTGGCCGGACACAATATGCGTCACGAAATGGAATGGGCGGTGGATCGCGGCATGCTTGGCTCGATGGACGCAAATACTGGCGACCTCCTGCTCGGATGGGATACCGACGAATTCCTGACTGACATTTATCAAACGACATTCGTGATGATGTCCATCTTGCGCAACGGCGGACTCAAGGGCGGGATCAATTTCGATGCGCGAGTGCGGCGTGAATCCGTTGAGCCGGATGATCTTTTCCACGCGCATATCGGTTCCATGGACGCTTTTGCTCGCGGGTTACGGATCGCGCATCGAATCATGAAGGACGGGGCCTTGGAAAGATTCAAACGAGCGAGATACGCCTCTTGGAATTCTTCACTCGGAAAAAAGGTGGAATCCGGGAAAGCAACCCTTGAAGAAATCGAACGCTACGCATTAAGGGTAGGCGCGACTCCTGAATTCAATCCAAGCGGAAGACAGGAATTGCTGGAAAATCTAATCAACGATTACGTGTAGATCCTAACTCTACAACTCATTTTATTATGAATACAAAAATAATAGTTGATAAATCATAAATATGTTTTACAGTTGTTCCATGCTCGCACTGGACATTCCGTCCACTGACTGAGCCACGCCGTCCGGCCCTCCCCCCCCCGGGAAACCGGACGGCCTCTTTTTTGCAGTTAGGGCGTTACGGCAAGTCGCTCGGCTTTGTCATCGCCACCCATGGCAACGCCGAATTCTTTGTATTTTTTGAGAATGAAATGAGTCGTCGTTCCGATCACGTGATCGATCGTTGCGAGTTTATCGGTGACAAACAATGAAACCGAGCGAAGATTCTTTCCCTCCACGAAAACGAGTAGATCATAGTCGCCGGATAAAACGTAACAGAGGACGACTTCGGGAAAGCGAGAAATCTGCGACGAAATTGCGTCGTAACCTTTGCTTCCTTGCGGACTCACCTTGACTTCGATAATTCCGATGCAAACTTCCTCGTCGAGTTTTTCCGGGTCCAGTACCGCGCGATACCCGAGGATTGTTTTTGATTCTTCAAGACGGCGAATCTCGCGTTCAACATCGGACTCCTTCATGTCAAGCCGCCGACCGATTTCGGCATTCGATGCGCGCGCTTCGGCCCGCAAGATATTTAGAATGGCGTGATTCATAGAGATTTATATGTCCTGTTTTCCGATGCTTTCGCGCATCTTGGTATCGGCTTGAACATTTTTCATGCCGTAATAATCCATAACTCCCATCTGACCTTTGCGGAAGGCATCGGCAAGGGCTTCAGGAATACTGCTTTCGGCTTCGACGACTTTGGCTCGCATTTCCTGTTCGAGCGCTTTCATCTCCTGTTCGCGGGCGACGGCCAACGCGCGGCGTTCCTCGGCCTTGGCCTGCGCAATCTGCTTGTCGGCGTTGGCTTGGTCAATCTGGAGCGACGCGCCGATGTTCGTTCCCACGTCAATGTCGGCAATATCAATCGAGAGAATTTCGAACGCGCTGCCGGAATCCAAACCTTTGTGGAGCACCGTCTTTGAAATAAGGTCGGGGTTTTCGAGCACCTTCTTGTGTGTCTCGGCGGAACCAATCGTAGTGACAATGCCTTCGCCGACGCGGGCGACGATGGTTTCTTCAGTCGCGCCGCCGATCAGGCGATCCAAATTCGCCCGCACCGTGACGCGAGCTTTAACGCGAAGCTGAATGCCGTCTTTGGCAACGGCGTCAATCGTATCGCGACCGCGTCCCTGTGGCGGACAGTCAATGACGCGCGGCTCGACGCTCATCTTGACGGCGTCATAGACGTTGCGTCCCGCGAGATCAATCGCCGCCGCGCGATCCCAGTTGAGGGCGATTTGCGCTTTATCGGCTGAGATGAGCGCGGTCACGACTTGCTGAACGTTTCCGCCCGACATATAGAGGCTTTCGAGATTCTTGCGGGAGATATCCAGCCCCGCCTGCGTTGCGGCAATAAGGGGATTGATAATATCGGAGGGGGGAATTCGCCGAAGCCGCATGGCTACCAGAGCAAACAAGGAAACATCAACGGACGATGTCTTGGCCGCGATGTAAAGCTTCAAGGGGATGAACCAAAACAAAACTCCGAATGCGATGCTCATAATTATGAACATTCCCAGAATGGCTGCACCGCCGATTTCACCGCCTACACTGTCCAATGGCATGATCCGCCTCCGTTTCTAGCTCGCCGAATTCGCTTTGCGAACGCCGAATTCATTTGAGAGTGGTCATTTTGCGGTAAGGGGTTGTGGAGAGCAAGCTATTTGAAGACGCACGCGGGTTGAGACAAGTATGATTACGATTACAATTACGAGTATGAGTAAGAGTGGGAGTGGGAGTGGGAGCGGAGGAGGATTAATTGGAAAACGAATGAATCTCACGATTGGTTTTTGCGGCTTCAATGAGCAAGCGCTCCAACTCGTCGCGGTAGTCCGCTTCGGGGCGATTCGCCTTTTCGCGCTTCAGCATTTCGATTTGATCCAAGAGCTTTCGATATTTTTCAGCGAGCGCAGGCGGGACGTTCGGCGGAAAGATGTAATCTTTGATGAAGCAATGGGCCGCGAGAGCGCCATCGTGCGCGGGATCGCTGTTCTCATTAATTTGCGAAGGGCGGGTTCCCGCGCCGTCGCCGTTGTCGTCGAGCAGCGCGTGCTCCGGTGCGAGCAATCCCTCGGAGGTGTAATGCGATTGCACGAGCGCATCGGCCTGACGACACGCTTCGAGCACGGAAATCCGGTTGTCGGCGTCCTGATCGGCCGAGCCGGAAGCGAGAGCCTCAATAAAATGTTCCATCCAATAGGGAGCGTTACGTTCGACGGCGGATTTTGTCGCCGTGCTGATGATTCGGTTGGTTCCAGAGAGGGCATTAATGAAACCGGCCGAGCATGAAGTCGAATTGAGAATGATGATTCGACGAGCGGTGATCTTTCCCAATAGCGTTTGCGTTTCTTCGGCGGTTAGGTCGGGTCCGGGAATTTGGAATTTTGTGGCGCCTTGATAGAAGCTCCCGTGCCCGATCATAAGAAGATAAAAATCGTCTTCCGGTTTGATCCGCGAACCGATTTCTAAGAACGCCGTGCGGATCGCTTCGAGCGAAATGGAGGTGCGTTGGTCAAGCGTGCGGATGTTAGATGAGGGCTGTCCGCATGAGGCAACAAGAACTTCGGATAGTCGGCGACCCCATTCGTTGAATTCCGCTCGATAGGAAGCCTCGCCTCCCTCTCCGACGAGGATCAAAAAGTGCGAATCGGCGGAAGCGCGAAAGGGAAGGATTACCATGGCAAGGATGGCCGCGCGATAAATCAAGAGATGGCGCAAGGAAGAGATCACGCGTATCCTCCCCTCCTCCGCAAATACCATTCGAGCGAAAGTAAGAAAATGAGAGCGATGAAAAATCCGGGAAATCGCCAGAGGGAATAGACGATCTCATCGCGACGCTCGCCGCCGGTGACGGGAATCAAATCGGGAATCTTATTCCATTCGGCGAGGGTCAAAAAAGATCCCCCTGAATCCTTTGCGAGTCGTTTTAGGAAATCAGGGTCATAGCGTGGGTTCTGATATTCGCGTTCGTCCGGAAGCGCGAGCAAGGCTTCTTCGTGACGCGCAACCGCTGTGCCATTTTCCTCCATTGCTTCGATGGTCAAACGGTAGAGTCCCGTTTCTTCGGGAGTGAACGAAAGATCATATCCACCCGATTCTTCAAGCGACTCTTCAATTGCCGCCACCTCTTCCACTCCGGTTGGGGAAGCAATCCTTGCCGAGAGACGCAAGCCTTCGCGCGGATCAAAGCGCGCATCGCGAACCAGTAGCGGCATCTCGATCCGCTCATCAA
>CAZPIK010000322.1:3920-5035 GCA_964586185.1 uncultured Candidatus Sumerlaeota bacterium | reverse complement strand
CTTTTCTTCGCCGCGACTCGACGAGGCGTGACAATGCGTTCCAAAGCGGCGTCAAGCCGCCGCACTCCAAATGATGACACATGCAAAGCTACATGACACTATCATCGGATAAATTGAAGAATTCTTCCCGAATCTTATGGCGTTTTTGTGCGCTTCCGTTTAAGCAACTGCCATGACCGAGTCCGCCGCTTCACATCCGACGCCCGCCGCCATCCTCGATCATCTTGAAAAAGTTGTCATCGGCAAGCGCGAGGCGCTCACGATGATGCTGGCGGCGTTGCTCGCTGATGGTCACGTCCTGATCGAAGATGTTCCGGGTGTGGCGAAAACCGTCGCGGCGCGCGCGCTGGCGAAAACGTTGAAGCTCAATTTTGCGCGCGCGCAAATGACGCCCGATCTATTGCCCGCCGATTTGACCGGCACGAGCGTTTGGGATGAACGGACGCGCGAATTTGTTTTTCGCGAGGGACCGATCTTCACACAAGTACTATTAGTGGACGAACTCAACCGCGCGACGCCACGCACTCAAGCGGGTTTGCTCGAAGCGATGGAGGAGAGATCGGTGAGCGCCGAGGGACACCGGCATCCGCTTCCCGAACCCTTTTTCGTCGTCGCGACGCAAAATCCCATCGAACAGTTTGGCGTTTTTCCACTGCCCGAAGCCCAGTTGGATCGCTTCATGATTCAGATTGGCATGGGGTATCCAGAGGAAGAGGATGAGAAACGAGTCGTCGAGGCGCAGAGTCAGAAGCATCCGCTTGAATCGTTGGATCCGCTACTCGATGCGACGGGTTTATTAAGATTGCGTGCGGAATCGGCAGCGGTTCATGTTGCGGATTCGACTCTGGATTACATGACGCGGATTGTTCGGGCGACGCGCGGAAGGGATCAGGTCGCGCTCGGAGCGAGTCCGCGCGCGACCATAGCGCTGCATCGCCTTTCACGAGCGCTGGCGTATATTGCGGGAGAAACTTTCGTCCGACCCGATCGAGTTAAAGAGGCCGCGCGGGTTGTTCTGGCGCATCGGATTATTCCAACACCCGCAGCGAGACTCGCGGGAGTTCAGAGCGCGGAAATCATCGCGACGATTCTGAATACGATTGAAGCGCCGATTT
>CAZPIK010000322.1:0-3910 GCA_964586185.1 uncultured Candidatus Sumerlaeota bacterium | reverse complement strand
AAGTAAGCAGAGTGAAGTAAGAAAGAATATCTTATTTCACTCTTCTCACTTCTTACTTTTAACTTCTAATATGCGGAAACGGGTTGGCGTTCGCGTTGTTTAACCGTCCGGGCGTCGCGCGCGCCAAAAGCGAGTTCCTGTCCAGGTATCTTGAATTTCATTCCGAACGAGACATCAATTTCTTGTTCCGCATCTTCCTCTTGACCTGATGTGCGGCTGGCGGTTTGCTGACTTTTTACTTCAAGAATCGCCAAGGCATCGTGCATGTCGCGCTGCAAAATCCATGATGCCTCGCGAATTCCCTCTACCTGACTATCCCATCGGACGCTAAGTTCGGTATCCCACTTCGGTCCCAACTCACGTCCATAGATAAGCCGGTATTTCGAGCGCCCGGTATCGGTTACGAACGAAAAGAGCGACGAATTACTTCCATTGCTGCTGAAATCGCTGTCTGTTTCATCGTCTTCGAGCGTGGCTGATTCGTCAACGGTCGTCCGTATATACCACCGTCCGTGGATGGGACGATATTCGGCTGAAATTCGCGCAAAGAGTGAATCCGTTTGTGAGGCGAGGTCATCGGTGGGATGGAAAATCTGTTGCCGATTGAATCCCACGCTGGTCGTAAGGTTAACCGTCTGCCGTCGGTTGCTCCATCCGAAACCCGTATTGGCATATCCGACGGTTTCGTTCGGAAACAGGTCTTCCTCCGGCTTCATGTTCCAAGCGACGTTCGCGAAGGTATAAAACATCGGATAGAGCAGGCGATAGGTGAGGTTGGCTTGGATCATGTTTTCTTCGAGTTTGTAATTGTAAAGATCGCCTCGGGAAGTGACGTCGCCTGCCTGCGCATAAAAGTCGCCCACGAAATCATTCGTCGTCTTACGGAAATTCCATCTGACGAAGCCCGTCAGCGCGTCGGAGAAGCGAGCGTTCAGGCGAACTTCAGAATCAGCCCAAGCGTAGAACGGCTCGATCTCATCGAGGTTCATTTTAGTGCCGCCAACCCGGAACGTTCCTTCATTGTCCACGAGGATGAGTCCATTGTTCGTGTTGTCATCAAGGAGCGTGATCCCGAGATCATCCTTATCCCGCTCGGCAACTCCGACGCCCGTGCCGACCTTAACGAGGAGGATGTAACGCTCGGAAATCCGGTATTGCCAAAGCGCTTGACCATACCATTCCGCGCCGCGCACCCACGCATCGTCGTCGTCGTCCACGATGTTAAAGCCCTTATCGAGGTTGCGATAAATGTTGAGTTCCGTCATCAAGAAGACAGGCCAATTACGGATGGGAAGGTAGCGGGTCGCCAGCGTAAAGTGAGGTGAGCGCTTTGTCACGCGTCCCCACCGCGAACCATCCACGCTATTGATGTCGTCTTCGCCGTCGCCCGTCGGGTCCATGTCGAAATCGTTGTTGTTGTCGCCGGGGTCGGAGAAGTTGCTGTAGCGATTGAGTCCAATTCTATCTTTCATTTCGAAAAGCAACCGCGCCACGTATTCCTCTTCGACGTAAGTTGCGGCGAAGCGGGCGCGGCGTTGGATTTGTCGTCCACGATCCAAGTCGGAACCTTGGAAGAAGTCGAGAACGTCATAAAATATTTCCGGGTCGCTGAACCAATCCACATTGACGAGTAATGACAAGTGACGATTGAGTTCCGTCCTGTGCTGCCAGAAAAGAACCGAGCGCTCGGAAAGTTCATTGTCGTCGGTCTCGCCGTCCAGAGCGTCGCCGGCAGTCACGCGCTCGAAGTCTTCAATCGAGTAAGCGCGGAATTCACCCTCATCGCGACCGTATTCGAAATTGTAGCGATAATTGAATCCGCCGCCGATACCGCGCGCGCTCAAAAAATCCATGAACACTTGGGCTTCACCACGCGATCGAGTTTCATACTGATCCTCGTCCTCAAAACTCGGCTCGTGACTGAAATGTTCGTATTCATAGCCGATCCGCATCCGCGCGCCGATTCGGTCGTTGTAGCCGAGTTGCATGAACCACGGATTCTTGCCCAATAGGGATTGACTGTAAAAAGGGAGATAAAAGACCGGTTTTTCCATGATGTAAAAAGTCGCGCGGCGGAAGAAAATCCGATCATTCTGAAAGAGAATCGCCTCCTTGGCGCGGATTTTATAGTGCGGCACTTTGAAATCGCATGCGGTTACGCTTGTATTTCGGAAAAGCGACTCCTCATGGGAGACCTGCTGGAACTGCGGGAGCGGCTGCTCGGTTTGAGGCTTGCCTTTCTTTTCGGCAGCGCGGAAATAGATCGGCGCATATTCGCCGTTAACATTGTAACCGACTCCTTCCCCTTCGCCGAAATTGAAGCGCATCGAGTCGGCGCGAATCTCGTTCGGTTTGGTGGTCGCGTTTTCGGTCCTCGGTGTAGGCTCTTCGATGAACCGTAGAATTACGTTTCCTTCGGCCTGAACTTCCTGAAGTCGGTTATCGAAGATCAGCTTGTCGGCTTCGAGGTAATACTTTTCGTAGTAAACCTGCGTCCGTCCAGGACCGTAAAAAATTTCTTCCTCTTCATCGTAATCAACAAACCCATCCAACGCGCGGAGCCGGAAATCGGTCTTGGACAATTCCTCGGGAGTCATGGTGCGGCGGAGGATTCGGAATCGCTCGGCCTCGGTCGGATCGTAAAGCAGATCGGATTCGCTCGCGCGTTGGCGGGGAATACGCGCGGTCGGAGCAAGTCGCGCGGCTTCGTCTGGATCGAGCACGGCATCCTGCGCAGGAGCCGCGCCCGATTGAAAGAGCGATATCGCGCCAAGCAAGTAAACGAGCGCTGATTTGCAGATAGTACGGTGAGAAATCATTTTGAAGGGGTTCAAGGAATCAACTCCTGATTGCTCGACGCCAAAGCGCCGTCCCAAAGAACAGGCCAAGCACGTTGGGCGCGTAGAGAATCCACACTCCCAACGAATTGTCCTTGGTGATCATGGTGTAACCGGTTCGAGTCATCAAGTGATAAAGAAAGATGACCGCGGCGGCGAGAACGATTCCGACCGATTTTCCCGTCGGGCGAATCCAGATCGCGAGCGGAAGTCCGATGAAAGCGAAGATCAAACATTCGAGCGCGAGAGAATAGCGTTCGAGGATCGTCGCCCATGCTTCGAGCTTCTGTTTTGTTTTTGATTCATCGTTTTTCATGATTCCGAGAAGTTCGGGAACGGTTCGCACGCGACGTCCTCCGGCCGTGTCCATGCTTCCCAATTCCTCGATCTTGCTGAGCTTGCCAAATTTGAGGATGGCGTAATCGCGTTCAGGTCGGGCGGGAGCGGTCGTTAGCGCGTCGGTTTCCGCAGTTTGGGTTGTAGCTTCTTCGGCATCGGAGGTTTTAGCATCCGATGAATCGAACATGTGAACGGAACCTTGCTTGAGGTCCATTCGCACAGCGGCGTTTTCGGGATCGAGTCCGAACTCAGCCGTCTTGGCGAAAACCATTATCGGCGGATCGGATTTAGCTTTCAGATCAAGTTCGTAATCGCGGCGATTGAATTCTTCTTTTGTAATTTCACCCGCGCGAAGGCGTTCGAGAAGTTCTGCGCGGCGTCCTTCCATTTCTCTTTTCGCCTCGCGATCTTTGCCTTGCAGCGCGCGACGCTCAAGCATGACGGCGACTCCCTGCATTCCGCCCGTGGCCTTATCGCGTCCTTCGAAATAAAGGTGCATGCCGCCGCGACCTTGAAACAGTTCATCGTAAACTTTGCCCGGTTCAAGGTTCGAGAATTCGGAAACCAGCAGTTTACCGGCTTTAAGAATCGCCTGCTTGGCCATGCGCGGTTCGGCGGCGTAGGAAAGAACTCCAACTGCTGCGCTCACAACGCCCCCCAGTAAAACAACGGGCAGGAAGATCGAACAAATGTTTGCGCCGCCCGTTTGAATTGACCGGACTTCGAGATCGAGC
>CAZPIK010000321.1:0-5057 GCA_964586185.1 uncultured Candidatus Sumerlaeota bacterium | reverse complement strand
TCAGGATACCGAGGCGCTGCGGAACGAACAGAATTTTGGAGGCGATGGCCGAACAACAGGTTCGAGACCTTCTGAAATTCCTGATGAACCTTCCGACCGAATCCACACTGGGCCTATTCGACCGCGCGCGATTATCCCTGCTCCACTCGGTTAGGGCGGTTTGAGCGCGGATCGGCGCGGTTTGTCATTTTCCTCCGGGGATGGTCATCCCCCTAACTTTCCTTAACTCAAGAAACCATGTGAATTTTTTCGCGCCGTGCCGCACGATAGCGTTCGGTTCGCTGCTTGCAGCGTCACATCCGACACTCGCTGCTGAAAAGTCCTCCTATGAAATCCACCCCGCTCGATAAGAATTGCTGGCTTGTCACGGGAGGCTGCGGCTTCATCGGCTCCAATCTCGTCCGGCTTCTGCTGCACTCGCGTCCGCGACTCACCATCGTTAATTTCGACGCGCTGACTTATGCCGGGAATCTCGACAACCTTGCCGATTTCCCGAAGGAAGCCGCGCGCCGGCACATTTGGGTTCGGGGCGACGTCGCGGATGCCGATGCCGTCCGGAAAGCCTTCAAGAAATATCGCCCGGCCAAAATTCTTCATCTCGCCGCCGAATCGCATGTGGATCGCTCGCTCACCGACGCCGCGCCGTTTATCCGAACCAACATTGTCGGAACGCAAACTCTGATCTCCGCCGCGCTCGAATTTGGCGTCGAAAAATTCATCCACGTCTCAACGGACGAAGTGTATGGCTCGCTCGGTCCGCGCGGAAAGTTCCGCGAGACGACGCCGCTTGCGCCGAACAGCCCCTACGCCGCAAGCAAAGCCGCTTCCGATCTCCTCGTCCGCGCGGCGCATCATTCGTTTGGACTACCTGTCGTCATTACCCGCTGCTCGAACAACTACGGCCCCTATCAATTCCCCGAAAAACTGATTCCGCTCATGATCGTGAATGCCTTGCGCCATGAGCCGCTGCCCGTTTACGGCGACGGCATGAACGTGCGCGATTGGATTCATGTTGAGGATCACGCCCGCGCGCTCGCGACCATTGCCGACAAAGGCAAACCGGGTGAGGTTTACAATATCGGCGGCGGCAACGAGTGGCCGAATATCCGCATCGTGAAAACGTTGCTCAAGATACTTCATAAACCCGATTCGCTGATCCGTTTCGTGCAAGATCGCGCGGGACACGACCGCCGTTACGCCATGGATTCAAGAAAACTGACGCGGGAACTCGGTTGGAAACCGAAAGTGGATTTTGCGGGCGGTCTGCGCAGGACGATCTCTTGGTATATCCAAAATCAGTCATGGTGGGAAAAAATTCTAAAAAGACTCGCTAACCCGCAAAATGTTTCTTGAGCGCCGGGTAGAGGGTTTTGAATTTTCCGTAAATGGGTTTGTAGGCTTTTTGTCTTTTGGGCAAAGGTTTGTAGCTCGCGCCGAGACGAATGGCCTGTTCCACGGCGGTGTCGAAGTCCTTGTAAACTCCCGATCCGACTCCCGCGAGGATGGCCGCGCCCAGGGCCGGACCTTCAGCGCTTTCGACGCATCGCACTTTGGCTTCGAGCACGTCGGCCAGAATCTGCATCCAAAAGGGACTGCGCGCGCCGCCGCCCGTCGCGCGGATTTCGCTCACGTCAATGCCGAGCTTCCGCGCGGCTTCAAGGCAATCGCGCAGCGCAAAGCTCACCCCTTCGATGACGGCGCGCGTCATGTGCGGCTTGCCGTGGCGGACGCTGAGGCCAATGAACGCCCCGCGCGCGTTGGGGTCGTTGTGCGGCGAGCGTTCGCCCATGAGATAAGGGAGGAAATATAACCCTTCGGCGCCGGGATGGATTTCCGCCGCGCGTTGGGTAAGAAGGTCGTAGGGATCGGACTTCGCCTTTTTCGCCTCGGCGATTTCCTCGCGCCCAAGCTGATTGCGATGCCATTGCAACGCCCCGCCCGCGCTCAGGATGCAGCCCATGAGATACGAGACGCCCGGCACGGCGTGATCGAACGTCGCGAGCGAAAGGGTCGGATCGAGGACGGCCTTGCGCGTCGGCGCGAAGATGACGCCGGAAGTTCCGAGGCTGACCATCATCTGCCCTTCGTGGATGACGCCGACGCCGGTCGCGCCCGCCGGTTGATCGCCCGCGCCCGCGATGACGGGCGTCCCTTCGAGGAGTCCCGTTTCTCGTGCGGCTTGCTTCGTGATCGCGCCGGCGACCTCCGCCGATTCGACGAGCGGCGGCAGAAACGCGGAAGAAATACCGAGTTTCTTGAGGACGTCATCCGCCCAACGTTTCTTGCCGACTTCCATCATCGCGGTTCCGGCTCCGTCGGCGACGTCCATTGCTTTGACGCCCGTCAGCTTGAACCGGACGTAATCCTTGGGAAGTAGGATCGTTTTGAGCTTCGCGAAATTTTTCAGTTCGTGGTTTTTAAGCCAAAGAACTTTCGGAAGCGTGAATCCCGTCAGCGCGGGATTCTTGATCGTCGCGAGGAATTTCTTCTCGCCGATTTTTCCCATCGCCTCGGAGCATTCGGCGGCGGTGCGGCCATCGCACCAGAGCAACGCAGGACGGATCACGCGGTCATTCGAATCGAGGAAAACGGAGCCGTGCATCTGGCCGGAAAACGAAACGCCCGCGACGCGCCGAGGGTCAATTTTCGCGGTGACGGCCTTGAGTCCGCGCTTCGTCGCCTCCCACCAATCGTCGGGATGTTGCTCCGCCCAATTCGGTTTGGGAGTGAGCAGGGGATACTCGTGGGTTTGCGCTGCGAGCGTTCGCCCTCGCGTATCGAACGCGACCACGCGCGTCGAGGAAGTGCCGACGTCAATACCGATCAAGATTGCGTTTGAAGAGGACATACCAAGCTCCTAAGAGGAGATAGGATAATGAGTTCGAAATGTGAATGCAATTTGGACGCTGAGGTTGAAGAAGAAAACGCAATGACGCAAAGACGCAGAGGCGCAAGGAGCGCGTTTACAATTGAATGGTGTATCGGCAAATGGAAGTCATAATGCCGTTCGGCTGTATTCCAATTGAACCAGCAAAAATTGGCGGGGTTGCCTGTACGCAACGCAAACCTCATTGCGCCTTTGCGTCTTTGCGCCTTTGCGCTAATTTCTTCCGAATTTTCTCAGGATAAAGTTGCAGCGAAAGATCAAGCGCCGGGGCGGAATGGGTGAGCGCGCCGATGCTGATTCGATCCGCACCCATCCGCGCGTAGGCTCGTATATTTTTGAGATTCACGCCACCGGAAATCTCGAACGGAATCCCCGCGCCGTGATGCTTTTGGGCGATCCGCTTGATCTGCGCGGGAGTCATGTTGTCGAGAAGGATGAGATCGGCCCGCTCGCGAATTGCCTCGCGAACTTCGCGTTCGTTGGTTGCTTCAGCGGCGATTTTTAGCTTCGGATATTTCGAGCGTGCCAGCGTAATCGCCCGACCAACGCTCCCCGCCGCTCGAGCGTGAGTCTCCTTGATCAGGATCATGTCGAAGAGTCCGAAACGGTGATTCGTCCCGCCGCCGCATTTAACCGCGTGGCGTTCGAGCGCGCGCCAAAGCGGAGTCGTTTTTCGCGGATCACAAATCGCGGGCGGTTTTATTGCGGAAGTTTTTGTCGAAGCCGATTTCGCCGCTACCGCAGCCTCATCCACCATTTGCCGCGTGAACGTCGCGATGCCCGAAAGCCGCTGCATGAAATTAAGCGCAACCCGTTCGCCCGCTAGCAATGCGCGATAGGGTCCCTCAAGCTCCATGAGTACCTGCCCCGGCTTCACCCGCTCACCGTCTTTAATTTTCCACCGCAACTTGACCTTCGGCGAAACCAATTTCCATATTTGTTCCGCAACCTCGCGCCCGCAAAAAATCCCCTCAGCCTTAGCAATAAGCTTCCCCCGCCCCTTCGCCCGCGCGGGGACGATGCTCAAGCTGGTCACGTCGCCGGAGCCAATGTCTTCGGCAAGGGCGTTGCGAAGCCACAAGGCGTCAGATCGAATTTGATTAATCACTCGCATCACTTTTACGACCATGATTCCAGTTTCAGTCCGCTAACGCGCTGGAACTCTTGGCGATTATTTGTCACGAGTATCAGATTGCCAGCGAGGGCTTGTCCCGCGATCAGCAAATCATAAGGCCCGATGAGCTGGCCTTGTCGCTCCAAGTCGGCGCGTATTTGCGCAGCCTTCTCCGCCGCAGCGCGATCCAGAGGAAGCTCGATCATCATCGAGACGAATCTTTCAACTTTCTGCCGTTCATTGGTCGGGTCTTGTGCTTTGGCCAATCCACAAAAGAGCTCGTAAACCGTGACCATTGAGATGGCGCAATTGGCGGGAGCAAGTTGGCTCAACCGCCGCACCATGTCGGTGCGTTGGCGGAGCACTCCGATACAGATATCGGTGTCGAGCAAGTACGTCATGGCTGCCTACAGGCTCTTAACTGGAGGCAGTTGACCTTGTTCAGGGCGCACAAAGGCGGGGTCGGTGACGTGAATGGAATCGAAGAAACCTTCTGGCCAAGTTTTCGACTTCGCTGGCTCCAAGACAACGGCGTCGCCATCTTTGCGGACGAGAACAGTAGGCGGCAGGTGAACGCTCTTTGGCAGGTGGACGGTTTGGTGGTCGCCTTCGAGAGTAACGGTTGCTGTTTCCATAAAAAATCCCTCGGCACCGCATTAACAACGATAAAATACCACGTTTTACGCCTTCGCGTAAACCTCCGCGCCTTTATCCACAAACTCTTTCGATTTTTCCACCATTCCCTGCCTAAGGGCTTCAGAGTCGCTCATCCCTTGCGCCGCGGCGTATTCGCGCACCTGCTGGGTGATTTCCATCGAGCAGAATTTGGGGCCGCACATCGAGCAGAAGTGGGCGAGTTTGGCACCCTCGGCGGGAAGCGTGGCGTCATGCATTCTCCGCGCGGTGTCGGGATCGAGCGAAAGGTTGAATTGATCCTCCCAGCGGAATTCGAATCGCGCTTTGCTGAGGGCATTGTCGCGGGCTTGCGCGCCCGGATGCCCCTTCGCCAAATCCGCCGCGTGCGCCGCGATTTTATAGGTGATCACGCCCGCCTTC
>CAZPIK010000320.1:2148-5067 GCA_964586185.1 uncultured Candidatus Sumerlaeota bacterium | reverse complement strand
AAGGTTGATGCCATGACAAATACAAACCCTATTGCTTCAACAACACAGACCGTCGTTGTCATTGGAAACGGGATGGTTGGACATCGGTTTTGCGAACGGCTGAGCGCTCTTGACACCGACCGTCGTTTTAAGCTGGTCGCATTCGGCGAGGAGCCGCGAGCCGCTTATGACCGTGTCAATCTGACGGGATACCTCGGCGGAAAGTCCGCCGAAGAACTGAGTCTCGCTGCTGGCGATTTTTACGCTGAACGAGGTATCGAACTGCGACTCGGCGAACGCGTAGCCGCGATCTACCGCGACCGTCGCATCATCGTTACGAACAAGGGTGGAGAGCTTCGCTACGACTATCTCGTTCTTGCGACCGGCTCCGCGCCCTTCGTCCCTTCGATCGAGGGAATTCATAAGAAGGGAATTTTCGTTTACCGGACGCTCGCGGATTTGGACGCTATCCGCGAATTCTGTCAGGGAAAAAAGCGGGCGGCGGTGATGGGGGGAGGTTTGCTTGGACTTGAGGCTGCGCGCGCCGTGCAGGAACTGGGACTTGAAACGCACGTCATCGAATTTGCCCCGCGATTGATGCCGCGTCAGCTCGATGGATTCGGCGCGGAGCTTCTCGCCGAAAAAATTTCCGATCTTGGAGTCACGCTCCATTTGGACAAGCAGACTCAAAAGATCGAAGGCGACGATGCGATTAATGCGATTCGTTTTGCCGACGGCAACCTGCTCGAAGTTGACGCGCTGATTATTTCGGCGGGCATCAAACCGCGCGATAGACTGGCCCGCGATTGCGGCCTAACGGTCGGCGAGCGCGGAGGCGTCGTCGTGAACGATACCCTCCAGACGAGCGATCCCCGAATCTTCGCCATCGGTGAAGTCGCGTTGCACCAGGGGATGGTCTATGGTCTCGTCGCACCGGGCTACGCTATGGCCGAGACGCTTGCGACCCGACTGACGAGGGGTGACGGCGCGTTCACGGGCGCTGATCTATCGGCCAAACTGAAGCTCATGGGAGTTGAAGTTGCCAGCTTTGGCGACGCCTTTGCCGAAGGGAGCAAGACGCGGCAGGTCATCTATCGCGATACCATCAGTGGAATTTATAAGCGCATCAACCTCTGCCGAGAAAGCGGGCGTGTGCTTGGTGGAATGCTCGTTGGTGATGCTTCGCAATACGCGCAGCTTCTTCATTACGCGCTTTCCGGAGAGAAGCCGGAGAGCGATCCCGCAACGCTCGTAATTCCGCCCGGCGCATTCGGAGCCGAGTCAGGCGGATGCGCGATGTCCGATTCCATGCAAGTGTGTCAGTGCAACAATGTCACGAAAGGCGCGATCAAGAGCGCGATTGCTGAGTTCGATCTGACAACGATTGGAGAAGTTAAAAAGAAAACCTTGGCCGGAACCGGATGCGGCGGATGTGTGACGCTCGCCACGACGATCTTGAATGAGGAATTGGCGCGCATGGGCAAGACGGTTAAGCGCGAACTCTGCGAGCATTTCCCGAGAACACGACAGGAATTGTTTGCGATTATTAAGGTCAAAGAAATTAAGACGTTCGAAGAAGCGATCGAGAAGTGCGGGCAGGGGAATGGCTGCGAAGTTTGCAAACCCGCCATCGCCTCGATTCTCGCCAGTCTCTGGAACGAAAATGTTTTTGATAAGAACACGATTCAAGATACCAATGACCGTTTCCTCGCGAACATTCAACGAGGCGGAACCTATTCGGTCATCCCACGCGTGCCGGGAGGAGAGATCACTCCGGACAAGCTGATTGCGCTCGGAACCATTGCCAAGAAATATAGTCTCTACACGAAAATCACGGGCGGTCAGCGCGTGGATTTGCTTGGCGCGCGGGTGGATCAATTGCCGCTTATTTGGGAGGAGTTGATCGAGGCCGGATTCGAGAGCGGTCACGCTTATGGCAAGGCTCTGCGCACCATAAAGAGTTGCGTCGGGTGGACTTGGTGCCGTTATGGTGTTCAGGATTCAACCTCGATGGCCATACGCGTTGAGGATCGATACAAAGGCATTCGCGCTCCGCACAAAATAAAGGGCGCTGTTTCGGGTTGCACACGCGAATGCGCCGAAGCTCAAAGCAAGGATTTTGGTCTTATCGCGACCGAGAAGGGTTGGAACCTTTACGTCTGTGGTAACGGCGGCATGAGACCGCGCCACGCCGATCTTCTGGCTTCGGATTTGGACGACGAAACCGCGATTAAGTACATTGACCGCTTTCTCATGTATTACATCCACACGGCGGATCGGTTGACCCGAACTTCGGTCTGGCTCGAAAGTTTGGAAGGCGGGATCGCGCAACTTCGCGCGGTGCTGATCGAGGATAAGCTTGGAATTTGCGAAGAACTTGAACGCGATATCGAGCGCCTCATCGCGACGTACAAGTGCGAGTGGAAGGAGGTCGTGGATAGTCCGGAGCGACGCGCGCAGTTCCGGCATTTTGCCAATACGGACGAGCCAGATCCCAACGCCAGCTTTGTGCCGGAACGCGGACAAAGGCGCCCCGCCGATTGGCCTGAATCGGAAACGAAGCGCGAAGAAAGCTCGTCTGCGACAAACGGTCATGCGGCTCATGCGTCGTGGATCAAAGTCGCGGCTGTCAGCATGGTTCCTCCTGATGGGGGAATTGCCGTCAAAGTCGGAGATGAGCAGATCGCGATTTACAATTTCACCTCTCGCGGCGAATGGTTTGCGTCGCAGAATATGTGCCCGCACATGCGGGACATGGTTCTGGCGCGCGGGTTATTAGGAGATGCGGGTGGAGTGCCGAAAGTTGCATGTCCCGTTCATAAAAAGCTATTCAGTCTGGATAATGGAGCATGCCTGTCCGGTGACGATCTAAGAATTAAAACATTCCCGGTGCGCGTTGAAGATGGCCACGTTTGGATTCAGTATCCCGCAGAGGCCACA
>CAZPIK010000320.1:0-2138 GCA_964586185.1 uncultured Candidatus Sumerlaeota bacterium | reverse complement strand
AGGCGTCCATGCTTTGCGCGGCAGGCTCGTGCTCCTAGTAAGACTTCATGAAAGAACAATAAATTGCCGACAATTCTCACTGGATAAAAACAGTTCGGATGACTATTTTTGTCGAGACGGATTTCATCCGTTACGGTCTTTCTTGACCGTTTCCCCTATCCATATTCCTCTTGTTTCGGAGCCATCCTGATGATGTCCACCTTGCCGCAGGCCGTGAGCGCCGCTCCGTCCGATGACCGATCATTTGTCCATCGTATGGGAGCGCTCATTGCGATGATCAAGTTCTCGCATACGATTTTTGCGCTTCCATTCGCGTTGCTGAGTATGTTGCTCGCCGCTGGAGGATTGCCGGAATTTAGAACTTTTTTTTGGATCGTGGTGGCGTGCGTTTGCGCCCGCTCGGCGGCAATGGCCTTCAACCGTTTGCACGACGAGCCTTATGATAAACTCAATCCGCGAACCAAGGGCTGGGCGTTGCCTTCGGGTGCGTTGGGTCGAGCCTTTGTTCTCAAATTCTGCATCGCGTGCGCGGCGGGATTTGTTTTTGCCTCATGGCAACTCAATCGTCTGACGTTCATTCTCTCACCCCTCGCGCTGATTGTGCTGATTGGATATTCCACAACGAAGCGATATACGGCTCTCGCCCATTTTGTCCTCGGATTGGCGCTGGCCATTGCTCCCGTTGGTGCGTGGATTGCGGTAACAGGTGAGTTCGCCCTTACTCCCATTGCGCTCGGAATGGCGGTTCTTTTTTGGGTGGCGGGATTCGACATCATCTATTCGTGTCAGGATGTTGAAGTGGATCGAAAGTTGAAGCTGCATTCGCTACCCGCACGAATGGGACGCTCGCGCGCGCTAGCGCTATCTGCCATCTGTCACCTTGCATCCATCGTTTTATTCTTGGTTTTTTGGATGACGAGCGAACTCTTGGGTGGAAGTTTTCTGCTCGGCGTCGCGGTTTGCGCGCTGCTGCTTGCGTATGAGCAAAGTCTCGTTTCTCCGGGCGACCTTTCGAAGGTCAATCAAGCTTTCTTCACGATGAATGGCTGGGTCAGCGTTGCGCTATTTGTTTCGGCGCTTTCGGATATCTTGATGTAGATTTGATATTCCCCGACTTAACACTTCGCTTTCCGCCACTAAACTTTTTTCAAAATGCTTAGTCATATAGTTCGACGAGGCGTAGGGGCGTTTTTAGGCGCCCGCGTTTAACGAATTTGACAGGGGAGGATATTTCCAATGAAAATTGTAACGGGCCCTGGCTCGAAAAGAATAAGCGGTTTATTGCGGATGAGTTGCGTTCTTGCTCTGGGGGCATTCGGGGGAGCCTTCCTAGCGCCTCATGCCTTTGATCGTACCGCGCAGGCGCAAAATCCGGCGCCCGCCCCGCCGCCCACGGAGGCGTTGAACGCGGCGAGAGAATTATCGAAGGCATATCAATACGTCGCGCGAACCGTTGAGCCTTCGCTTGTGAATATTAGTTCCGTCAAGAAGGCAAAGGCGCCCGCAAGGCAACGCTGGCGTCAGCGTGGACCGCAAGGGCAAGGTCCGGCTCCGTTCGGAGAAGAGTTTTTCGAGCGTTTTTTTGGCGATCAGCTGCCTCCCGGATTTTCTCCGATGGAACCCTTTGGAGATCAGGAGCAGCGCGGACTTGGATCAGGGGTTATCGTCAGCGAGGATGGAATGATCCTCACGAATAATCACGTCGTGGATGGCGCGGATGAACTCACGGTTACGCTCCGTAACGAGCAAAATTACAAGGCCAAAGTCGTTGGAACCGATGCCAGCACCGACTTGGCGGTGCTCAAAATCGAAGCTAAAGGATTGCAGGCCGCGCAACTCGGCGACTCGGATTTAATTGAGGTCGGGGAGCAAGTCGTCGCGCTCGGCAGTCCCTTCGGATTGACCAACACCGTCACGACGGGAATCGTCAGCGCCAAGGGACGTTCGCAAGTGGGCATCACGAAGACCGAAGATTTCATACAGACGGACGCGGCGATCAATCCCGGCAACAGCGGCGGACCGCTCGTAAATTTGGACGGAAAGGTCATCGGTATCAATACGGCCATTGCCTCGCGCAGCGGCGGGTACATGGGGATCGGGTTTGCGATTCCCAGCAATATCGCAAAATCGGTCATGCT
>CAZPIK010000319.1:0-5070 GCA_964586185.1 uncultured Candidatus Sumerlaeota bacterium | reverse complement strand
TACCGATCATACTTCCTCATAAGCCCAATGACGACGCCCTGAATTCGGACCGATTGCGCGGGATAGACCATCGGTTTCATCGCGGAGTTGGCGGGTTGGAGCCGCACTTTGCTTTTGCCCTCGGGGTAGAAGCGTTTCACCGTCGCTTGTTCGTCCTCGACGAGCGCGACGACGGTTTGACCCGTCTGCGCGGCGGCGCGTTTTTCGACGATGATGTAATCGCCCTCGCGGATGCCGTCCTCGATCATCGAATCGCCTTTGACTCGCAAAACAAAAGTCTCCTTGGAGCCGACAAACTCGCGCGGCACGTCAATGCTTTCGGGATTTTCGATCGCCTCGATGGGCGATCCTGCCGCGACGATGCCGAGCAGCGGAATCGTGCGGGCAGGTTTCGCCGCGACCTGACTCGTGAGTTCGAGCGCGCGACCGTGATGCGCCTTGCGTTTGATAAGTCCCTTGGCCGCGAGATTTTCCAGATGCTTGTGAACCGTCGCGGGCGACGACAGCCCCATCAGCTTGCCAATCTCCTCGATGGAAGGAGAGTAACCCTTTGTCTCAATGAATTTCTTGATGCAATCTACGATCTGCTTCTGGCGTTTGGTGAGATACATGCGGGGACTCCGATGCGCGATGGAATAAAATCAAAGCGAGGCGGCGCGCGGCTCGCTCGACCGTTCCAGAATCGCCTCGGCGCGGATCGGGTGTCAATCTATATTCGTGTTTATTTCGGTTTTTATTTGTGCCGTGATTAGGCGGCGGGTTTACTCGTGTCGGACTTGCGGCGACCGCGCGGCTGCTGGCGGCGGTCTTTTCCAAATCGTTTGTTCCCTCGGACCGCCTCAAGCGTAGATCGGCGATCTTGATGTGAACGTCGGTCGGCGGTGTTCAGGCGGCGGTCGTATCCAGTGAATTCAGGCGTCTCTATATAAGGTCCCGTGGGCTGGGGTGCGGGCGCTTCTTCCGGCGCGGGCGCAATTTCTGGCGCACTCGCGATAGGCTCGGCTTCGACTGGATCGGGCATTGCCACTTCGGCCATCGGAGGAATGGGTTCTGCTTGGGGAGGATCAACTTTCGGCGCGGGACGACCCGCGCTCGCGAGAGCCACCATCTTGCGAATCCGGCGATCACGAGGATCCTCTCGGATTTCGTCTTGAGCCGTCGGCAAGCGACGCTTCAGCGGATCGGCGGCCGATTCCTCGCGCCGGGTCTGCTCCTTTTTTTGAACCACTTTCCAAAGTTCGATCCGCGCGCGACGAATAAAAGCTTCGGGTCCGCTTTGCGCGATGTAATACGCGAGTGCATCCAATTGGGCGTTCAAGTCGGGCTTCGGCGCGATGTCGAGCCGCTCGAAGAGTCCCGCCATCTGACTCGGATTGCGCGCGAGTTCGCCGATCAACTCGACAACCTCTTCGCCAAAACGAGAAAAGCGACTTTCGACAACCGGGGGGATCGGACGTCGCCTCGGCGATTCGCCCGAGGGGTTGTAAGGCGTGAGTGCCATTTAGAACGAACTTTTGAAACTGATGTGCATGAACTGGGTTTGGTCTCCGCTCTGTCGAAGCAGCGGCAGCGCGAAATCCACAGCTATTGTAGCTCGGCGGATATCAATTCGACCACCCAGACCTGTTGAAACGCGCGGCATTTCATAACTAAACGGCGTTCCACCGAGCACACCGGCATCCACGAAAAAGACGCCCGAGACCGGATCGTAGATCGGGAAAAGAAGTTCGTTGCGCACAAGAATCTTGGCCGCGCCGCCGACGCCGACTTCATCCTCCTCGGAATCGCGTCGGCCCGCGCCACGAACCGCGAACCCGCGCAAATCTTCGCCGCCGCCTAAGAAGAGCCGTTCGGTAAGGCCGACGCTATCGGAATTATACGGCAGCAACCCGAAGCTCGGCTTCACGCGATAAGTTAGGCGACGCGTGAGCGGACGGTAGAATTCGCCTTCGCCCGTGAACTTGAGCAGCGGTCCACCCGCGACACCCGCTTCGATTCCGCCATAGAGCATTCGACCTTCGCGCGGCGCACGGAATGGATAACGGGTATCCTCGCGAAATGCCAGCCGACCAGTGATGACGGGATAGTTCGCGTCCAAATCTTCGTCGGCGTCTATACCGGAGGCTTCGCTCAAATTAACGTATTCGACGCGTCCGCGAATCGCGCGATCCCATCCGCTATAAAGTTTGCGCGTAACTTCCGCTGAAGCCCCGACCGCGTTCTCGGTATAACCCGAACGATTGAGCGTCGTATAGTAAAGCGATACGCCGAGTGAATCGTTCGTTCCCTTGTAATGCCGATCCAAATAAGAAATTGTCGCGTTGGAGGCCAGCGTTCCGATCTGAAGTTGCGCGCGCAGATCGCGAGCCTCGCCGAACAAATTGCGCTCTTCAATAAAGAGAAACCCGAACAGCCCCGCAACGTCACCATATCCGACGCCGCCGCCAAAGTGACCGCTGACGCCGTCCTGCAATTCAATCAGCGCATCGTGGACTCGCGGATTTTCAGTCGGTTGATTGGTAATCTTAACCGCTGATTTGCCTTCCTCATCGGCAAAAACACCAAGGCGATCCAGCCGATAGAGCGAATCGCGCTCGCGCTCCTTGCTGTAAACTTCGCCGGGAGTCAGCAGAACTTCACGCAAAACGGCCTCATCGCTGATTTGCGGCGCGACCTTATTATAGAACCGCCGGAACGCCGTCGGGTTTTCGTCTTCCTTATAATTAGGACGCTGAATTTTAATTTTGCCGACGTAAATCCGCTCTTGCTCCGTGACCTGCAGGGTCAGGTCCACACTGCGGCTCGAGGCATCGAAGTGGTAATCGGGCTTGATCTCAGCCGTCAGGAATCCGCCGTTCAGATATAGATCGCGCGCGTCGTTCATCGCGCGGCTGGCGGCGTCTCCACCATAAGTCTTCCCGACGAGACTCTTAAACGGCGAAAGGATTTCGTCGCGTGAGAAAAGCCGCGCGCCGCGAACGTCCACCGAGCGGAGCGTATAAGTCCCCCCCTCGTTAATAAGGATCGTTGGGCTGAGAGTCTTCTTTCCGCGCTTTGTTCCTTCCTTAAAGGGTCCCCGCTCGACGGTCACGTCAAAGTAACCCTGCGAAACATAAAAATTCTTGAGGTCGGCGAGATCGCTTTCGAACGCATCATCATCATAATAATTCTTGATGAACAGCCACGAGCCCTTGGTTTGAAGGTGGCTCTTAAGGCGGATGGTCGAGAAGGCTTTATTTCCCTCGATGTTGAGATCGTCCACCAAAGTTTCCACGCCTTCTTGAACGATGATTTGCAGGTCGGCCTCCGGCATGGCGTCGGCGGGAGCGCCCTCGGCAGGCGGGATCGGCGTAAGGCTCGCATCCACCCGCGCTTGAGGCATACCAAGATTGCGATACTCTTCCTTAATTGCATTGCGGAGCGATTTCAGCGTGCGAGCGTCCAGGGTATCGCCCGCCTTCAGTTTGGCGATTTCGTTCAGACGATCATTCGTAAGTTTGACATTCCCGACCGGTTGCATATTTCGCAAACGGGGAAATTCCTCGACCGCAAAAACGATCTTGATCGCGTTAGCTTCTTGTTGCTCCACGCGATACGAAACGCGTTGCATGATTTCCGAAAGCCGACCCAAATCCTCGCGAACCAGCAGCGCGTTATAAGGCTGACCGACTTTGGTCGCGAGTCCTTGAATGACCTGCTCGGGCGTGCGGCTTTTCAGACCTTCGATGGCGATTTCAGAAACGCGGGCTTCGGCGGCGGGCTCGGCGCTTTCGGCGGGCAACGAAGCGGGTTGCTCAGCCATGACAACCGAGGCGGCGCTCCAGCCCAACGCCAAAGCCACCATGATCATAAAGCGAAGGGATGGGTTTCGTGCCGTCATGCCAAAAATTACAGTTTCCGATCCTTGGGATATGGGTCGGTTCGTTCACGCCTCTCCGCGACAATGGCGTAAGAGGCATTATTTCAGTCTTTCGACCTGCGCGTTCGTCACGCGCGTGTCCATCTTCTCGATCAGGTCGGAAATTGCAACCCTTAACCCATGAGGGGGGTGGATGCGGAAAGCTGCGGTTGAAGGAACGTTCTATTGCGTTCACAATGATAACGCATGGAACTGACCTCGATAATACCCCCATCCGATGACCGCCGCGAACTCACGCAGCGATTCAAACTCGATCACGGCCTAACCGATCTCAGCGACGACGACCTCGATTGGGCGCTGACGCATAGTTCCCACGCGTTCGAAAAGGGGCTTCCCTCGGATAACGAGCGGCTTGAATTTCTGGGCGATTCGGTTTTGGGCGTCATCGTATCCGAGGAACTTTATCGCCGGTTCGAAAAGGGCGACGAAGGGGAACTCTCCAAACGCCGGGCACAGTTGGTCAGCCGAACGACTTTGGGTCGTCGGGCCGCCGAACTGGGATTGGGGCCGTTGTTATTGCTGGGCGTCGGCGAGGAGAGAAGCGGCGGAGCGCGGCGTCGGTCGGTTTTGGGTTGCGCGCTCGAAGCGTTGGTCGGTGTCATCTATCTTCGCAGCGGATTCGAGCGGGCGAAGGCGTTTTGTCTGCCGCATATTTTGAATCCGCTCTTGGATGGAGCGGTCGAAGCGCACGAAACGGGCGACGCGAAATCGGAATTGCAGGAGTGGAGCCAGCGCGAACGCGGATGCCTTCCGGTTTATGAAACGCTCGAAGAATCCGGCCCGGATCACGACAAACGATTTCAGATTGTAGTTTCTATCGGAGGCGAAATTTTGGGTCGAGGCACCGGAACGAGGATTAAGTCCGCTCAATCCGAAGCGGCAAGGCAGGCGTTGGAAAGCATTAAGAATAAGCAGGGATGAAGAGGATGCAGAGGATGCTATTTGCAACGATTCCAAGAAACCCCAAAGGGGTTTCGTCCCAAAGCCCGGGGTTGCCGAGTGAAACGAGGCTACCCCGGGTTCGGATCGCGATTCTTACAACCTCAACGAGGTTGCGCCGTGAAACCCGCAACCGAATGGCGCAACCGCGTTGCGGTTGGAGATAATCGTCCGGCAACCTAGGGTAGTCGCTTCGCTCCAACCCTAGGCTT
>CAZPIK010000318.1:0-5075 GCA_964586185.1 uncultured Candidatus Sumerlaeota bacterium | reverse complement strand
GCCCGCGTCTCCAATCTTGCTCGCGTGTATCTTTGGCGTTGCTCTGTTCTTCGCAATGGGATTGCCCCTCGCCCATTACACGCGGCTCTGGAACGGCGTTGCGTGGGAACTTCCCGAATACGATCCCAATGCCGTGGACCAAGAGGGAAAGCCTCTCCCGAATATCCAGCAGGTCAAGGAGTGGATCGAGCGCAACTCGAAACCGGGCGACACGATCCTCGCGCCACCCTTCTACGCCTTCCTGACCGGGCGTCGCATTTGGGGAGATTATTCCGAGATTTTCATATGGACGATGAAGGATCGCAACGACCGCGAGGCGAACAACCTCGAAGGCGAAGGTTGGAGCAAAACCCGCGCGATGGCCGATGCGATCAAGAAAAAGGAACTACCGATCTTGCTCGTGGATATGGACCAAACGGGTCGCTCGCCCGAAATCATCGCGGCCATCGAGGCGTCCTATCGCCCGCTGATTGAAAAGCCATACCGGACGCTCAATACGCCGCTCGGCGTTTATGTGCCCAAGCCATAACCGCGTATCCAGTTATTGAATATTAGAAATCATGGATTGGGTCCGACCAATTTCGCCGCACGATCACGCTTAACGCGTGCCAGGTTGTCGTGCGCGTTTTTGTGGTTCGGATCAATTTTCAGAATTCGCTCGAAATATGAAGTTGCATCGTCCCATTTCCCCTGCATCGCCGCGACGACACCCAATCCGTTGAGTGCTTCAATGGCGTTCGAATTAATTTTGAGCGCGGCCTCGTAGTTATCCTGTGCGGCTTGAAAATCACGCTCGCCAAATCGCAGGTTACCCAGATTGATCCGCGGAGCGATATTCAGGGGATCGAGCGAGATCGCGCGTTTGTAGGCTTGGGTCGCCTCCTCCTTTTTTCCGGTCGAAGCCAGCGCGTTCGCCCAGTTGTTCAGCACTTTTGGATTGTTCGGAGAAAGTTTGTGAGCGACGGCGTAAACCTCGAAGCTTCCTTTGGCGTCCCCACTCTTCTTGAGAGCTTCGCTCAATCTGGAAAGCGCCGTGATATCGCGCGGATCAATGACAAGTGCGCGGCGATATTCGTCGGCGGCTTTGCTCCACTCCGAGTTCGCTTCATACCATTCGCCAAGCGCGTAGGGATTGATCGTGATCGCGGGCGGCGCACTCAAGATTCGAACGGCATGAACGATGCCCAACACCGCCGACGCCGCGAGCAACAGCAAAGCCACACCAAAAATCGGACGCAAGAATGGGACGTTCATTTCTCTTTGCTACCTCGCTTCAAAAAGCCAGCGTCCTCGTCTAAATGTCGGCACAAATCCGCGAAATTCTGTGGAGTCAGCACTTCTGCCCGCACGTCTGCCGAAACGCCGACGGCTCCGAGTGCGGCGCGGATCGAATCCTTGTTGGGCGAAGTCGGCCATCGCACCGCGAGCGTGTTATAGAGTTTCTTCCGCCGCTGATTAAACGCCGCGTCCACAAAGGGCGAGAGCCGTTTCCATGCTTCCCAATCGGGTCGTGCGGATTCGGAGACCGGTTCGAAGATGAGCGCGGAGGCATCAACTTTCGGTCTCGGCGTAAAACGATCCGAAGGAACTTCGATTCGGCGAACGACGTTCCAAAAATAACTCCGCTTGACCGTAAGGATTCCATAATCCTTCGTTCCCGGCGACGCGACGATTCGGTCGGCGACTTCCTTCTGCACCATCAGCGCCATTCGACTCCACGGATGATCCGGGTGACATTGTCCAAAGAGAAGTGGCGAAGTGATCTGAAACGGAAGATTGCCCGCGAGGATGACCTTGCCGAGTCCATAAGATTTCGCGCGTTGCATCGCTTCCGACGCCAGATCAAGCCGGAGCGCATCGGCGTAAATGATCTCAATCTGCGGATGATCCTTGAAAATGTCGCGGTGGAAATCCTTGAGGCGCGAGTCGAACTCGACAGCAAGGATCGCCCCTGCGCGCTGCGCCAGAGCGGCGGTCAGCGAACCCGGGCCCGGTCCGATCTCGAGCACGAGCGAATCGGAATCAGCCCGCGCGGCGTCGGCGATTTCATTCAACAATGCTTCGTCGTTCAGGAAGTTTTGTCCGAGCCGACGCGCGACGCGATGACCTTCATCTCGCAAGCGCGAAATAAGCGCCTTTGGGGAATGGGGATTTGCGCGCGGCGCGGAATTCATCGGGGTTTTGCTTTTCGCTTCTTCGCGAGTTGATAGGCGAGATCGAGCGCGGCGATCATGCTATCGGGATTGGCGCGCCCCGTTCCAGCCAGATCATACGCCGTTCCGTGATCGGGTGAAGTTCGGATAAAGGGAAGTCCGAGGGTCACGTTAACGCCGCCGTAGAAATCGAGCGTCTTGACAGGGATCAAACCTTGATCGTGATACATGGCGATGACGACGTCGAATTCTCCGGCACGAGCACGATGGAAAAGTGTGTCCGCGCTGTGAGGACCGCTCGCATGAATTCCAAGCGCGCGCGCCGTTTCAATCGCCGGAGAAATGATCTCAATTTCCTCGCGTCCGAAAATGCCCCCTTCGCCCGCGTGAGGATTGAGTCCGGCCACACCGATGCGAGAACTCTCGAAACCGAAATCAGCCATCGCGTCGCGGGTAAGATGGATCAGTTTTACGAGTCCCTCTTGAGTGAGCAAAGAAGGAACCTTTGAAAGCGGTTCGTGAATGGTCGCGAGCACGACGCGCAATCCGCCGCCGACCAGCATCATGGCAAAGCGATCCGCGCCACTCAGTTCCGCGAGAAATTCTGTGTGACCCGGATGCGAAAATCCCGCCTCGCGCAGATTTGCTTTATGTATTGGAGCGGTGATAATCGCATCGGCTTTGCCCGACATCGCGAGAGATACCGCCTTTTCAATTGAGGCCACGGCGGCGAGAGAACCATGACGCGAAGCTACTCCAGGCTGCACCGCGAAATCCAAGTCAGCAGGTTCAGGCGTGATCCACTCGAGTCCTCCATGCGAGGTAATATTCGATAAGTAAGCTTTGAAATGTTTTGGGTAACCGATAATTGCGATTCGACTATCCTCTGGAATGCCCCATTTACTTAATGAGGCGAGAATGATCTCCGGGCCGATTCCCGATGGATCGCCTTCTGTTATTGCGAGTGTGATAGACTTATTCATGGTTTAACGCTCGGCGCATTTGCAAACGATAGATCATCCGTGAAATATTCTCGGCGATAGAGCGGACAATTCAGACAATCAGGTCGCGTTTTGCAATGCCGCTTCGCAAGCCATACTATTAAAGCGTGTGCTTCATTATAAGCTTGGGAATCGAGCGGAAGGCCCGCCTCATAAAGGGATTTAAGTTCTTCATAATTGTATTTCGATTCCGATAAACCGTGACGGCGAGCAACCCGATGCGTATAGGCGTCAATCACAAACGAGGTACGATTAAAGGCGTAAAGCAGAATGGAATCCGCGGTTTCGGGTCCGACGCCATGCACGGCCAACAAAGCCTCCCGGAGCTTTGGGGTTGGCCAACGCACGAGTGATTTCAATCGAGACCTCCCGCCTGGCGCAAAGAATTCTGCCGTCGCTTTGAGTCGAGTTGTCTTAATATTGAAAAATCCCGCGGGTCGTATTATCGGGATCAATTCCTTTGTGTCAACAACCGCTATCCGTTCCAGATTGCATATCGCTGCCCGCTTGAGATTTGAGATCGCCTTAACCACGTTAGTCCACGCCGTGTTCTGTGTAAGGACGGCGCCAATAATAATCTCGTCCGTGCCTTCGCCCGGCCACCAGCCTTGCGCCCCGGCAATCGCAAATAAGCGTTTATGCATACGTAATACAACTCGGCGCTGAGTGGAGAGACGTTTTGACTCGTGCAATCTCGCCGTCATGGTTGTCTGGCCTCGGGAACGCCATTACGAAAATCATAAATGTATATCGAATAACCCGCCATAGCCGTCGGCTTAAAACGCGCGAGCCAATTGATCTCTGGCTTTTTGAATTCAACCGCCATCAATTGTTGATATACCAAATGGTGAACGCTCATAGCATACACATACGGCCCTGGCTTCATTCCCTCGGATTCAAGAATCGCACGGTGCTTGATACCGTAGGCCGTGGGATCATCGCCCCCAAAGTAGAATAAAGCCAATTCCGGTATAGAATGATCGTCCACGAAACGCTTAAGAGCGGGTAAGTCCTGTCCCCAATCGAGATTCGAATCGGTGAGATAGCGGTAGCCGTTCTTTGCGCCACCCGTTAATGCATTAAAATATGATAATTCATAAGGATGAATCATTAGTGCCGAAATCCCATTAATACCAAGAGCGCCAATTGTTATCGCCTTGCAGGTAAGCTGCCATCGAAACTTTGCGCTTAGCATCTGAGACCACCCCCACGCCGCAACTGCTCCCAGAGCAATATGGATAAATGGGAGACTGGATAGCACCCGCCGAAGTCCGAGATTGGTTTTATCGAATGCGCTGACGATATGAATGACCAATATGGGAATCACAATATAGGCCGCCTGCCTTCTAAATCGCGGATGTGAAAGCAGCGCCGTTGCAATTGGAAGAAGGAATAGGGAGCCGAGGGGTGCTTTCAGAACGTAAGCAACAATATAATAATACCACCATGTGTCCTTACTAAACGTTCCGAAGAGATAATAACGATATTCCGCAGACATGTTATCGTAAAGGAGGCGAAGCCCATTAATATAATGCGGTAACCCGTTGATCGTATGGTATAAGAGCGCTAATAAGAGATACGTTAGGAAAAGGCCCATACCCAAGCCTACCACTGCGCGTCGAAGCAATCTCATTCGCTCGGAATCCTTCCGCAAGGTGTCTTCGGGATTCGCAAACGCCAGCACATACATTAGGCCAAGCGCCGGCAGTATAATGAGACCGCTGTGTTTAGCCGCGAACGTGAGCGCCAGCATGAACGCGAACAAAGCGATATGAACCTTGCTGCCGCCACTTACGCACTGCACAAAATGGTAACAACAAGCGACCATAAAGCAGCCAAGCCCAAGATCGCAGGAAACAACAGTGGAGTGGGAGATAATATTGGGATCGAGAACGTAAAAGAGGAGAGCAGCCAATCCACC
>CAZPIK010000317.1:0-5093 GCA_964586185.1 uncultured Candidatus Sumerlaeota bacterium | reverse complement strand
TTGAACGCCCTCAACCGCATCACCTCTATTGGCCCGAATTGGATGTAGATCTGGCCGTGGAATCCATCCGCGATCCAAGCAAATATCCGCTCGTTTCGAAGGGTGCGTAATACGATGGGATCAGCTTGCGCATCCGTACAAACTCGTAGATCGCTACTCGCCTTACTGTGCGGGGCTGTTGGAGCAGCCATCACGGTTCGCGCTTTCGCCGAAGAAGAAAAAGTCGCAACCGCCGATATTCACCCCCGAAAAATTTCGGAAGTGCGAAAAGAATTCGAACGACTTTTGCCATTATGGAAGGAGGAAAAGATTCGTTACAGCGCCTCTTCGATACCAAGCTACTATTGGAAGGGTCCCCATGGCAAAGCAATCATCGCATTAGGGCCGGCTGTTATTCCCTACTTGATTCAGCAATTGAAGGCGGGAGATTTCTTCTTCAACGTCCCTTTATCCCTCATCACTCGAATGGACATTTCGGATGGCAAACCGGATGGGGAACAAGCCTATTCAAAATTGTGGATCCAATGGTGGGATGCGGCTAATCAACCACCTGGATAGTTCCGACCACCAAAGTGGACATTTCCCGTTGCTTGCTGATCGTAAAATTCACCGCATCAATCGCATGAAAAAGAGCTTGAAAGAGGATTGACAGACTTTCGACTTTGTGAAAAAATTCGCAAAGATGCGGATCGGGTTTGAATGGAAAGACCCTTGCTGAAGGGTTGTCGCAATCACCCCCAATACCCGATTCCGGCGATTTACCGTCACCGTAAACGCTCACAATTCAGTCGTCCGGCCTACTTCATATGAGCGACATGAATCATCTCACCCCTTATATCCCCATAGCGATGATCCTCGTATTTGCGGTCGGCTTTGGGTCGGTGACGATCATCATGGGGCGGATATTTGGCCCCCAGCGGCCCAACATTAATAAGAGCATGGCCTACGAATCGGGGATCGAGCCAACGGGCGAGGCGAACGTCCGAATCCCGATCAAGTTCTATATGGTTGGCATTCTCTTTCTGCTTTTTGACATCGAATCCATTTTCGTCTTGGCGTGGGCGGTCATTTTTCAAGGGAACGGACTTGATTTCTCGACGCTCGGTTTCACGCGCTCTGAGTTTCGCGCGTTCGCGTTCGCGGAAATGATGGTCTTCTTCCTCATCCTCATGGTGGGTTACGCCTACATTTGGCGCAAGGGGGGCTTCCGATGGTCTTAATGGATAAAGCCAAACATCCGCCGATGTTGGACGAACTCTTTCTTGCTTCGTCCGACAAGCTGCGTCCCGCAGAGTACGACGGAGTCATGGTCAAAACGCTTGATGAAGTGCTCGCGTGGTGCCGGAAGAATTCGATCTGGCCGATGACGATGGGGCTTGCCTGTTGCGCGATTGAGATGATGGCGACGGCGGCATCTAGATATGACGTGTCGCGGTTCGGTTCGGAAGTCTTTCGCGCCTCGCCGCGCCAATCCGATCTCATGATCGTCGCGGGTTGGGTGACGAAAAAAATGGCGCCGGTCGTTCGGCGGCTTTACGACCAGATGCCCGAACCGAAATACGTGATCGCGATGGGCGCCTGCGCCTCGTGCGGCGGGATGCACAACATCTATAGCATCTTGCAGGGAGTGGATCAGATCGTGCCGGTGGACGTTTACGTTCCGGGTTGCCCGCCAAGACCCGAGGCGCTGATTTACGGAATTTTGAAATTGCAGAAAAAGATTCAGAAGGAACGGCAGGAGATTATTTAGCTTGGTGTCTTGGTGGTGAATCTAAATCCGAATATGCCAATAGCAACCACAGACCTTCTTTTCTCCTGTCGCGAAGTCGTTCGCGGCGTGAACGAATCGGCGTGGATTGACGAAAACATTTTCCGCGATGAAGTGACGTTGCATGTGGACAAGCGTTGGATTGTCGCGATTATCCGCGCTTTAAAATCCAATTCCGGTCTCAAGTTCGACATGCTCTCGGACATTACTGCGATTGATTACCTGAACCTCGAACGCGAGCCGAGATTCGACGTGGTTTATCATCTCTATTCACTGGATCATGGTCATCGCGTCCGATTGAAGGCTCCCGTCGGCGAAGAGGATTGCCGGATTGATTCGATCTGCGCGCTCTGGTCGGGCGCGAATTTTATGGAGCGTGAAGTCTTCGACATGTTCGGGATCGCGTTCGATGGCCATCCTGATCTTCGACGGATTTTGATGCCGGACGATTGGAAAGGTCATCCGCTGCGGAAGGATTTTCCCATCGGCGGAGCGAAGAGTTTTTATTACAAGCACGAGACCGAGGAATACGCGGGCGAGCCGGATGATTTGGTTCCGAGAATCCGGGTGCAGGAGGGGGAAATCTAATGACTTCCACTTCTGTTGTCACTCCGCCCGTTAAGCGCACCGTCGAGCACGACTATCCGACGGGTGAAATTCTGCAGCTCAACATGGGACCGCAGCATCCTTCGACGCATGGGGTCTTGCGGCTCGTGCTCGATCTCGAAGGCGAGACCGTGCTCAAGCTCGTGCCGCATATTGGTTATTTGCACAGCGGCAAAGAGAAGATCGCCGAGGTCAAGACCTACCACAAGTTCATCCCCTACACCGACCGGCTCGATTACCTTTCGCCGATGGCGAATAACACGGCTTACGTGACGGCGGTTGAGAAACTTTTGGGCGTCGAGATTACCGAGCGATGCAAATACCTGCGGACGATTCTTTGCGAACTCGCGCGGATTTCGAGTCACTTGCTCTGGCTTGGGACGCATGGAATGGAGATCGGCGCGGTTTCAATCTTCCTTTACACCTTCCGCGAGCGCGAAACGATCTACGATCTATTCGAGGAAATTGCCGGGGCGCGATTCACGGTTAGTTATATGCGGGTCGGTGGAGTGGCGAAGGATTACCCCGAGGGGTGGCTCGATCGCGTCGAAAAGTTTGTGAATGATTTCCCAAGCAAGCACGCCGAATACTCCGATTTGCTGACGCTGAATGACATCTTCGTCTATCGCACGCGCGGCATTGGCAAGATTACCCGCGAGCAGGCGCTCGATCTCTGCCTGACCGGTTCTTCGTTGCGCGGGTCGGGGGTCAAGTGGGATATCCGTAAGGCGAATCCTTATCTCGTTTATGATCGGGTCGAATTTGATGTTCCGACGCGAACCGAGGGCGACTGCTATGCGCGGTTCGAGGTACGGATGCAGGAGATGCTCGAAAGCGCCAAGATCATTAAGCAGTGCCTGAAGCAAATGCCGAAAGACGGTCCGATCAATATAGACAATCCGAAAGTCATGTATCCTCCGCGCGAGAAGGTCAAGCAGAGCATGGAGGATTTGATCCACCATTTCCTGCTCGCGTCCGAAGGTTTGAAAACTCCGCCCGGCGAAGTTTATCAGCCGATTGAAGCATCGAAGGGCGAACTCGGTTTCCATATTTTCACCGAAGGGGGATCGCGGCCCTATCGGCTCCATATCCGCAGCCCATCGTTCGTGAATTTGCAGTCGCTGAGCAAAATGAGTGAGGGTTCGCTAATCGCTGACGTGGTGGCCGTCATCGGATCGCTCGATTTGGTGCTGGGGGAGATTGACCGATGAGCGCAACCGCGACTCCCACGATCCCACTCAAAACCCGCAAGGCCGCCGAGATCGAAGCGATCATGAAGCGCTATCCCGTCCGGCGTTCGGGCGTGATGGACGTGCTGTATCTTGCACAAAAAGAATACGGCTGGATCACGCCGGAAGCGATGAACGAGATCGCCGAGATTTGCGAGATGGAACCCGCGGAAGTGATGGAGATGGTGACGTTCTACATCATGTACCATCGGAAGCCCGTCGGAAGAAACGTGTTCTGGGTTTGCGGAACGCTGCCGTGTGCGCTGTGCGGTTCGGATGGGTTGCTTGCGTATTTGAAAGAGAAGCTGGGCGTCGGCGTGGATGAAGTGACGCCCGATGGGAGGTTCACGATCAAACGTGCGGAATGCTTGGGCGCATGCAGCGAAGCGCCGCTGATGCTTGTGAACGACAAAATGGAAACCAAGCTCACTCGGGCGAAGGTGGATGAGATCATCGAGAAATGTCGGCGCGGAAATTACGACGGGGGTTCGCGATAAATGGCGTTGGCGGGCAACATTGACTTCAAACCGATCCTGACTGAAGGGGTCACGGGTGTTTGCCTGAACGGCTGGGTGGAGAGTCTTGCCGATTACCGCGCCAAGAGCGGCTACGAGGGTTTAAAGCGCGCGGTGCTCGAACATAAGCCGGACGAAGTGACGGCGATGGTCAAGGACGCAAACCTGCGCGGTCGCGGCGGCGCGGGATTTCCCGCTGGCGTCAAATGGGGATTCCTGCCGAAAGAGAAGAAGGGTCCGCATTACGTCTGCGTCAACGCCGACGAAAGCGAACCGGGGACGTTCAGCAATCGTCCGGTGATGGAACAGCGTCCGCATCTTCTGTTGGAAGGCGTCGCGATTTGCGCTTACGCCGTCCGCGCTGAAACGGCCTACATTTATATTCGCGGCGAGTATTTCGATTGCATCCGCGAGGTGAAAAAGGCGATTGACGAGGCCTATGCGGCTGGGTTGCTCGGTCAGAAAATTTTCGGAACCGATTTCTCGCTCGATATCCATGTTCATACCGGCGCTGGGGCTTACATCTGTGGCGAGGAAACCGCGCTTATCGAATCCATCGAAGGGAAGCGGGGTTATCCGAGGCTTCGTCCGCCGTTTCCTGCGATTGAGGGTCTTTATCGCCGTCCGACGGTCATCAATAACGTCGAAACTCTGGCCTGCGTTTCGCTGATTTTCCAAAAGGGCGTCGCGTGGTTTAAATCCATCGGGAATGAAAAATCATCGGGACCCAAGGTCTATTCGATCAGCGGGCACGTTCGCAAACCGGGCAATTACGAGACGCCGCTTGGGATCACGCTGCGCGAACTGATTTTCGATTACGCGGGCGGCATTCGCGATGGCAACAAACTGAAAGCCGTGACGCCGGGCGGCAGTTCCGTGCCGATGCTGTTCGAGGACGAACTCGATCTCATCATGGATTACGACGAACCGAAGAAACTCGGAACGTATCTCGGCTCGACCGGAATCATCGTCATG
>CAZPIK010000316.1:0-5102 GCA_964586185.1 uncultured Candidatus Sumerlaeota bacterium | reverse complement strand
CTGGCGTGAAGATAGCCGAGCGCACAGTGGGCGTCCTCGGAGGTCGCGGCGTAGATGTGCGGGATGTCGAACGCATCGAACACAATTTCAACGGGCGCGGAAAGTTGCGCGAGACGCAGTGAAACCTTCTCCTCCTCGGCGCAAATGTGCGACGCGAGCGATGCGAGGAACGCGCACGTTGAGAGCAGCGCGAAAATTTTTTTTTCCAAATGTCGGATCGTGTTCATGATGCATGACCTTATGCGTGAGTCGAATTTTACGCGGCACAAAACCGTATCGAGAATTGAGCATCGCACGCCGCGCGAAAAAAGAAAACGGGTACGCTCGCGCAAAAATTCGCGCGCGCAATCTTTTTCAGCTTGACAAGAATTCTCGCAAGAAGGAAAAAATAGACATCAACTGATTCGTTAAGAGTCGGTTGAGGTTTGCCGAATCCGAAGTAGGAAAAAGTTTCACGTCCGAGACCCGCCCTCAGGTCTTCATCGCGCAAGCGAACCTGAACTCTCGGAAGAAACCCACGGCAAATTGGGGTGCGGTCAAACACCATTGTAACTACAGGAAGAGGAGATTGAATCATGGCCAAGAAAGCAGCGAAGAAAGCGGCGAAGAAAGCCGCCCCGAAGAAAGCCGCCAAGAAGAAGAAGTAGTAGGCTTTTTTCATTCGTCGCTTTTCGTCGGGTTAAACCGGCGGAGGCGAAGCGGGGAAATATCGAAGTAAAAAGGACGATTCTCCGAGCAACACCGGGCGCTGGCCCACTGGACAAAGCACAAACCGCCGCATCCCGTCCCTAAGCAAGCTCGAGAAACGTTAAAAGCGACTCCGAAATTACCCCAAAGAAAACGATGACCCGGACAGCAGAGCTGTCCGGGTCATTGTCTTTTTGAAATTGCGCGAGAAGCAATATGGAATGCTTTGCCGCCAAGAGCGCGAAGAACGCGGAGAAACAAGCAAAGACCGAATGATTGAATTGAAGGCGGCTCGGGCTTATGGATTTCCTGTTGGAACAAAATCTACCGAGAACAATAGCTTCTCCTCTATACGGAATTCTTTTGAAGGCGAGGATATGACCGTGCGTTGCACTGCTTCGAGACCGACGATGCGCGAACGGTCGTCGTTCTTCTTTAAAATGTTCCGAAGGCTGGCGACGTATTCACGTGCTTGTTCGAGATTGCGCGAGTTGTAGTACTGAGCGAGACGGTTGGAGATCACGTCCACCGCGCCCAATACGTGTTCATCCGAGAGCCAGACTTTTTCGCCTGAATTCATGACGGCTCGCAGACGCACGACTTCCACCCAATCCGGACGATACCGCGCGGGAAAGACGCGGTAGTCGCTGAGCGGCCACGACTCGATGCGGAGAAAGATGGGCGCGAAGAGCAGAATGAGTGTGGCGACGATGAACGACACTTGCGTGTTGTAATCGTTGAGCACCGTGGTTGGGCTGATTTCGACGTTGTCGCGCGATTCAATAGGAGCGGTTGACTTGCGGATCGCGCCGATCCATTGCTTCCAAATGTCCCATTCGATAAAGATCAAATAGCTGATCGCGAAATAGCGGAGAAAATTGATGTTCATCGTCAGCAAGATAAAGATGTGGAAAACGATTCCGCCCAAAATGTAACCCCACCGTCCTCGTCTGAGGAAGAGAACAGCAAGAAAAGAAAGTTCGAACGCAAATGTCCCGACGCTTAGCAACTTGCAAAGTCCGGTATCCGACGCCAGCCACCATCCGATTTTCGATTCGTTGAGAAGATGCTTGTAGATGAGAATGCCTTGAAGCGTGTGACCATCGGCCCATGACCATCCGCTCGTCAAGAACCGCACGTAGCCCGCGCCAAAGTAAGCGGCGATAATCGCGAGCTGGATCAAACGCACAGGCCATTGCGGGATCATCGGCGCGACCGGCGGCGCCGTTCTCTTTTGAAACCATCGTTTGAGCGTCCAAAAATCCACACCCGGCGCGACGGCAAGAATCAGGAGCACGGGGACGACGATATTCTTCGAGTGGAAAACGTAATCGTGGAGCGGCGATTTGGTGAACCCGAGCGACGTGCCGATGAAGAGAAAAAAGAGCGCGCAGGCCGAGGCCAACGACGCGCGGGTGAAAATCCCGAGCGCCGAAGTCGCGAGAGCAAGAATCAACGCGAGATGAATGATCCGATAGACGGATAGAGGCAAGAGGCCGATCCACGCCAGCGCCGGAATCGAATGATAAACACCTATCGAATGGTACTCGGCGAACCGTGTCCACTCGCCAACAATCTGCAGGAGCACTCCGCCGCAGAAGAGGATGCGGAAAACGTTCAGCCCTCGCGCGTCGCACGGCTCAAAAAAGAATTTATCGAAGTTTCGCGCGAGCATCGCAAAGCCGACTTACGATTTTGCGGGCTCCTTACTTTCGGTTTCGGTAACTCGTCCCAGATAGTCGGGCAGTTCGACCCCCGCCATGCGCGCCACATCTTGAAGCGGCGGTACGCTCTGAATGAGGCTGGAAACAAAATTTGCGGTGGAGGAGCCACCGTCGCCGCGACCCGAATCCCAAACCGTGACCTTGTCAATTTTCAGATTCCGAATCGCTTCGACTTGCAGTTCAACGATCTGCTCGATCTTTTCGACCATGAGAAGCGTCGCCGCTGCCTTGGCGTCGCCGTTGCAGCTGGTCACGAGATTGTGATAGCCAGCGGCCTTGCTTTCGAGAACCTTGCGAATACCTTCGGCCTCAGCTTGGTATTTAAGTAGCACGGCGTCGGCCTGACCTTTGGCCTCGAGTCGGATGCGCGAGGCTTCGGCTTCGGCGGCAATCTCGATCTTCCGCTTCTCGATTTCCTTTTGCGCCACCTCTTCGGCGGTCAGCCGTTCCGTTTCGGCGAGGTATTGAGCGCGCTGAATCTCAACCATCGCCTGACGCTTGGCGACTTCGCCCTTTTGCGTCGCGGCGGCCTGCTTGATGGCAAGTTCGGCGTTGGTCTCGGCGATGTGAGCCTTGGCTTTATTCTCGCCAGCAATGGCTTCGGCTTCCTGTTGCTGAACGAAAATACGGCGGTCGGCATCGGCCTGCTTCTGACCTTTATCGGCCGACGCGGTGTTTTCAGCGACGCGAACGACCTTCTCGCGATTGGCTTCGGCTTCGCCGATGGCGCCGGTTTTTTCCTGCACGGCCACGTCAATCTTCGCGCGGTTGATGGCCTCGGCGGCGGCTTTGCGACCGATGCTCTGGATATAATTTGATTCGTCAGTGATGTCGGTGATGTTGACGTTGATCAGATAGAGACCGATCTTATTCAATTCCGGCTCGACGTTTCGACGGATGGCTTCGAGGAAACTTTCGCGATCCTGATTGATCTGCTCGATGGTGAGCGACGCGACGGTGAGACGCAGCTGGCCGAAGATGATTTCGCCCGCGAGCGTTTCGATTTCCTGCGATCCGAGATTGAGCAAACGCTCGGCGGCGTTGTTCATGATCGCCGGATCGGTGCTGATGCCGACGGTGAACGTGCTCGGAACGTTGACGCGGATATTTTGCTGCGACAGGGCGTTTTGCAGCGGGATATTAATCGCCATGGGAACAAGTCCCATGTAGGCGTAATCCTGAATGAGCGGCCAGACGAACGTGCCGCCGCCGTGGATGCACCGCGCGGATTGACCCGCGCCGACCTTTCCGTAAACGACGAGGATGCGATCCGACGGACAACGCCGGTACCGCGACGCGAGGAACATCAGCAACACGAGAAGGATGATGATCGCCGACGCGACCGCCGCAACCCAAAGCCAGCCACCTTGAAAATCAATCGGCATAAGTCTTCCTTTCCATTTTGGGAATCAAACTTTTTTCACGACTAATACGTTGCCATTGACAATACCTACAACGCGAACACGCTCGCCCGTTTTAATCGCCGATTTGTCCTCAGAGACAGCCTCGAGAATGCTCTGGCGGTTTTGGAATGTGACCTGCGCTTTGCCCGTTCCAGCTTCGGGAATCGAAAGGTAAACGCTTCCCTCGCTGCCGACCGCGTTTTGGAGATCAAGGTTGCCGCTCGACTGCAGACTCAGCATGAAAGAGGAGAGCGCCGCAACGGCGAAGAGCATGGCGTTTCCGGCGAAGAACGCCGCAACGACCGACCAACCCTCCGACGCGCCGCTCTGCTTCAGCATCGCGAGTCCCACGAGGCCGAAAATGACAAAAAAACCGGTCAGCCCGTGAATCGAGAAGAGATTGAAACTGGCATCGGCGTCACCCCCCACGTCGTGATCCGCGCCGTGATGATCCGATCCAATCATCTGCAAACCCGTCCGCATCATGAAGATGAGTCCTCCCACGACCGCGCAGATGAGGTAAAACTTTTCAAGTCCCGTCATGTCCGTGAAAAACGCCAAGCGCTATTCCCCTTTCCCAAAACTTGAAGGATTCAAGGATTCGCCGAATTGACCGACAAAGGCAACAAAAAATGGACACGGGGTAACCGACAAGATTTTAGACAGGGATGAAGAGGATGCGGAGGATGGATGAATTCCGCGTAAGAGGGAGAGTATGAGTGGGAGTGGGAGAAAGAATGAAAGAAGGTTTTCATCCGCCTAGCTGCATCATGCCGTAAGTCGGAACTTGATACATGCCGTCGTTGATGTGGTGTTGTTCGGGCTTGTTGCGGACGGCGGTCAGAATCAGTTCGTGGATGTCGCGGTCGTCGGCACCCGCGCGGAACGCCTCGCGCAAATCCACCTCGCCGTTGCTGATGAGGCAGCCGCGCAGTTTGCCGTCGGAGGTCAGGCGCATTCGGTTGCACCCCGCGCAGAATTCTTCGGTCACGGCGCTGATGCAGCCGATTTTTCCGCGCGCGCCGGGAATGCGCCAATACCGCGCGGGTCCCGCCGTCGTTGAATCTTGTTCGAGCCGCTCCAGCGCGCCGAACTCGGTTTCGATTCGGTTGCGGATTTCCGCCGAAGGGACGACCCGCTCGCGACCCCATTGCTCGACCGCGCCAATCGGCATGTATTCGATGAACCGGACGGCTACGTCGTGATCGAACGTCATCCGCGCGAATTCGCCAATCTCGCTTTCGTTGATCCCCTTCATCACGACCATGTTGAGTTTGACCGAGGGAAA
>CAZPIK010000315.1:0-5116 GCA_964586185.1 uncultured Candidatus Sumerlaeota bacterium | reverse complement strand
TGTTTCTTCCACGGCAGGGGCCGGTGTTCGATCAAGGCGGGGCCGTCGGGATTCTGGATGATGAGGCCGATGCAAGGTCCGTGACCAAACCGCCCGTGTCCCGCCGCACCGGGATTGAAAACTCTTACACCTTCGACCAACTCCAGTTTCGGAACATGGCTGTGGCCGTAAATAATAATGTCGGGTTTGAAATCGGCGAAATACTTGACCATGAGTTCGGGACGGGTCGAAGGCGCTTTTTCCAAATGCCCGTGCGTCATGGCGATCCGACCAGCGGGAGTTTCGAGCGTACGCGTGATCGGCAGGAGCCCCGCGCGCGAGGGAAAATCCACATTGCCTGTGATGGCCTTAACGGGCGCAAGGGTTTCAAGTTCAGTCAGCAGCTCCTCGCCTTCAACGTCACCCGCATGAAGGATCAAATTCACCCCTTCGAATATCTTGAAGATTTCCGGACGGAGCAGTCCATGCGTATCCGAGAGAACTCCGATGCGGTAGGGCGGCTTAGACATGCGGAAAGACTCCAATCCGACGCATCATAGCCATCCCTGCAGGATTTCGCGCGGGGAAATTTGAGCGGGTCAGAATCTGGCGTGGAACTCGCTCGACCAGGCCATGTTCGGGGCGACTACGCTCGCGAATAGTTGACCTACTTTACACATTGTAATTGCTGATGAATTGGAGATGTTACCCATGGAGAACCGGCGAATCATCTTCCTAATCTTTTCCACAATAGTGGCCAGAGGTGCCCTTACCCAAGCCCTGTGGACGCCCCTAACGGAGGACAATGGGATCGTTACGGGTTCAGCGGGTCGGGTTCCCTGGCCGCCACCAAAATAGATGTTTCGCACAGGCCATGATTCAGCGATAACATATTCATGAAGTTTCGTTTTGTGCACTTCTTTCTTTTTGTCTTTTGTTTCTTCTGCGTTGAATCGGCGCGCGCGGCGGTTACATCCAATTCCAAAAGCGCGCTCGCCGCGATTCACATTTATCCCACCGAATTAAAGCTCCGGTCGGACGCCAAGCCGCATCGGATTCTCGTCACGGGTGAATCCGAAAGGCATATTTCCAGCGACCAAACGGCGGCGGCGGCGTTGAGTATTGATAACCCGGCCATTGCCGTAATTGACAAGGCGGGCGTCATTAAGCCCGTGGGCGAAGGTAAAGCCGTGCTGACGGCGAAGCTCGGGGGAAGATCAGCTTCAATCGAAGTTCATGTATTGCCCGCGCGCGTGAGGCCGCTCAGTTTCACGAACGATATTCTGCCGATATTGAGCCGCGCAGGGTGCAATGCGGGCGAGTGTCATGCCAAGGCATCGGGCCAGGCCGGTTTCAAGCTTTCCGTGTTTGCGCACGATCCGGTTTCGGATTATCGCCATATCGTGAAAGAGGATCGTGGCCGCCGCATTTCGCCCGCCGCGCCCGATCAAAGCCTTTTTCTCTTAAAGCCCACTCTTTCGATCAAGCACGGCGGCGGACAACGATTCAGTCGCGACTCCGAATTTTATTACACGCTTCAACAATGGATTGCTTCTGGACTGCCGTACGAGGAAACCGACGAGCCCAAGATCACGGAACTTCGCGTTTTTCCGCCTGATGGAATTTATCCGAAGGAATCCACGCAGCCCCTCATCGTGCAGGCGCGTTATTCCGATGGCAGCGTTCGCGACGTCACTGAACTCGCATCGTATCGCTCCAACAATCCGGAAATCGTTGCTGTCGGCGAGGACGGACGATTGCGCATGGGCACGCTTTCGGGCGAGAACGCCGTCGTCGCGCGTTATATGGGATTGGTGGACGTCGCCCGAGTCGCCGTGCCCGCTGATAAACCCATTTATCCCGAACATTATTTTAGCCTTCCCACAAATAACGAGATTGATCGTCTGGTCTATCGCCGATTGATGAAACTCGGTATCTTTCCCTCCGCGCCGTGTGATGATGCGACCTATTTACGACGCGCCAGTCTCGACATTGCCGGATCGCTGCCGACCGTCGAAGAGACCCGCGCGTTTCTTGCCGATACCGATCCAAAGAAGCGCGTGAAACTTGTGGATCGTTTGCTCGCCGACCCGCGATATGCCGATTTCTGGGCGACCAAGTGGGGCGATCTCATCCGCCCGAACCCCGCGCGTGTTGGAGTCAAAAGCGTCTATGTTTTTGATCTTTGGATTCGCCGGAGTTTTCGCGAGAACAAGCCTTACGATCAGTTCGTCCGCGAGATCATCACGGCTCAAGGAACGACCCACCGCGATGGACCCTCCGTGGTTTTCCGAGATCGCACAACCCCCGAAGAAGTCACGACGCTCGTCAGCCAGATTTTCTTAGGCGTGCGAATGGAATGCGCAAAATGCCATCACCACCCGAACGAAAAATGGAGCCAGCAGGATTTCTATCAACTCGCTTCTTTCTTTGGTGAAGTCGGACACAAAGGCACGGGTCTTTCTCCCCCTATTTCAGGTAGCACGGAATTCATTTATCACCGACCCGGCGGTAAGGTGAGTCACCCCATCACCGGCGAAGTGATGAAGCCGGTGACGCTCACGGGTGAATGGGTCAATGTCGAAGGGGGCATTGATCCGCGCGTTCGGCTCGCCGATTGGATGACCCGCCTCGATAATCCCTTCTTCGCTCATGCCATTGTGAATCGCGTTTGGGCTGATCTCATGGGACGCGGCATCGTCGAACCCGTGGATGATTTCCGCGCCTCGAATCCCGCGAGCAATCCCGCGCTGCTCGATTGGCTTGCCGCGGATTTCGTAAAGCACGACTTCGATCTCAAACATCTTATCAAAACCATCACGACTTCGGCGGTCTATCAGCAAAGCTCCGAGTCGCGGCCGGAAAATATTGCCGATAACGAAAACTTTGCCCGCTCGTATCGCCGTCGGCTCCGCGCGGAAGTTCTGCTCGATGCCGTGAGTGACCTCACGGGGACTCACGAAGAATTTAAGGGACTTCCCTTTGGAGCGCGCGCCATCGAGACGTGGAGCAACAATATTCCATCGCCTTTTATGGACGCCTTCGGTCGCCCCGATTCGAGTCAGGATTGCACCTGCGAGCGCGATTCGAAGACGAGTCTCGTCCAGGCTCTGCACCTCATGAATTCAGATGGACTTCAAGCTCTGATCGCCGATCCGACGGGACGGGTGGCGAACCTCGTCAAAAGCGAGGATGTTTCGATCAAAGCGATCATCGAGGATATTTATCTCGCAGGTTATAGTCGTCCTCCGACGCCCGATGAACTTGCGAAAGCTTCGGAAATTATTTTCAATGCTCCTGGGGCGTCGCGTCAGACCGCCGCGGAAGACATCATGTGGATGGTGGTGAATTCCGCCGAATTCGTGTTCAATCATTAGTGTCAGGGAAATGCGATCATGAGCAAACCCCACTGCAACTGCGAAGGCATCGCCCGCCGCGATTTTATTCAAGTCGGGCTAGCTTCGCTTTTGGGGTTCGGAATGACCGACCTGCTGCGTCTGCGCGGAGCGGCAGCGGCAGAGACGACCGAAAGAATCGCGAGCACGAATAACATTAAATGCATCGTCGTTTGGCTCGATGGCGGACCCAGCCATTACGAAACGTTCGATCCGAAGCCCAACGCCCCCGCCGAGATTCGCGGCGAGTTCAAACCGATCAAGACCAACGTGGATGGGATCGAGTATTGCGAGATTCTGCCGGAGCTTGCAAAAATCGCCGACAAGTCCTGCATCGTCCGCTCGATTTGTCACAATCAAAACAATCACGGTGCGGGCAATCATTACATGATGACCGGATTGCCGACGCCGATGCCGGTCAACTGCGGCGCAAACGCTTCCTTCCATCCCTCGATGGGTTCGGTCGTTTCCTATTTCCGTGGTCAGCAAAAAGGAATGCCCGCTTATATCGCGATGCCAAATAAAGCGCGGTCGGGCGGTCCGTTTTTTCTCGGCGCTCAGCATGCGCCCTTCGTGATCAGCGGTGATCCCGATGAAAAGGATTTCAAGGTCAGCGACGTTGTGTTGCCCAAAGGAATCAGCGAGGGACGCGCGCAGACCCGGCGCGAATTGCGGGCTTCGCTTGATAGAATGCTCCGTATGAGCGATCCCGCGGCGATGGATCCTGCCGTCGGTCTGGATAGCTATTACTCGCAAGCCTATGATCTCGTTTCTTCGCCGGAAGCTCAGGCCGCTTTTGACATCACCCGCGAACCGGACGCTATGCGTGAAAAATACGGTCGCAATGAGCTGGGGCAGCGCTTCCTACTTGCGCGGCGGCTTGTCGAGGTCGGCGTTCCGTTCATCAATATTTATTACGGCGGATGGGATCACCACGAGACGATTTTCAAGAGCCTTAAAAACGGCAAATCGCAGAAGCTCGATCAGGGACTCGCCGCTCTTGTGAACGATCTCTCGGATCGCGGCTTGCTCGCTACGACTCTGGTGATTTGCATGGGCGAGTTTGGCCGCACCCCCATCATTAATGAAAAAGGGGGACGCGATCACTGGTCGAATGCGATGAGCGTTTTTCTTGCGGGCGCGGGCATCAAGGGCGGACAGGTCGTCGGCGCGACAGACGTCAAGGGTTACTACGCTTCGGACAATATTTACGCGCCGCAAGACCTCGTCGCCTCGGTTTACACAAAGATGGGAATTGATCCGCATCAGCATCTCCACACCGAGACCGGTCGTCCCGTCCAGCTCACTTACAATGCCCGTCTCATCAAAGAATTGTTTGCTTGAGCACGGGCGGCGAATGATGCGAAGAATCTCAAAAAATGTAACGACCCAACGGAGGGAGAGCTTTGCGGCTTATCATGACCCATACCTCACACAAGTTGGTAAATCCGCCGCGCCAATTTCAGATCGTTGACGCATACGCACGATTCGCAAGAAATTCAGCGCGCGGAGCGGGCGGCGTAATAAAGCCCAGGGTGAAACGAGCCGCAGGCGAGCGGAACCCTGGGTGGAAACACGCAGAATTTCAAGCCCCCGAATGGGGGCGACGGAATAAGCGCCAGAACAAGAAATTGTTGTTGCCCGCATCGCCCGGTGGCTACGCGAAATCCATGTGTTCCGTCGCCCCTTCCGGGGCTTGGACGTTAGGCGTCCGTCCCCCAGGGTTCCGCTTCGCTTCACCC
>CAZPIK010000314.1:3183-5125 GCA_964586185.1 uncultured Candidatus Sumerlaeota bacterium | reverse complement strand
TTTTGCGGCCTCTGCTCAAATCAACGACTTCATTTGAAATCGAGGATCGTCCCGCGAGCGCCGAAGAATTCATTCTTGCGCTTGATGCCGCGCTCGCCGGACTCAACACAGCGGGACTTGGCGATATGCCGGGAATCAATCCGGGTCAGGCGGGTATCGTCTTTCCCTATCCGACGGGAAGCGGCACACCGACCAAAACCGCCCCGACTCCTCAGACTCCAGGATCGAATCCTTCCACGCTCGGCCCAACTCTTACGGCTCCCGGCGGTCGGGCGCACGGCTTGTTGGGACCCGACGACGTAACGATGACGGCTCCGATCGCCGCGCAGGTCGCCGCCGCGAAATCGGTGCGACTTATGATGTGGAGCATTGCGGCGTTACTCGTGATTGTGGTTGGGGGATTTGCGGCCGTGATTTATGTTATCAATAATCAATCCGCCGCAAAGACTCCCGAAGTTGCGCTGGCAGCCCCGCCGACGCAAGCAACTCCCGCGAGCGTCGCTCCGGGAGTTAATCCTTTCAAACCAAAAGTCGAGAACCGCGTAGCTCCGAAGCCCAAGTCATTTCCGAGGAAAAAGGAAGTCGCAGCCGTAGCTCCAGCGACAGCCGCGGCAGCCGTTACGTCGCCAACACTTGCATCAACACCCACACCCGTAACTTTGAATCCGCGACCGATATTGCGTGAAATGGTCGCGGAAAAAGTCGCCGAGCGGATTAAGGAAGGTCGCCCCGAAGATCGCCCTCTGCGTCCGAGAGAACGAATCGAAGCAGCGATGGAAGCCGCGGCCCCGCCCACGCTGGATGATGCTCTGTCCAATCTTGAAAACGCGAACGATCCCGTCAAAGCTGCGCTCGCGGCCAGCCAAACGGGAATGCAACTTTACCGCAATTGGGGGAAGGCCAAGAAACCCGAAGAAATGTTCCTTCTCAAAATGGCGGGCGAAAACATTGAAAAGGCCATTCGGCTCGCGCCAACTGATCCTTTGTACCATTTCCAACTGGGTCTTGTAGCCTCGACGATCGCCGCCGCCGCAAAAAAACTGGATCGAAAATTCGAAGCCGCCGAAGCGGTTACACGCGCATCAACGGCCTTCAACAAAGTCTTGGAACTCGACGGCGAACTGAAAACTCCCGGCGTCGGCGAAACGCGCGAATACTTGAAACGTCTTGGAGAAATCGATCCACGGTTAGGCGAGCAAAGTACGCCCTGATCACGCAGCCGAAGAAGGATTTCGAGCGGTATTCACACCGTATCCCGAAGGGATGGCAGCCATTAGCCGGGGGTCGAGGCCGAAGGCCGATACCCCCGGAACGCGCCCTAAAATCGCGACCCCGAAGTGGGTCGAAGATTCTCTGGCACCCACTTCGGTGTGCGAAAATGCGGGCCGCGTTTCCGGTGGTGTCGCTTCGCTCAACCACCGGCTAATGGCTGAGAACCCTCCGGGTTCACGATCCGCCGTCACATTGCGGGGACTACAGGAAACGCAAACCCCGACATGCATCCCTCAAACTTCATTGAGGCGACTCAGAAAACTGATGCGCACCCTCCTTGGGTTTGCGGGCATTCAGGTAAGGTAATTCCTGAACGAAATGGTACTCGGTGCCATCTTTCCGGTACACATCCCACCATACAGGTCTGGGAGGTCGAAGCGACTCGATGAACTTCATTGTGCGGGTCGTCTGCGCGTCGTCTGCAGGGTCGAATAATTGAACTCGGATAACTCCGTCGCCGCCTGTGTAACAACGCACATGCATGTTGATTTTCTCATTCGATTCGTACGCCAAGCGTTGGGATTCTACTGCTTTCATCCATTTGCCAATGGCGCGGAAATTTACAGCTTGGGGATTCAAGAAATAGTAGCTGGGAATCGCGAGTCCCACACAGACGCACGCAAGCGCGGTGGCGAGAATGTTTGTTCGAGTGCCCTTCTTCATGGCTAGT
>CAZPIK010000314.1:0-3173 GCA_964586185.1 uncultured Candidatus Sumerlaeota bacterium | reverse complement strand
AAAGCGGCGGGAACGAATCCCGCCGCTTCCGTATAAGACCATTTCAAGCAATTGGTTATTTACTGCGCACCACCCGCCGTGGCTGCCACCGGAGGCGCGGTCTGGCCGATCAGCAGATTCTCGGAATCCACCGTATAATCGAGCCAGCCGATCATCATCTCTTCCCAGCTTTGTTCGCCGAAGTGGACCGGCTTGTCGGGATCGAAGTAATTGCGCCCGTCGGCTTGTTCTTTTGTGTTGTCGAAGTGGGCGACGCAATCAATCCGGCTACCCGCGGGGAGCTTCAGAGGCTCCTTCAAATAGTAATAGACCTGCCAATCGAAGTCGTAGCGCGGAACGGAAAGAAGCACCTGCTCGCGCCCATCGGGGAAAACCGCCGTGTAGATGAAGTCCTTGCCTCGATAATGCATGTGCGGCATGAGGCTGATGAGCGTCACGTCTTTCGCAAACTTGTGCGTGGACTTGACCTCGTGGCGAACCGCGTGAGGCGGGATTTCAAATCCGACGTTGGCGATCCCGCGCGTCACGATCTGCTGCTTGACGGGCGTTTTTTGGAACCGAAGGCCAAGATACGATTTGTCCGTAGCCGCCTTGCCATTCGTCGTGTAGTGCATATTGAAGATGATCGTCGCGCCCTTTTTGATGAGCTTGCCTTTGCCTTGCTCATAACGCGAAGGGGTATTCCCCGGAGAAAGCGCGCCGAGCAATCCCGCGCTCATCATGTCGAGATTATCCGGAAGCTGAACGCCCTCCTTCGGATTGCGAACGTAAATCACGATATGGTGAACGACGTCGAGATTACCTGCGCGGGCTTCCATGGCCTCAATATATTTGTCTTCGCCGAAATCGGTCTTGACCGCAAAAAACTGATAGGGAACCACGCCATCGGCGGGTACATTGAACTCGCGCCCCATATCAACGACGACGTCCGGCTCGCCAATCTGCCATCCCTCGGCAAACTTTTTCGGCTCAGGAAGATCGGCCTTGTCTCCTTCGGGAGCACCCGCATCAACCCAATCTGCAATGGTCTTGACCTCTTCCTCGGGAATCGTGAGGTCGTTGCTGAATTTGCCGTGGTTGGGATCGGCGTGCCAAGGGGGCATCGTCCGCTCGACCACGGTCTTCTTAATCGATTTCGCCCAAGGACGCGCCTCTTCATAGTTCATCAGCCCCATCGGCGTAAACTGAACTCCCGTCCTATGGCATTCCTGACACCGGTTTTGGAAGATGCGGACGACCTCTTTGCTGAAGGTCGGCGCAGCCTGCGCGACGCTACCAAGAGCCAACGCTCCGCCGATCAAGAGACTTGCCCCCAAGCGGGACGCATTTCTTATGTGTTTGGCGATCATGATACAACTCTCCTTGATTCAATGGGACGCGGTGCCATTAATAAGTATGAATCTGGCTTCAATTGAAGCGATTGCACCCTACCCTACTTGGAAAGACTACAATAGCGCATCGAAGGTTTGCAAGCGGGTGAAAATCGTGCATGATTCTGCGGGCTGACTCACCCTTTTGTGAGTCAACCCGGTTCTCGGACTCTGTTTAGCAGGCTTTAGCCTGCTCACTTTCAATGACCCCGATTTCAGCCGGGGGAAAGATGCCACCTTATTCGATGAGCGCGCTTTAGCGCGACTTCTCGTCTAAGGCTTCAGCCATTCTTCAATCTTACAACCCATGACCACGACCGAAGTCCTCATCCAACAACTCATCACCGGACTCTCCAATGGGATGATCATCGCCTTGATCGCCCTCGGTTATACGATGGTTTACGGCATCATCGAACTCATCAACTTCGCGCACGGCGATCTTTTTATGCTGGGGAGTTTTCTTGCGCTGACGCTGGTCGGTATTTTCGGTCTGGAGAATCTGAATCCCGATCAAGGGGGCATCGCGCCCTATGCAGCAGTCATCGGAATCATGACGGCGAGCGCGGTTTTTTGCGCTGCGCTGAATTGGACAATTGACCGACTCGCCTATAAGCCGCTTCGAACCGCGCCCAAACTCGCGCCGCTCGTCTCGGCCATTGGCGTCTCATTCGTCCTCATGAACATTGGATTATTTTGGGGCGGTATTCCGATGGAGGTTTTTAGCGGCGGACTCGCGGCGACGGCTCCCAAGAATTTCCCCGATCTGCTCTCGAACGCAAACCTGCTCGGCGAAGAAAGCCAGATCGTCTTCACGCGCAAGGACTTAATGGTTTTCGTCTCGACGTTGCCGCTCGTCTTCATGCTGACGTGGTTCGTCAAGCGGACAAAGCTCGGCAAGGCGATGCGCGCCGTCGCGCAAAATCCTACTGCTGCGCAACTCATGGGGATCAATGCCGACCGCGTCATCGGCGCGACGTTCATGATCGGTGGAGCGCTGGCGGGCGCGGCGAGCGTCGTTTATGCGCTTTACAACAACACGATCTATTTCCAGATGGGCTACCGCGTCGGCATGGACGCCTTCACGGCGGCGGTGCTGGGCGGAATCGGCAGCCTCCCGGGAGCGTTCTTGGGCGGCTTATTGATCGGCGTCATCCGCGCCTTGAGCGACGGCTACATCGAAACCCGCTGGACCAACGTCGTCGTCTTCGCGATCCTGATTTTGATTTTGGTTTTCCGTCCTTCAGGACTCATGGGGGCAAAGGTGCGGGAGAAGGTGTAGGTCGTAGGTCGGCTTTTCAAGCCGACAAATTGTAGGACAGGCGTCTCGCCTGTCTCTTCCCCATTTTTTGGGTATTTAATTACAAGTTCTGATGCTGACGAAATCATGTCCGGGCAAACCTGAACTGCAGACGGGGTCTGCTCCGATAATTGAAATCGAGTATTTCCCACCGGACGGGCATTGCGGTGGGACTTTGAGAAATCCTTCTCGATCTGACTGTAAAATGTCGCTAAAGATCACCGGATCGTTTGGCATCTTATGATTATCAATTGCCCATTGCTCGATTGCCCCTTCCATCTTGACCAAGTTCTCCTGACATTGCTTTGCCTTCCTCATTACGGAGGCACTATGCCATTCGTGCACACGGTTTGTACCCCAAGCAACAACGAGAACGCCTGTGGCAATGGCAAAGAGATAAACGAGGAGTTTGAACTTCCATGATAAGGATAAGGCAAGTAAGCGGGAAATCATATGCACCCATTTTTGATCCGTTGACACGGATCTAACCAGCCAGTGGTTGCCTG
>CAZPIK010000313.1:0-5127 GCA_964586185.1 uncultured Candidatus Sumerlaeota bacterium | reverse complement strand
TTGCCAACGCGTTCCCGCACGCAAGTGCGCGCCAGTGGCGGCGAGCATCCATATCGTTGGCATGAGAGTTTCGCGTCCCGACGAGATCGGATATACGCACGACGAAGCGATGGGGTGGAGCGAGAAGATGGCCGCGCCCCAAATCGCCCATTCTTCGGCAATGCCGAAAGCCGGAGTTCGGAGTAGCCATGAAGCGAGCAGGAATATGCATCCGATCATGATCGCGTTTAGCGCGTGAAACGGCGCCGGGTTTTCGCCGTGGATTGTCTTTTGAAGGAGCAGTGTCGTCCTTGTAATCGGTCGGTAGTAGGGTAGGTGAGGAAAATGCCGCTCGCAGAAAAGTTGAACAACATCGCTGAAACTCTGCGGCGCACGCTGATCGAGAATCACCACGCCATCGTCATAAATGAATTCATTCCGCAGAGAGGGTAGATAAGCAGCAACGACCGCAAGCGCGATGAACCACAACACGAGACGCGGTGAGGCCGTGACATTCATGATTCACGATGCCGGATGAATTTCGAACTTCAAGGATTTCATGAGATCCGGATAGGCTCGCCTGAGGATACCTCGTTCATCGCCAAAGCAAATGTTATCGCCCATCGCCTGGCGCAAGCCTCGTTCGAGCGCCGCGAGCGATAGCCCGATGACTGTCGAAAGCTCGCCCCTGACTTCGGCGATAAATTCGGCTCCCGCGCCTTGGAGTCCATAGGCTCCCGCCTTGTCATCGGCCTCGCCCGTTTCCACGTAATTCGCAATGGTTTGATCGGCGAGGGGATGAAATCGCACATCGCTTTTCGCGCCGTCGAGCCAAAGCGATCCGCCCGGAAGTTCTTGAATGGCGAGCGCAGTGTGGACGGTATGGGTTCGACCTGCGAGACGCCGCAACATTTCCTTTGCGTGTTCGCGATCGCGCGGCTTGCCGAAGACTTCGCCGTCTAGAACGACTTCGGTATCCGCGGAAAGAACAAGCGCCTTTTCTCCAGCACGAACAGAAACCCTCGGCACGACGGCTTCGGCTTTGGCCGCCGCGATTTTTCGCACGAGCGCCTGCGGGGTATCCGCGCGAACGGCGGCTTCATTAATTCCGGCTGGAAGGACTTCGTACGTGACCTCCAACGCTTCGAGCAACTGGCGACGACGCGGCGACGCGGAAGCGAGGACGATCCGAGGTTGTTTCACTTCTTAGGCTCGTCCGTTGATTCATCGAGAGCGGCGTCCGAATTCGGGAAAAGTTCAAGCGCTCTCGCGCGATCGAACGATGCGGTGACTTCGCAGTTTCCTTCCGGCGTGAACTCGGTTTTTTCAACCGTGACGTCACCCATCATTCGATTGAGCGATTGTTCGGCTGTGCGATCGCGCTCGATCACACTACGCAGCGATTCGCCGCCGATCCTAAGCGTGAGAAGCCTTTCGCGGATTTGCCGTCGGGCTTCGGTAAGGGCGCGTTGTTCGGCGGCGGCCTGCGCGGCCGTTGCCGGATCGCTTCCTTCCGGAATTGGCGGCGCCGTTGGATCGCCCGCGGTGGCAAATGCGACGGCAGGCCATGCATCTACAAATGCGCTTCCGGAAACTTGAGCTTTTGCCGTGATCGGACCCTCCGTGCCGTTTCCGGTCAGTTCGATCTTGGCGGAAGTATCGAGCCAATCTTCAAATCGTCGTGCAGCTTCGGCATCGCGGGAGAAAATGGCAGCGGCGGTCGTATCTGACGCGTTCAGCGGAATCGCCGCGATCTCGCGAGCGAGTAAGCGAAGCGCCTCTCTTCGTGCTCTTGCCCGCGCGATGCCCAGCGCTTGCACAGCGTTGGCCGATTCCGTGGGCAGAGCGCTCGTGCCGGAAGATTCGAATTGCCGATTTTGCAGCGACGCTTTTGTTTCCGACGACATTTGAGTTTCATGCGCGCCATCCAAAACGGGTGCGACGACAGTGATCGAAATGGGGTCAACGTAATGCGCCTCTTCGCCACGGCGACACGAAACAGAGAACGCCACGACGCTCGCGCAAATGAGCAGACAAAAGAATTGTGAGTTCATGCGCTTTCCTCCGGTTCGATTTCGCTCGCAAGCATCGCCGCAAATTCCTGATGGAGCGCGTGGCCGCTCGCTCGCGCTGTGATAAACGCCGAAACTTGTCCTCCCAGAATTGCGAGGTCGCCGATAAGGTCGAGGAGTTTATGCCGCGCGAGTTCGTTCTCAAAGCGATACTCGAAATCATTATCGCGTCGTGGCTTTTTATCTTCGCCGACTTTCACGGGCTCACCATCCTTGAGGACGATGGCATTATCGGTCGAGCCGCCCTTGATAAGTCCCGCCGCGATGAGTCCTTCGACGTCTTTCCAGAAACAGAATGTTCGCGCCGGAGCAACCATCTCCGCGTAGTCATCGGTTTCCGGATCAAACGTGGCCTGCTGATCGCGCAATCCCGCATGGCGGAATTCAGCAAAGAACGCGTAACGAGTTGACCGCATCGGAATGGCCACAATTTCCGCGTGATCGCGTAGAAGGGCGACAGGTTTTCGTAGCCGGAACCTTCGCGTTCTCTCCGATTGGGTTTCGAGCCCCGCTTCGTTGAACAATCGCGCGTAAGGGATACCGCTTCCATCGAAAATCGGACACTCGGGACCGTTCAATTCGATCCGAAGATTGTTGATTTCCATTCCGGCGCAACCCGCGAGCAGATGCTCGATCATTCCTACCGACGCGCCAAAACCGAGCGGATCGCGCCCTTTCCAATCCTTTCGTTCAAGCACCGTCATCCGCTTGAGCGCCTCGGTCTTGATTTGGCTCGGAAGCGCGGGAATTTCGGGCTGACCTTCCAAATCGGTGCGGACGAAGACAAGACCGTGATTCACAGGCGCAGGGACAAGCCGGAGCTTTGCCGGCCGCCCCGAATGAACGCCGATCCCTTCCGCTTCAATATCACGACGAAGCGTTTTTTGAAGTTGAGGGTCTCGCGGTTTCGATTCGCTCATTTGCGCCCCATCTTGCCTATCTCACTCATCTCACTTCTTCTTCTTGCTGTCACCTTTCTTTGTTTCAGTTTTCTTGGTTTCCGTCTTGGGCGTTTCTGTCTTGGATTCGGGCGCGGCAACGGAGGATTCCTCGGATGATTGCGCTGGAGTCGAATCAAGCATTCGCACAACTTGCGGCGTCAGATCGAGCGCGGGTGAGCCATAGATGATGATGTCTTGCGTCAAGATCAGATCGTATCCTTGCTCCTTTCCGAGCTTTTGCACTGCCGCAATAATCCGCTCGACGGCGGGACCCATCACGTCGTTTTCGGTCTTGCGAAGTTCCTTGTCTATTTGCGATTGCGAAGCGTCAATGGCGTCGCGCATCCCCTCGATCTTTTGCTTCTGTTTCTTCGCCTCGTCCTCGGTCAGAACCGATTTGCGCGCTTCGAGTTCCTTTTGCGCGCCCCGGTAATCGCGGATTTGAATCTCCAGTTCTTCCTGCTTGACGCGTAGCTTCTCCTCCGCTCCTTTGACCGCGCCTTGAATGCTGGAGGAGCGCGTCGCGACGGCCTTCACATCTACGTAACCGACTTTCTCAGCCTCCGATCTCGTGGCGGATAGCAGGATGGCCGCGACAACAAATGCAGCGGAACGATGCAATTGGGTAGGTCTCATGGGCGTTCTTCTTTCGATAAATGTAGGTCGGCTCTCCGGAGCCGACGTCGGGACTGGAGTCCCGACCTACAAGAAGGAGGTTCTCGCAGGGGGTCTCCATCCGCGCGGACGCGGTTCGGATCATCCTGCCCTCAAACCCCCGCCCTGTCCAAATTTTTCGGGGCATTTCTGTATTTCTCTCTCCGCATATTAGCCCCCGAGGGGGCGACGAAATAAAGCGAAGCGTGAGCGTAGCGAACGCTGGAAACGGATTGCCGCTCCCGTCCTCAAGCCCCCGGATGGGGGCAGCGGAGATTTCTTGCATTCAAAATGACCCTTGACAATAATACTTAGTCTGTCTAAGTATATGGTCATGAAGAACGAAACGACCGAAATCGCGGGAGATTCGCTCCGGGGTCATTTGGAGACCATGGCGCTGGCTTCGCTCGAACGCGGCGAAGCGCACGGATTTGAAATCCTTCGCCGACTCGAAGCCGAGGGCCGCGGCGCGCTGAAACTCAAGGAAGGAACGCTCTATCCCGCCCTTTATCGCTTGGAAGAATCAGGCTGCGTCAAAGCCGAATGGGAAAAGGATAACGACCGCCGCGGTCCGCGTCGCCGGATTTATCGGCTTACTCCGAAAGGACGCAAGGAACTTGAACGCCGTCGCGAGGGATGGCGCGGCTTCGTCGGCGTGATGGGGCGAATTCTCGAAGCCTAAAGGTTTGGACATGATCTTAAACGATTTAACCGCCTCAAAATTGCGCTCCCGCGTTGAACGGGCCGTGCGACCCATCCGCGCCACGGAAACGCGCAAAGACAGAATGCGCGAGGAGCTTTACGCCCACCTCGTTTCTGCATACGAAGAAGAAGTATCGAAATCCGCCGCGTCGGAAACAAAAGGCGAACCGAGTTGCGGCCCGCTCTTTGAAGAGCGACTCATCGAACGCGCCTTCGAGCGGTTCGGCGATCCCGACGAGTTGCGGCGGTTTCTGCAGGATTCCGTTCCGCCGGTCGAGCGATCGCTCTTCATCCAGCTGCCGTGGATCGAAAGAGTTGAACGATGGGCGGAGCGGAGTCTCGCTCGGGGACCCGGCGAATCGGCCTTGCGATGGGCCGCGCGGCGTTCATTTCCGCTCACCGCGTTTATCGCCTTCTTCGTTTTCATCGTGAACCCCGCTCTCAAAATCGTTTTACGCCCGAGTCCCGATCTCGCCAAGGTTTACATGCTCGGCGGGATCACGTTCATTTTGTTCAGCGTCTGCACGTTTGTATATTTTCTCCTCTACGACGGCTTCGAAACTTCCTTCGGGGTCAATGCGACAAAATCGGCCTCGCGCGGACGAGCGGTCGCTTATGCTGCGGCGACGGGATTTGTCGTGCTCTTCGCGGGACTCGCCTTCGCCTTCGGGAGCCGCCGTTACCTGACCTACGACAGTGGCGATCTTGCTTGGCTTTTGCTCGCTTCCTTGCTCACCCCTTTTGTTGTCGCTTTCTGCGCGTATGCAACCCACATCGAG
>CAZPIK010000312.1:1988-5183 GCA_964586185.1 uncultured Candidatus Sumerlaeota bacterium | reverse complement strand
TTGGTTTGCGCGCGAACCATTCAGGCGAAAGATTTGTGCTTCTGCATCTCCAACCATTCCAAAGGAGCCTTGGGCGTGGACAACTCGAAACTGTTGGGAGCGATTCTTGTTTCCAAGTTCCAGTTGGCCGCCATGAGCCGGACGGACATGCCCGAAGAGAAGCGAGAGGCCTTCCATCTCTACATAGACGAGTTCCAAAACTTCACCACGGACTCATTCATTTCGATTCTCTCCGAAGCCCGAAAATATCGGTTGTGCCTGACACTTTCTCATCAATATCTCGATCAATTGCGAGAAGAAATCCGCGACGCCGTGCTAGGGAATGCTGGGACGATTCTCGCTTTTCGGATTTCTCCCGGCGACGCCGAAGCGCTCACCGCCGATCTCGGCTACAGTCCAAGCCACTTGGCCAAACTGAACAACCGTCAAATTTGCGTGAAGCTTTTGGAGAAAGGTGAGTACGGCGAGACGTTCATGGGGCAAACCTACCCGCCCGCAGCCAAACGATATGGCCGACGGGATCAACATATCCAGCGCTCACGAGAGAAGTATGGCAAACCGCGAGCGAGCGTTGAGGGCAAGATCGAGCGGTGGATGGGCGAAGCGGAGTAGGCCAATGCGGCCCATTGCGCAGCCCTGCGCGGACGCGATGGGCGCGCTATCCTTTTGTCATGTCAAATACGAATGGAACTAAAGGGTTCGAGCTACAGCCGCGCGACGAAGCGATTCTGCGCGGACTGCTTGATTGCCGGATTATGACAATCAAACACGCCGCCGCTCTCCACTTTGACGGTCGTTTCGAGGCGGCCAAGAAACGACTCCAGAAACTTCAAGCCGCCGGATTCATCGCCGCGCGCCCGCGCCGCGTTCAAGATCCCGCTATCTTCTCCCTCACCCGTAAAGGTTATATGAGCCTCAAGGACGAGGGGATGCTTGACCCCCTCCTCGAACTCGGCTGGGCAAAAATGCAAAAGCGAATCCAAGTGAGCGAACTCATGCTTCGCCACGAACTCGCGGTCATGGACGTGAAATCTGCGCTCGCGCCCGCGATTGAAAAACAGGTCAACCTCACGCTCAAAGAATTCACCGTCAATCCGGAACGTCACGCCTTTCGAGTCAATCAAGCCGTCGTGGACTTCAAGAAACTCGTCGGCTTCCGCTCAACAACGGTGAAGCCCGATGGCTTTATTCATCTCAGGCAAAATCAGGACATGCCCAAACCCCTTGATCATTACTTCTTCCTCGAAGTGGATCGAGGAACGGAGACGTTACGCCGTCTGGTGAGGAAAGCTAAGCAATACACTCAGTACTATCGGAACGGCGGATTCGCGGTGAAGTGCGGGTTTTCCCGAAAGGACTTCAAGTTTTGTCCGTTCCGGGTCTTGATCGTCACCCAATCCGCCGAACGCCGAAACAACATGGCGGTCAAGCTGCTCACAGTGAAGACGCCGCTCAAGAACCTGATCTGGCTCACGACCATGAACGAATTGCAGGCCGATCCGCTCGGCGCGATTTGGATTCGTCCATCGGATTATGAAAAAGCGGTTAACGGTTCGGCATTCGATGTGACCAGCGGAAAGCCGTCCCATATCTACCGTCGTCACACTCCGCGCGAAATCTTTATTGATTCAAACGTCCGCAAACAGAGGTTGTTCGGTGAATAGGAAAAGAGGGGTTTCATTTTGATGAAGTATCGATAAAGGCGACCCAATCAAAGGCCGCCTTGGTCGGCGAAGAAACGATAAGTCCCTTCGCCGACGATGACATGATCCACCAGTTTGACGCCCAAAAACTGCGTCGTCGACTTGATTCGGGCGGTCAACTTCCGGAAGAGTTCATGAGCCATTTCCAGTTGCAGAGAATCTGCATTGGTTAGGAGGCGCTGCGGATTTACTCCATTGTGGCAAGTTCGACGTGATGGGTGATCCTCGAAATCGGAACCCTAATTCGTTGGCCACTAGGAAGCAAGATAGAGGCGACCGTGGCATTTATAAACGGATACGGCTCTTGCACATACTTGAGAGCAAATGGCATTGGAGCGTAAAGCTGGGGAATATGAACACCGATCGGTCGGACGTTGACTTGAAATGTGAGCATAGTTGGGGTGGTGGGGCCTACAAAAGCCAGTTCCGCTCGATAATATGGAGATGGCACACAACATGATCCCCATATCCTAATTTTAGGGATTTCACCCGGAATCAAAATGGCAATGGCTTGCCAATCGGCGGGATCGGAATAACCTGGAGAACAAGTTCCAGAATTTTGAGAAGCAGAAAGTCCACCCGAAATAATTGGTGATTCCGGCAATTCAATAGAGGATGGACTTGGGATCGAACCATCCCCATCATCCACACTGATCACCCTTCCATTTTGGATGTCCACTATCGCATGGAATATCATGAAGAAAGTTACGTCGATCTGGTCATCTGGCCGAAGCAAGTAAACAACGCGGACGCATGTCATTGTTCCAATGCAGGTGTGCGAATGGCAGGTTACGTTTACAAGATGATAACCTGCAGCGTGCCCAGTGATTAAGCGCGAGAGAACACGTTGATCAATGGAGGCTAGTCGTCGGGCAACTCGGCAACTGGAGGACGTTCCCGCGCGTCCATTATCGCCTTCATTAAGGACTTTCAGTAATTGTTTGGTAGGTCTCCCTGACTCGGTCTTTTTTGAATATCCAAGTCTATCACTTAGCTCCTCGACTCGCTGGGTGAGGACGGATTCAAACGTCTGCTCATGCTTGCCAAGGGTCCAAACCGGGGGACCGATGTGTAGCACAGTAAGTGAACCATCTTCCCCTGCCATACAAGTCGAAGGCCCCTGTCGGACGATTCCAGTTACGCGGCGTGCGTATCCGGTCGTTCCTTCTTCAACGAGTTTATTTAGAAGTTTTTCCGTAAAGAACAAATCATCGGGCATGACAGAATAGAAAACTCCTGTTGGGTAGCCGATGAGTACCTCACAGAAGAAATAGCATTCGATTCCTTTTTCGAACCTCCCGTAACGATCATAGAGGGAAGCCTCATTTTTCTGACTGCAGCACATGACTTGGGACTCCTTTGAATTGTGGGAAATCTAGGTGATCTAACTATTGTAATCCGGCAAACCGAATCACCATGACCAGACCGCACACACTTTCTTCCAATAACAATAGTAAAATACTGAATTGTTTCTATTCTCGCAAGTCGAAAA
>CAZPIK010000312.1:0-1978 GCA_964586185.1 uncultured Candidatus Sumerlaeota bacterium | reverse complement strand
ACCCACGGGGGGAGGATCAACCAAGGCTTCCCGAAAAGAGCGACACCAAAAAGTAAAGGCGACCCGGTTAAAGGTCGCCTTGATCGGCAAAGGAATAAAACGTTCCGTCGCCGATGATGACATGATCCAACAGCTTCAAGTCCAAGAGCCGTGCGGCGTCCCTAATCTGCGCCGTCACCCTTCGATCATCCGAACTTGGTTCGGAATCGCCGCTGGGATGGTTATGCACAAGGATGATCCCGTTGGCGTTCGTCGAGATTGCCAGTTTGAGAACCTCCCTGGGTGAAGCGGGGGCCGAATTGATCGTTCCCAACGACACCTGCGACAGACACGTCACATTATTTTTACTGTCGAGGCATACGACCCACAGTGCCTCTCGGTCCAAATCTTCGACCAAACTCCGGAAAAGATCATAGACCATTTGGGAGCCTTGGATGTTCCGGTTCTGATATGGGACGCTGCGCTCACGGACGAGCCGGAGCGACACCATCGGAATCCGCTTCATGGCGCATCACCTCCTTTGAGTAAAGCAGTTCCATCATTCGGATCGGCAGATCGAGCAGATCATGCAATCGTTCCGGCGAACAACTGGCGGGATCCTCGCCCGGCTCAAGCGGAACGCGGCGGATAAAAGCGGCAGAACCAACCTCGGCGAAAATGCTTTGAGCGCAACGGACGCCCCCTTCATCGCCGTCGGTCATGATCCATATCCGGGAGTCAAAATGAGTCAGGCGGCGAATGATTTCCGCTTGAGCCTCGCTGCATGATGACCCCATCAGTGCGACGACGTTTGTCCAGCCGCATTGATGAAGTCGGAATCCATCAAAGAATCCTTCGACGACAATCAAGTCCGCGACCGGACCCTTAATGTGATTGGCGTTGAACAGAAACGCCCCCGTACTGAACTCGAACACCTTTCCATCGCGCTCGCGCGTTCCGGGGAGCCGATATTTCGGGTTCTCCGGACTGATGAGCGCGTCATCCACCACCCGCCCCGCGTAACCGATGAGATCGCCCTCGGTGTTGCGTAGCGGAATGGCGATTCGGTCCGCCATGAGTCCCCGCGAGCAAAAACCGAGGCCAAACGTCCGGATGGTTTCCGGCGTCAGTCCGCGCGATGGCAGATACGGATGATCGGGATCGAGATTCTTTAGCTCGAAATCGAGCGGCGCGTTGATGACGCGCGGACGATTGTCGGGATTCGGAACGCTCGGCGGATTGGTCGGTGTAGTTTCGGGAGTAAGTTGGGGTTTGCTGGTATCGGGATTCTGCGGCGGATCGGTTGACGCTGCTTGTCTTTGTCGGTGTGGTTGTCGGCGATGCGGGCGATTCTGTCTTTGCGGTCGGGATCCTTTGTGACCCGATTCCGGCGCTTTGAGCGTCGGCGCATTTGACACCACTTCATTTCTCAGGAATCGCTCCTGAATCAAAAGGGCAGCCTGCCGAATGTCACATGGATGATCGGGATTCAACCCCTCCATGAGCGTCACGAAATCAATTGCGTTCCCTTTGGAGCCGCACCCGAAACACTTGAACACCTTTTTCCCAAGATTTGCCGAGAAACTCGGCGACTTTCCTTCACCTTCATGATTGGGCAGGGGACAGAATCCGTGATGCTGATCCGCGCCGCGAAGTTTGAGATTCACGCCGTAGGCTTCAAGCACCGCTCCAAAATCCACGGTCTCACGAACGTGTCGGAAGTCCACCCAAGTTTTGTCGTTGGACATGGTTCATCGCCTCCTTTCGATTTCAAAATGGGAGGGGGCATGATCCGTGAGAATCACGCCCCCTTGTTTGGGTTAGTAAGGAATGTCGGATTCTTCCGGTTCCGGTTGAACCTGACCTTCGCTCCCCAAGGCTCCCTCCTCGTCCAACGGATCGGGTTCGGGCATGGTTGAGCCGTTCGCGCCGTTGCCATTGTCGAGCGGCTGGGAGAGCACCATCCGGTAATCCGGTTGCTGCTTTCCTTCCTCCTTCC
>CAZPIK010000311.1:0-5206 GCA_964586185.1 uncultured Candidatus Sumerlaeota bacterium | reverse complement strand
AGTTCGCGACCGTTTGCGGCTTCACGCGAGGCGCTCGTTGCGACGGCGCGATAGGCTTCAACTTCGTAATCTTCCATGAGGTCGGCGAAATGTTTGAACGCTTTGACCGCCTGCCGCATGGTCGCGGGATCAATCTTGCGTTGCGTAAAGACATTGTGTCCGAGCCGAACGGCAACGCGGGCTTTTTTCAGTTTGTAGAATTTCTTGGGCGAGCGAGCGGCGACGATGGCCATTCGCAACGCGTTGGAGCCGGCGTCAATCGCCGCGATGTTGATGGACGTCGGCAATGAAGGGAGTCCTTCAGGTCACCGCATGAGACCGCTTAGTGTGCGCGAAGGCGAGTATCGCGTGTTCTTGACTCCGAGCCGGGCCGCGATCCGCTTTCGAAGTTCGCGGTTAATGGTGGTTTCCGGATCCTCGCCGCTCACGGGGATAAACTCATGAGTTTCGGAGAGCCTCTGAAATTCGTCCCGCATCATCGATTGATACTGAACAAACGACTCATACAAGTCATCCGAAAGATGAAGATCGCGCCCCGATTCCCAATAGCTGATCGCTTGCGATTTTTTGAATTCGCGCTCGAAAGCGGTTTTCGGGTCAATCTTGAGCCAAAAGGTCAGTTCCGGTCGGAGCGCCAGCTCGTAAATTCCCTCAAGATAGGTTCGACCAATTCCGCGAACCGCCGCGCGAGCCATAAGCGTATAAATGTATCGGTCGGCGAGGACGACGTACCCCGCCCTTAGCGCGGGAATCATAATGTTTTCCAACTGGTCGTAAAAATCGGTCGCATACATGAGTCCCAGAGTCAGACGACCGGCAACGTTTTTGGCGAGCACCTTGTCAATGTTCCGCGCGAGCAAATTGGATCGGCGGAGGCCGATAGTCTGAACCGCGAAGCCGATGGACTCTAGCCATTCCTGGAGCATGGCGATCTGCGTCGAACGGCCTGAACCGTCAATTCCTTCAACCACGAAGAGATGCCCCATTGGACTTTCCACCTTGATTTCTTCCGAGGGTGCGTTCTCAACGGCAACTGCAGGTTCGGCAGCTAAAGTAACTTCCTTCTGGAGTTCGGTGGGATTCGACATGCCGTTCAATCTCTCTTATCGTCTTCCACCCGTTCGGGCGGCGCAAAATCCGCAAGGTTGATCTTGGCCTCGACGATGGCGCGCATCTGTTCTTGAAGAGGATTCACCTTCAACATCGCGTCCATCTTCACGAAGTTATCCGTGTCCACCATCTTGTCGTATTCGTCGAGAATCATACCTTGGAAAATTCGGAAACTCTCGGAGGGATCGGCAGAAAGCCTGAGGTCCAAGCCCGCCTCGTAATACTTGAGGAGTGGGCGCCCCGTCAAAATGCGATTGAGGCAGGTCTCCAGCGGCGCGCGGAAAAAAAACGTGATGTCGGGAATCGGCGCGAAACTATAGAGATTGCGGAGCCACTTCTGCGAACACCCTCTGGCCGCATCGCGCGCAAAGGCGGTGTAAATGTATCGGTCGGCAAGAACCAAATACCCCCCGCGCAAGAGCGGCATGATCTGGCGCTCGCAACGGTCGGCAAAATCGGCGGCATGGATGAGCGAGAAAGTCGTCGGCGTGAAGAGCTTTTCTTTTTTGCCTCGCTTTGTGGCCGATTTGACGATGGGCGACGAATTCCATTCTGTGAAATGGATTTTGTAGCCTTTGATTTCCAGCCAACGTTTGAGGAGGTAGAGCTGCGTGCTTTTTCCGGAACCATCAATGCCTTCCACGACGATCAGCGCGCCGGGGTAGGGCTTGATTGCAAGGGACTCCGCGGGCGTCGCCTTAATAATAGGAGACTCGATTGCCTTTTCCTCAGCGAGAACGGTTGTTGGGGTTTCGTTGACCATAGACCGTTTCAGCATAGAGAATGACTCCGCGTGGGTCACATTAGATTTGGGTTAGCAGCCCGTTAGCTCTGACTCAGTATACACCCACCGTCGTCGCTTCGGCCAGAAGATGGAACGGGCGAACGCCGCTAATTCCATCCCAAGGATATTGCTCATAAGGGCGTTCGCGTTCGCCCTCGTCGCGTTCCAAAAATCCCGGCACGAAGAACTCCCGCGTTAGCGTCGTCAGTTTCACGCGACCCGTCTTGCCATAATCCACGACCTTCTTGGGATCGTCGGGATCCACGACCTCGATGACGGCGCGCGGCTGCGGGGCATAATAGGAAATCTTGTAGCCATCTTTCGCGGTCACGGGTTTTGAGCAAGCCAGCCCCATGAGCGTGTTGCCGTAGGTCGGCGTCATGTAAACCCCTTCGATCAGTTCTTCCATCGCGAACCTTGTCCATTGCGGAGTGAATTCCGTGCCGCCCGAAAAAATTCCGGTGATGCCAGCGTCACGGATCGTCTTACCTTTTTTTTCCAACCCGAGTGAGAGAGATTCGAGCAACTTGGGCGTCGTGAACATGCACTTGATATCATGCCCCGCGCCGAGAATCGTGATTGCCTGATCTATGACGTGTTGCTTATAAGCCTCGAGGTGTTCCATCCACCCCTTCTTAATCAGTTTGATGACCCATCGCGGATCGAGGTCAACGCAAAAGCAAATCCCGCCGCGAAATTGACAGAGATGTTCAACGGCCAGACGCAGTCGGCGCGGTCCGGAAGGTCCCAGCATCAACCAATTGGAGCCGGGAGGAAAATGCTCGTCGGGAAGCGTCTTGCTAAACTCCGAATAATCTATTCGGAAATCTTCGATGCCGATTCGGGACTTGGGAACGCCCGTCGTGCCGCCGGTTTCGAAGACGTAAATCGGACTTTTCTCATACGCCTTCGGAACCCATCGCCGAACGGGGCCGCCGCGCAGCCAATCGTCCTCAAAGAGATCGAACTTCTTCAAATCGTCGAAGCTCTTAATCTCCTTGCGCGGATCCCACGACAGCTTGGAGGCGTAATCGAGCCAGAACGGACATCCCGTCGCGGGATTGAAATGCCACTCGACGATCTCCCGGACGTGGGCGTCGAGTTTCTGTCTGGCTTCGGAAATTTGCGTGTCCAGCGATGCGGATTCTTTTCTATCAAGCATGGAGGAATTTCACCTAACCCTTAAAGACATTCTTTTGAGGATATCATTTTCCACATTGAATTCCAGATGGTCGCTCGAATTTTAGAAAAACGACGCGCGTCGAAGGATCGTGAGTTTGCGTCCCGCGCCGACGGAGACCGCTTCGATCTTCACGCCGAGCAAGTCTTCAATCCGTTCGACATAGTTTTGCGCGGCCTTGGGCAGCGCTTCGTAATGGTCGGCGTTGGCGAGCGATGTGTTCCATCCCTTGACCGTTTCGTATATGGGTTCGCACCCCTTAAGAATGTTGATATCAAGAGGCATGAGGTTAATGCGCTCGCCCGACGGCGATTTGTATCCCGTGCAAATTTTGATCTCGGGCAATTTATCAAGCACGTCAAGTTTGGTGAGCGCAAACGAGGTAATTCCCGCGACCTGAATCGAGCGGCGAAGCACGACGGCATCGAACCAACCGCAGCGCCTCGGGCGTCCCGTCGTCGCGCCAAATTCGTTCCCTTCCGCGCGAAGAAATTCTCCCGTCGCGTCGTTTAGTTCCGTTGGAAATGGGCCCTCGCCGACGCGCGTCGTATATGCTTTAACGACGCCCAGCACGTGCTGGATATGCTGCGGCGCAACACCAAGACCCGTGCAGACGCCGCCCGTCGAAGGACTGGAACTCGTGACGTAAGGATAACTTCCGAAATCAATATCGAGCATGACCCCTTGCGCCCCTTCCGCAAGGACGCGCTTTTTCTGGGCGAGATGGTCGTTGATCATCGTCACCGAATCGCAAAGAAGCGGGCGGATCGTCGGCTCAATCGCCCAGAGCTGATCCACGACGTCATCGGGCGAAGGAATCGCTTCGTTGAAAATGTGTTTGAAGAGCGGCTTATAGTAGCGGTCAAGCGCGCGAATTTTTTCGGCAAAGATATTCTTGTCGCGATAATCGCCGAGCCGAAGGCCCTGACGCGCAACCTTATCGGAATACGCTCCACCAATGCCGCGTCCGGTCGTCCCAATTTTTCCTGCGCCGCGCATTTTTTCCTGCGCCTGATCCAGAAGCTTATGATAGGGGACGATGACGTGCGCGCATTCGGCAAGATGCAACCGCGGGCGGAGATCCACTTTCGCCGCTTCGAGCGTTTGAATTTCTTCCTCAAGGACAAGCGGATCCACGACGACGCCATTTCCAATCAGGCATTGGACTTTATCGTGAAGCACGCCGGAAGGAATCAAATGAAGAACCGTTTTTTCGTCGCCAACAACAACGGTATGGCCAGCGTTGTTGCCGCCTTGATACCGCGCAACAAGGTCGGTCTCGTGGGCGATGACGTCCACGATCTTTCCTTTGCCTTCGTCGCCCCACTGGCTCCCGATCACAATCAAGAGAGGCATTTTCCTCGAGTCCTTCCCTTTCGCGCCGATGCGCAAACCCCGGCAAGATAGCGGAGCCATCGCCCGGCATCAATGGAATTCGATTCGAATCCCATATAGCCTTGTATAATCGCGACACCTTCCTTAAGGTATTGTTTTTGGGGTGAGCGCTATTAAGAATGGAAGCATATAACGGTATGAAGCGCGCGCAGGGAAAAAACCGATTGAGAATGGGCGCCGCGTGTCCCTTTGTTTTGGCGCTTACGCTGACTTGGACGGGCTGCAGGAAGCGTGAAGACATCCAACCGAAGGATACCCTGCAGCAAACGACTACCGCCGCGGTGGAACCACCCGCCAAGAATTCCATCCGGATGCCGAATAAACCGGGTCTCTACGTCGCCGAGGGGGAGGACGCCGTCGAGCTGAAACCCGGTGGAAGACCCGCCTATTGCGGAGGCGAATTAGCTTTCATCTATCACAACTCCAATTCTTCTCTTTATACGCTGTGGTTCATTCGGCGTGATTCGACAAGTTCAGAGGATTCGGGCACGACCCAAAGTTGCACGACGCGAAAAGTCACTGGCGCAGAAAATTTGCTGCAAATCGTTCCAGATGCCAAACTATCCCCGGCCTCCTACCAAATCGAAGGCAAGGGTGACGACGCTTCAACCACCCCGATTTTGGGAAAATTCGTCGTCGAAAATGAAATGGTCCAAGCCGCGCGTAAAGCGCTGGCCAGCGACGACTTTGACGCCGCCCTGGAAAACTTGAATAAAGCCATTACGGAGAATCCGAGC
>CAZPIK010000310.1:3863-5220 GCA_964586185.1 uncultured Candidatus Sumerlaeota bacterium | reverse complement strand
GATCTGCTTCGTTCCCATATACATAAAAAAAAGGGGCAGCCCGCCGAAAAAAGCGAAGATAATCAGAAGAACGACATACTTCATGGGTTTGACAAGCGGTTATGGGTAAAGCGCCCAATCACCGATTTCATTGAAGAGCGAGGTCTTAACTTTGGCGTTGGGATCATTATTCAGCGAATTCCAGCCGACGCTCGCGCCGTAAGCGTACTTGTCCGTGTTGTCTATGGTCGTCACGGCGAAAGTTGGCCATCCGAATCCAAGAGCCAACAACACGGCAACACTTGGAAACACAAATCGGCTCAAGGGGAGAGTCCGTTCGTTCCTGCGCATTTTATACCCGCTCGCATTTATGTATTGCAAGCAGGGAGATGTATTCCATCCGATTCTTGCTTAGTCTTAAAGAAGGTTCGAGGAGAATGGGCTTTCCACATTCATTTTAATTGCTCTAACCGACATGATAAGCGAATAATCGTTTGGCTAAAGTTCCGATTTTACGCCGCCGCACGAATCCCTGAATATTGAGCGACAAGAAGTCGGCCGGATTCCGGTTGATCCGTTGTTCCCGTAATGTTCTCATCCTTCACTCTTGATCCTTTACAATCTGTGAAATCTGGGCAATCTGTGGATGCTTTGTGCTTGAATCATCTGGAGATCAATACCCGTGAATAAATCCACCATTCGTATAGGCTGCGCCTCCGGTTTTTGGGGCGATTCTGTCATCGCAACCCCTCAACTCATTCAAGGCGGCAATCTTGATTTTCTTGTCTTCGATTATCTTGCCGAGATCACGATGTCCATCATGGCGCGCGCACGGGCGAAAGACCCCGCCCTGGGTTACGCCCACGATTTCGTTTCGCAGGTAATGAAAAATTCTCTCGGCGAAATTGCCAAGCGCGGGATCAAAGTCGTTTCCAACGCGGGCGGACTTAACCCCACGTCCTGCGGCGCTGCGCTTCAAGCCTTGATCGAGCAAATGGGCTTGAACCTCAAAGTTGCCACCGTCGAAGGTGACGACCTGACGGCGCGTGCGGCGGAATTCCGTACTCAAGGCGTCGGTGAAATGTATTCGGGGATTCCGCTTCCCGAAAAAGTCATGAGCGTGAACGCCTATTTCGGCGCGTTTCCGATTGCCGAAGCCCTGGACGCCGGAGCCGATATCGTCATCACCGGACGATGTGTGGATAGCGCGGTCGCGCTCGGTTCTTGCATCCACGCCTTCGGATGGAAAAATACTGACTACGACAAGCTCGCGGGCGGCAGCCTCGCAGGTCACATCATCGAATGCGGCGCCCAATGCACCGGCGGACTTTTCACCGATTGGCGTGAGAGCAACGGTTGGGAAAACATCGGTTATCCC
>CAZPIK010000310.1:0-3853 GCA_964586185.1 uncultured Candidatus Sumerlaeota bacterium | reverse complement strand
GTTTCGTCCGATGGAAGTTTTACTGTCACCAAGCCGCCACATACCGGCGGCCTCGTCACGCGCGGAACTGTCGGCGAACAATTGCTCTATGAGATCGGCGATCCGCAGGCATACATCCTCCCCGATGTCGTCTGCGATTTTTCGCGCGTTGAGCTTGAAGAGGTCGAAAAAGACAACGTAAAGGTCACAGGCGCGAAAGGTCTTCCGCCAACTCCACAATACAAAGTCTGCGCGACGTATCTGGATGGCTTCCGCATCACCGCGCATCTGACGATTGGCGGCATGGACGCCAAAGAAAAAGCTCTCAAAGTTGCGGAGTCCGTGTTGAAACGCTGCCGCGCGATTTTGAAACGACGCAACGCACCCGATTTTTCCGAAACGAACGTCGAGGTGCTGGGAGGGGAGTGGACGTACGGTCCGCATAGTCGCATCGCAAACCCTCGCGAGGTTTTGCTCAAACTCTCCGCAAAACATCCCGCCCAAGAGGCCTTGGAATTGTTGCTTCGCGAACTCACCTCTGCTGGAACGTCCATGTCGCCGGGCATTTCCGGTATGGGCGGCAATCGCCCCAAACCCTCGCCCGTTGTCCGGCTCTACTCTTTCCTGATCGAAAAATCCGAAGCCAAAGCGACGGTTCGGTTGGGCGAAAAAAATTGGGAGGTGAACGTTGCCGCCGGAGAGCCTCTCGATTCCGATGCCATCGTCCGACCTTCAGTTTCCGCTTCAACTCCCGCGGCCGATTCAATTGAAGTTCCTTTAATCAAACTCGCTTGGGGACGCAGCGGCGATAAAGGGGACAAAGCCAACATCGGGATCATGGCGCGCAAGCCGGAATACTCCCCCTGGATTCGCGCCGCGCTCACGCCCGAAGCCGTCAAGCGTTACCTCTCCCATCTCGTAAAAGGCGATGTCGAACGCTTTGATTTACCCGGAATCAACGGCCTAAACTTTCTTCTTCACGAAGCGCTTGGAGGCGGCGGTATTGCAAGCCTCCGCACCGATCCTCAGGGCAAAGCCCTGGCGCATATGCTTTTGGAATTTCCGATACCCATTCCTCTCACTCTCGCTGAATGAATTTGGTTGCTGTTCATCCGAGTAGAGATTGAGATTACCCGGCGATTCGGCTACAAAGGCCGACTACGTCCCACAGGGCGGCGATTTGTAGTTTGAATTTAAGCGCGCGGCGCAAAAGGGGAGCGATGATCATGGGCAATCCAATCAGTCTGGCGGGTAAAGTCGCCATCGTTACGGGGGGAGGTCGCGGCATCGGCAAGGCCTGCGCGCGTCGGTTCGCCGAAGCGGGCGCGAACGTCGTCATCGCCAGCCGCAAACTCGAAAACCTCGAAGCGGCGGCTAAGGAAATGGCGGGGTTGCCCGGCAAGGTCGTCCCCATCGCCTGCCACGTCGGAAAAAAAGAGGACGTCGAACGTCTCGTCGCCGAGACCGAAAAGCAACTCGGTCCCGTGGATATTCTCGTCAACAACAGCGCGACGAACATCGGCCAAGGTCCCTCGCTCAAGATCGAGGACGAAATGCTCGATAAAATCGTCGAGATCAACATCAAGGCTGCGATCCGCTTGATCCGCCTCATCGTTCCGAAAATGATCGAACGCAAGAGCGGCGGCTCGATTATCAACATGGCCTCGATAGCCGGATTGCGTCCGCAACAAGGCGGACTTCTTTACAGCTTCACCAAAGCCGGACTCATCATGATGACGCGCTGCTGGGCGCAGGAATTTGGTCCGCAGAATATCCGCGTCAACGCCATCGCGCCCGGACTCATCCAAACCGATTTCAGTGAATTCTTCTGGAAAAATCCCGGACTCCGCAGCGTTATCGAATCGCAACAACCGATCCGTCGCATCGGCCAGCCCGACGAAATCGCGGGCATGGCGCTTTACCTCGCGTCCGACGACTCAGCCTTCGTCACCGGACAGGTCATGGTCGTTGACGGCGGCGCAACGGCGTAAAGGGCATTCCAGTAGTGCCATTCATTCGGCAAAGAATCGCGGCGCTGGTTTATGGGCTGGCGCTCGTTTCATGCCTTAGCTGGAACTACAACTCCATCCTCGATCACTCCCGTAAGCGGGACCAACGGTACATCTACGGATGGGACGACAACCACTATTTCGCATGGAGCCGATCTTGGACGTTGGATCGTGACGCTGATTTTGCGAACGATTTTCTTTATATTTCCCGGATGCGCGGCATGGATGGAACGAAGGACGTCTTTGCCCAATATCTTCTAACATTTCCGCCCACGAAAACCGGAAGGATACCGAACAAGTTTGGGGTTGGGATGGCGGTACTGAGCGCACCCTTGATGGAAACCGCGCACGGTTGCGCACGTATTTATGAGACGATTACCGGCGTTCGTGTCAGCGCCTTTGCTTCGATCTATCTTCTTGCGTTTCTTTTCACTTCCATCGGAGTTGGGTTTCTAGGAATTGCCGTCGCTTACGCGTGTCTAAGGAATATTTACGGGACAGCGCCGGCCTTTGGTGCCGTGGTTGCCGGAGTCTTGGGGCTTCCTCTGTTCTTTTATATTTGGTTTACTCCATCCATGTCGCATGCTGCCGGATTTGGTCTCTCGACGATCCTTTTTGTCGGGACTTTTTACGCTCTTGAAGCGCTCCGAAATCGCGGCGAAACCGATTCCAATTTCAATCAGTGGAAATTGATCGCGCGCGTTTTCGGGCTTGGGGTCGTGTTTGGAGTTCTGGTTTCGGTGCGATATGCGGACGCGCTGATCGGTCTTGGATTGTTGTCGCTGATTTTTGTTTCGTTGCGCGCTCCAAAGGTATCGCCGCAATCCAATATACGACTTTTCGCATTATTGGTAGTGGCTGCTCTGGGAGGAGTTATCTTGGGATTTCTTCCACAGATGCTCGCTTGGAAATCCGTTTACGGTGACTGGATAACCTACAGCTATCAGGGCGAGGCGTTTAGTCCCTACCCTAACCACACGCTGGATGTTTTATTCGGATCGCGCAATAGTCTCATTTTATGGTCGCCTATCGCAATTTTCGGCGTGATTGGTCTTGTGATCGGCGCAATGCGAAAAATGGCGCTCTGCACCGCCGGACTAATCGTCGTGGTCGCATTTAGCCTTTTATACGGTTCATGGGGCTCCTTTTCATTGGGCGCGAGTTTTGGAATGCGCGGCTTTGTGGATATCGCTTTTCTGTTTTTCGCCGGATTGGCCGAATGGATCCGAATGATTAGGCCGGGAACTTCAATGGGCATGCAGCGCAAACTCAAGCAGAGCGCTATGGGCCTTACGGTGGCGACGGTTCTCTGGAGTCTTTGGTTGCTTGCGGCAACGCGGGCGAATGTGCAACCGATGGAGCAACCGTTTCAGGGTTGGAAATTGGTCACGTCTCATCGCGACGTGCTCAAACAGATCGAAGACGATGTGGACTACCTTGTAGATTTTGGACACAGAAAATATCCGTTGATGACACCCTACGGTTCGGTTGAGGATGGTTTGTAAAATCATACAAATACGCATTCACAACCTCGCATCGGACGAAGTCCTTTAACGAATTACGCGAGAAAGACATGGCGTAATACCCGCGCTCCTCGACGTGAATGTCCTAATCTCAGAATCTGGACGTAGATCAGTACGGAATTAGAATCCTAAGGGGCGGATTCGTCCTCGGCCATTCTCGCTACCGCTTCAATAACAGCGTTATTGGCAGCAGCTAGAGCTGCGCCCTTTTTCCCTTGAGGTATTGTGTACATGAGTCCGTAGATTGCTTTCCAGTAGGCTTTACCTGTGCCGCGATAGCTTTTCAGATATTCTCCATTTTCATACAATCGTAATTCCACTTCAGCGCTCATTGTTCCGAGG
>CAZPIK010000309.1:0-5232 GCA_964586185.1 uncultured Candidatus Sumerlaeota bacterium | reverse complement strand
GCATCATACGCGAGCCAACCGCGAGCGACTATCCTGCGCCGACGGCGCGGAGGAAAGTCAGAAACATAATTTTGAAATCGAGCCAGAGCGACCAATTCTCAACATAATAAAGATCGTACCGAAGGCGTTGCGCGATGGTTCCGTGCTTCCCGCAAAGTCCGTGTATCTGCGCCCAACCGGTGATCCCGCTTTTAACCTTATGGCGCGCCATGTAACGCGGGATGCCGCCGCGGAATTGATCCACAAAGAATGGACGTTCGGGTCGCGGCCCGACGAGGCTCATCTCGCCTTTCAAGACGTTAATGAATTGCGGGAATTCATCAATCCGGTAACGTCTTAGCCAATGTCCGATCTTCGTGCATCGCGGGTCATTTTCATCGGCAAAGACGGGCCCCGTTTCTTCTTCCGCGCCCAAAATCATGCTGCGGAATTTGTAAATGCGGAAACGACGGCGATCCAAGCCCATCCGTTCCTGAATATATAGCGCGGGGCCCCCGTCCTCGCGGCGGATGAGCCACGCAACGATCAGAAAGAAAGGGAAACCGATGACGAGCACGGCCATCGCAAGGACGACGTCCACAAGACGCTTAAGCGCGGCGTTCCAGCCTTGCAACGGCGTTTCCCGCGCGCCCAAAAACGGGATGCCGTTCATCGTTTCGACGATCATTCCGCTAAAGAGCAACTCGGTGGTATCGGGCACGATGCGGAAATCGGCGAGGTGTTGTTCGCACAAAGTGAGGAGCGTTGGGATCCGATCGCGGTCGAGATCGGGTTGCGCGAGAATGACTTCCTCAATGTTATATTGATCGAGAACACGTTCGATGTCGTCAATACTCCCAAGCACGGCGTGTCGGGGCAGATAGGTCGTATCCGCGCCGTGGGGATCGTCCGTTAAGAACCCAACCGGAGCCATGCCGTGCTGGGGATTCTCGCGCAGGGTTTCGTAAACCCGTTGAGCGATTTCCCCGCCGCCCAGGATCAGCGTTCGGGTCATACCGACTCCCCAAGCATGGGTCAGCCGCTTCATGATCGCGTGAAGCAGAAGCCGCTCCAAGATCAAGGAAAGGACGACGGAGCCGAAAATAATCGGCACGAGCATCCGCGAATACTGCGGCTCGCGTCGCTCATAAAACGCGAACGCAAAAAAGATCAGGACGGCCAACGTCGAACCGGTCAAAATGCGGCGAACGACGCTCATGTCGAAAATTTTGGATTGACGGCGATAAAGGTTTTCGAGCCGAAGCGAAAGGAGCCAGAATCCCGCGACCCACGGCAACGCGGTCAGATAATTGAACGGGATGTAACCCTTGGTGACCTCGATCAATCGGGAATCGAATCGCAACCAATAGGCAAACAGAAGCCCGAACGAGATGGCGCACAAATCGGCGGCCATCACGAGCAAAACTTTCCATACGGGATGACGGCGGCGACCCATGGAGAAGCTCTCCGTGTGACGGATACACTCGGACGCGCGTATGGGCGCGACCCCCCCTCGCCGCTCCACGCGAATGCTCTATAGTAACGGCAAACCCCCATTCCTTGCAAGTGGGCTGGTTACTGCGACTATAAACCACGCGTATTTTAAGCTCACACTTGACGTCTATGCTATGATGCACGCGTAAGGTTTCGCAATTTTTCAGACATTGCTGCGGAATCAGAGTTCACCCGGTTTTTGATTGGGCAATATCATGTCAGATTCGCACCAAGATCAAATCAGGAAGAATTACGAGGCATTTGCCAAGAAGCTGCCCACTTTGTCGGAGGAGCAACGAGGCAAGTTCGCCCTCATGAGAGATCAAGAAATCATTGCTTTCTTTGACACCGCAGCCGACGCATCCATCGCCGGCGGCAAGCTTTATCAAGACGGCTTGTTCTCAGTTCAAGAGGTGACGGGATCCTCAATTAACCTTGGGTTCTATTCCTATGCCCTCGATTAGCGGGAAATACGATTTAGGATTTAATACCGGACCACTTATTCGGATTGGGATCGTGGCAGCGGGCGTCACACCAGTGGCCCATAAGCCATTGGAAACGTTTTTCTTTCATGCCCTGATTGATACGGGCGCCACTATCACTTGCATTTCCGAAGCGGTTGCGAAAAGCGCTGGTATCAGGCCAATAGGAATGCGCGAAGTAAAATCGGCTACTCATTCAACGCCGAAGAACTTGTACTTGGTGAACTTGATACTCCCCTTGGACGGCAAAGGTCAGGGATTCCGGAATATAGAAGTGATGGAATTCGTCGCGGATCCAAATGATCCTATTCAAGGGCTGCTGGGTATGGATGTGATCAAACGCGGAAACTTAATAGTAAACCATGACGGTCACTTCACCTTTTGTTTGTAGGCTCTGCGCTCCTAAAGAATCACTTCAAGGACAAGGCAGGATAGTTCTTGCGTCAGCGCCCAAATCACCATTGTTGATCAACACTACGTTTGTTTTCTGACATCCCAACTTTCTCAGCCTTTCGTCTCAATCTGCCGTTTTAGCTCGATTTCGTGTAGATTGCGCATCGTCCCGTGGAATGGACTCCACATGGCCCTACATCCCAGCAAGACTTCTTTGTTTCCAATCGGACTCGCGCTGGCCATCGCGCTGTTTTGGATTTTGGGCGGCTTATCTTCCGTCAATGAACCTTGGAACGGCGACGAAATGTATGGTTACTCGCTGGCCAAGCTGCCTATTGCCGAAATGGTTCAAACGACAAAACGCGATGACCATCCGCCTCTTTTTTACTTAATCCTTCACGCGTGGGTGACTGTTTTCCCGGATCGCAATGGAACGAAGATACTGACTCTGCTCATGGGCGCGGTTGTTGTCGCGATGTCAGGAATTGTCGGGCGCAAGCTTTATGGCGCGCGCGGGGGTATCGCAGCAGCGCTCTTACTCGCGTCATTTCCCCACTTCATTTACTTCGGAACCTTTCTGCGAATGTATGTGTTCGCGCTTTTTTTTGAACTGCTCGCGGTATGGGGCTGGCTTGCATCGCGCGATCGCCCCAAATCGGCTTGGATCGCATTTACGGTGGGTCTCTTAGGCGGGCTTTATTGCCAGAATCTTGTCCTCTTTTTCAATTTCGCGCTCGTGCTGTTTATCCTGATTGCAGAGCGCCGTGATTCGCGATTCCTCAAGCGTTGGCTCTTTCCGGCGCTGGCTACCGCTGCAATCCTTTACGCGCCGTGGATGCACGTTCCGTTTGGACAGTCCTCGCGAGGGGCGTTTCTTGAAGTCTTTCAAGCGCCGACCTTGAGACAAATTGCTCGCTCCCTGTTTCTGCATACTTATTTTCTTGGAGAATCTCGCGAGCGGCTAGCATGGCTCTCATGGGTTCCCGGCGTCGTGGTATTGGGTATCCTGCCTGCGATTGCGATTTTCAGATATGGAAAAGCCGGTCCGCGTGGTCTGTTGCCGGTTTGGCTCTCGGCGTTTCCGCTGACCCTTTTGCTTACGCTTTCAATTTTGTGGAAGCCTGTGATCGTTCCGCAACGACACGCGATTCTATTTGTGCCCTTTTTGATTTTGGCGGCGGGCGGACTTTTTTCTAACGAAAGTCATCGTTGGCTTAGAACCGGATTCTTTGCCGCTTTCATTGCCACGTGCATGATCGCGCATGGACGTGGGGTTCGATCGCACAACCTTGATTTTCGCCCGTGCAAAGACGCGCTTATCGAGCGAGCGCCCCTTAACCTTCCTATTGTCATTTACGCCGATGGGGCGACGGGCATGATTGGCCGATCAGGGATCGAACTTTGGTCTCCGATTCCCATCATGGACTATCGGGGAAACCTGAAGGCGTTTCCGCGCGATTTGCGCGAGTGCGTGTTCGTCGTCACAACATCCCAGCTCGACCCCAATCGAGAGCAGACGCTGGGACGCGCAACGGAACTCATTGAACGTTGCTCGGGCGCAAAGCCCATCCACATATCTTATGATTTTCAAGCGTACATCTTGAGTGGAATCCCGACGGGCGCCCTACGGGACCTTTTCCTCGAAGGCTCAAAGAAAAAGGAGCGATCTCCCGCGCGCGCGCTCGGAAATTGGAATCCCGATATCAACTGGAGCGCAAATTTGCTGGCGCAGTTTTGTGCGCCTCCACCCGAGACGGAATTCGGTTCCTCGGGAGTGCGTGGCGCGCGGCTCATCGGCGCGGATAATCGAATCGAAGTTCCCATTAAAAAGGCGACCGACAATTTCCAAGTCGTGGCGCTCGGTTGCGCGATACGTTCAACTCAGCCCGAACTGAAATTCGAATTCAAGGTTGGAGGTGATCAGTCGCGTGCGCGCTGGACCGCGGCGGCTATGAATCGTGAATTCGAGTGGGTCGCATGGGTGGCCGGAGACGAGACTTCGGCGATTTTCGAAGTTGCGCTTCCCTCTCCATTTTACGGCGCGCGTACGATGGCTCAGGGCGACGCGCCGGAGGGACTCTACGTCAACTGGGGCGCCGCAGGAATTCCTGAAGATACGCTGTTCAAACGTGAAGGACGCGAGGATTGGTTTATCAACATCGGCTCGCTCTCCGATGGATTCTTCATACGATCTGGATTTCATCAACGCGAGGGTTCGCTTGGCGCGGATTATCGCTGGGCCAAACGCGAATTTCTCGTCGAGTGTCCGGTCCGCGAAGGCGGAAAATACGACCGCTTCGTTCTCTTCGGCGATTTGGCCGCTGCTATTCGCGACCGAACTTGCGCGTTGGAGATTTCGGTGTCACCAAGATCAGATGAAGTTCCCACGCAAACCGTGCGATCGCAGGCGACGCCGGGCGAGGGATACAGCGAGTGGGAATTCCCGTTGCCCGAAAAACTATCTCGCGGAATCGCGCGAGTACGCGTCACTTTTTCCGGCGAGTGGCGTCCCATCGAAACAGGCGAAGGCGCCGATCCGAGGCGGCTGGCGTTCCGTCTCGATGGAATCGGCTTAAGGTAATCCAAAAATCAATACGACCAGAGCGATCCCTTGCCCGCGCGGATTTGGCAGCCGGGTATCGCGCTCTTGAGCGCGTTCTTGCCCGAATCGGTGACGCTTGTGTCGGCGACGTAAAGTTCCTTTAGGGCGGTGAGTGATTTCAAGTGGGCCAGTCCCGCGTCAGTTACCGCCGTCTTATTGATCCAAAGCGTTTGAAGCGATTTCAGCGGCGAGATCTTCGGCAACCCCGCGTCGCTAATTTGTGTCCCGTAAAGATTTCGCAAATGCTAATGGCTCAAGCCCGAAAGCGAATCCAAACCCGCA
>CAZPIK010000308.1:0-5237 GCA_964586185.1 uncultured Candidatus Sumerlaeota bacterium | reverse complement strand
CTGCAAAATATTGGAGGAGACCCCTTGAAAAAAACCACGGAATCTCCGGGGCTTGCGTGAAGGGAATCGTCTTTCTCCAGCGTTCGTCTCGCTGACGCGAGACTTCACGCTTCGCTTTATTACGCCATCCGCTTCGCGGATTGAATGCATCCGACCGGGATTTTATTAGTCGTCATGCCACGTCCCAACTCTTCAACCCCCGTATGGGGGTGGCGAAATAAAGCGAAGCGTGAGCATAGCGAACGCTGGAAATGCGCGAACGATCAAAATTCCAAGCCCCCGAACGGCGGGCGACGGAAATGGATTCGTCAAGAGCCGCCCCGGAAAACTGATGTGCTCCCGCGACGTTCGACCAATCAGTAATTCACTTGAGGCGAGATTTTGATGAACGCTGATAAAGCGCGGGTAATACGGTTCGGGTTAGCCTTGCGCTGACGGATGAGTCGTGAAAGGATTCGGCGGGGACAGGGACGATAGGTATGAAAATTTCCACGGCGAAACTTTTCCAGCAATTGCTTACTGGAGTGTTTCTTTTATTTGTTTGGGAATTCCGGGACGTTGGAATTCCGGGACGTTTGACCATAAAATAATTCAATTTGGCCGTTTTATCCACATGATACACTTCATCGATTCAACTTTCACAAGCGGCAAGATGCCGCTTCCACATCCTAATAAGAGGGCGACGCTCGACGACCGTATAAACACGAATTGCGCTTGAATCGAGACCTATGCGCAAGTATTCTCGATTCATGTCCACAATTAATCTCAAGGCACATTTCGACGGAGAGCGGATTCAGCTGGATGAGCCGTTCGATCTCCTCCCAAATGCTCCGTTGGTCGTTACCGTCCTATCCACGGAGCAGGATGGCGACGTGGCGGCGCGCGATCTGGCCATCATCAACGCGAATTCCGAGCAGCTCAATAAAGAGGCGTGGGACGTGCTCGACTATCAGGGATTGCCGTGAGGCGCGGGGAACTTTATCTTGTTTCCCGTCCGTCGGCGCAGGATCCGCGACGCCAGAGGGTTTTCGTCGTTTTGTCTCGGCAAGCGGTGATTGATTCCTCGTTTTCGATGGTGATCTGCGCACCGATCTATACCGCTTATTCCGGTCTTACAACCCAAGTCCAGCTCGGCGTGGAAGAGGGACTAAAACACGACAGCAGCGTGCATTGCGACGAATTGGTCAGTCTGCCGAAATCAATGCTCACACATTTTGTCGGTACGCTTACGGACGAGAAAATCGCCGCGATCAACCGGGCGCTCCTTGTTGCGTTGGGTCTTACGTAATGAGCTTGAATTCCGCGACACTTGACCCGTAAACAATTCCCTTACCCAAATTTTTCCGTAGCCGCGCCGGGGTATGCCCGATAAACTCCCGGAGCGAGCGCTGGACCCAAGGAGCCTTTATTGTGATCACACTTCAGCCCCTTCGTTGGGGAAAACCGTACGAATCGCTTGAAGCCGACGTCGTCAAGCATTTCATCACCGGCGAGGATATCGCCAAGGTCGGTCAGGCCAATGGCGCGATGGTTCAGCGCGATGCAAAAAAAGCGCAGGCCGCACGCGATGCGCTCCGTTCGATTCCCTGCGCCGACCTTATCGAAAAAATCAAGAAGGCCGCCGATCTATATTTGAAGGGAACGCTTCCGCTCGGCGATGGCGTTCAATCGCCCGACGAATTCGCGCGCCAGCAATCGGCCTCGACCGGACTCCCCGAACACATGTGCAAGGGGAACATGCTGAAGAATCATTTCGTCCTGACGAACATGGACAAAATGCTCGACGCCTTGACGCGCGGGCTTGATCTGAACGTCCTCTCGGAAGGCTGGGGCACCGAGCATCGCGGCGGGCAGGACGTTGTGGTGAGTTATCAGGCGGAGTCCCCGGCATTGGGCTTGGTGCTTCCTTCGAATTCGCCGGGCGTGCATACCCTTTGGCTCCCCGTGATTCCTATGCAGGTGGGATTGGTTTTGAAGCCCGGTCCGCAGGAACCGTGGACGCCGTATCGGATGGCGTCGGCGTTTTTCGAGGCGGGAATTCCGCGCGAGGCAATTTCGATTTATCCCGGCGCGGCGGAAGTCGGCGCGGCGGTTTTGGCGGCGTGTTCGCGCAGTTTGATTTTTGGCGGGACGCCAACAGTCGAAATGTACAAGGGAAATCCGAAAGTTCAGGCTCATGGTCCGGGATTCAGCAAGATCGTTCTCGGCGACGATTGCGTGGACGATTGGGAAAAGTATTTGGACGTGATGGCCGACTCGATTTATCTGAACAGCGGGCGGGGCTGCATCAATTGTTCCGGCGTGTGGGCTTCGCGTCACACCGAAAAAATCGCGGCGGCATTGGCCGACCGGCTGGGTCCCGTCGAGGTCAAGCCGCCCGAAGATCCGACGGCGGGATTGGCCGCATTCACCGTCGCGGGGCAAGCGCAATCGGTCTGGAAGATGATCGAGGCCGATCTTAAAGAGAGCGGCGTCACGCACTCGACGGAAAAGTTCGGAGCGCGGCTTGTCGAACAGGAGCGATGCGCCTATCTTCGTCCCACGATCATCCATTGCGATTCACCCGAAAATGCCGTGGCCAAAAAGGAATACATGTATCCCTTTGCAACGGTCGTGAAGTGCCCGCAGGAAAAAATGATCGAAGCGATTGGGCCGACACTCGTCTGCTCGGCGATTACGAACGATGCGAAATTCCAGCGCAACTTGACCGATGCCGTTCACATTGATCGGCTCAACATCGGTCCCATCCCGACGATCAAGCTCGATTGGATGCAGCCGCACGAGGGGAACATCGTCGAGTTTCTTTTCCGCGCGCGGGCGTATCAAAGATCGGCCTAGTCCGATGGGACTTGAACTGAGCCAGAGCGACTTCGAAAAGCTGGTTTCCAAAATTGTGGAGCGGGTCGTACGTCGCGTCGCGGAAGAAGAAGTTCGGAGTTCGGACTCATCGTCAACTGTCGTTCCTTGCGCGATTCCGCCTCCCGGTTCGCCGCGCTATGAATCGGTGGTCGCAAATTTGGATGCGCGCGCATTAAAGAATCGAAAGGATGGATCATGATTATTGCGGATTATTTGCCACGCGATCTTTTCAAAGGGAAAACAATTTTCGTCACCGGCGGCGGGAGCGGGATTAATCTGGGAATCGCCCGGAACTTTGCTGCGCTCGGGGCGAATGTCGCGATTTGCGGACGTACACTCGAAAAACTTGTCGCCGCGCGGGCTGAACTGGAAGCGCTTGGCGCAAAGGTCGCCGCCGAGGTTGCGGACGTCCGCAATTTTGAGGCGCTCACGGCGGCACTAGAAGCTTCGCGTCAGGCATTGGGGCCGATCCATACGCTCGTTTGCGGGGCGGCGGGAAATTTCATCGCTCCGGCAGAAACACTTTCACCCAACGGATTCAAGAGCGTTATGGATATTGATCTCCTCGGCTCTTTTCATTCCGCCCGCGCGGCATTTCCGCAACTCAAAGAAACGCGCGGCAACATGATTTTCATTTCGGCGGGACAATCGTATCTCCCTTACTTCGCGCAGGCTCACGTCGGTGCGGCCAAAGCGGGAATAGATAATCTAATGAAGAACCTCGCGCTCGAATGGGGACGCTACGGCATTCGCAGCAACAGCATCATTCCCGGACCCATTGACGACACCGAGGGAATGAGGCGGCTCGCTCCCGGCGGCGATGCGGTGAATGAAAAGCTAAAACGTGCCGTCCCGCTTGGACGTTACGGCTCGGTCAACGATATTGCGCAGATGGCGGTCTTTCTCGCATCGCCCCTCGCGCAATACGTCACAGGGACTGCCGTCGTCGTGGATGGGGGACAGAATCTGCTCGGTTCCGGTCTGTGGGCAAATATTGTCATGGAAGGCATGGCCGCAGGAAAATCCTGAAGCTTCAAATGAAAAGGGAGGGAAGCCTATTGCGCTTCCCTCCCACAAAATCAAAAAACATTTCAATACCGATTAACTTCAATCGCTCGTTCACCTTGCCCCAATTGACGACGTTCCACCACGCCTTGATGTAGTCGGGACGAAGGTTTTGATATTTAAGGTAGTAGGCGTGCTCCCAAACATCCAAACCGAGTAATGGTGTATCGCCCTGCATGATGGGCGAATCCTGATTGGCCGTGCTGTAAACGGCCAGTTTGCCTTCCTTATTCTTGACGAGCCAAGCCCAGCCACTTCCGAATCGTTTGACACCAGCTTCGGCGAAAACTTCCTTAAATTTGTCGAAGCTGCCAAACGCGCCGTTGATCCCGTCGGCGATGGCCCCCGATGGATTGCCCCCTTTGCCCGGAGCCATGGACTCCCAAAAATGAGTGTGGTTGGCATGCCCGCCACCATTATTGATAACGGCCTGCCGAATTTTTTCCGGCAGCGACGCGGAGTTCTTGAGAAGCTCCTCAATGGGTTTCCCCTGAAGCGACGGCTCGCTTTCGAGCGCCGTGTTAAGATTTTTAACGTAGGCCGCGTGGTGTTTGTCGTGATGGATCGTCATCGTCATTTTATCTATATGCGGCTCTAAAGCTTCATAAGGATAAGGAAGCGCGGGTACCGAATGCGGCGCCGCGGACTGGGCAAACGCGTTTGGGCCATTATTCAGAAGCTGGGTCGTTGCAATTGCGGCTCCTGCAACGATGAATTCTCGCCGATCTATTTTCATGATTTGTGCTCCACGAGTAGGTGCGTAAATGACTGGATCTTCCCACATGGGCTTTCCAACAGACTTCAAAAGTCTAGCCTAAGTTTGTTTCCTTAACAGCATCAATTGGTTTACACGCGATACAGAAAAATAATGATTTGCACCTCTTATTAAATATAAGCCTAGTTATTACAGCGATATATGTTCGCAGTTTAATCGCTAGATTTGTTTTACATTTGTGCGTTGACACTGATCGATACCTGCCACATACTTTTATTCGAGTAGTGGGTGGTAAAGGCGATCCATACTGGCTCATTTGATTCACAGTCTTGACGAGTAGAGAAGTACGAACCTCTACTTCGGCGGGTCATCGGACGAGGTGCAATTAATAACGCAGACTCCTAAATTGGCGTGCGGGCGGTAGGTCAGCGATAAGGACTACGCGTTATTCGAAGCTCATCCGTGTTCCTCTCATAAGGATTATGAATCGCGATTGCGTCGGTTGGCCTTGTCTTTCCCCAAACGACTTGGAGCTTTCCATGCAGGAAGGTTTCCCCATCTTTTCAGAAAGGAGAAACGAAATGAAGTTAAGGAAATT
>CAZPIK010000307.1:0-5280 GCA_964586185.1 uncultured Candidatus Sumerlaeota bacterium | reverse complement strand
AGGCGCGAATTCCAGATAAATTGTGCTAATTGGAATGTTTTAGTTCGAGTCGTCCTTGATATATCCTCAAAAGCTCAATACGACTTCGGCAAACCCAGGACATGCTCGCCAATATAATTGAGCGCCATTTCCTGCGAGACGGGAGCGATTTTATAGAGCCGCACTTCGCGCCATAGACGCTCGACGTGATACTCCTTCGCGTAACCCATCCCGCCGTGAACTTGCAGCGCGATGTCGGCAGCCTCGAATCCTGCGTCCGCCGCGCGAATCTTTGCGATGTTCGATTCCTCTCCGCACGGAAGTCCTTGATCGTAGAGCCACGCGCCCTTTTGAACCATCAGCGCGGCGACCTGCAATTTTGAATAAGCCTCGGCCATCGGGAATTGCAGCCCCTGGTTCTTTCCGATGGGGCGACCGAACACGATTCGCTCGTTGGCGTATTTGACCGCAAGACCCAGCGCCGAGCGACCGATCCCGACCGCTTCGGCGGCGACAAGTAATCGCTCCGGGTTGAGACCGGAGATCAGATGATAGAAGCCTTTTCCTTCTTCGCCGATTAAATCGGCAGCGGGAACGCGGACGTTATCGAGAAAAATTTCGTTCGAGTTGACGCACTTGCGACCGAGCTTTTCAATCTCGCGAACCCGGATGCCGGGCGATTTGAGATCGAGCAAGAATAGACTCATCCCATGCGTTTTCTTTTCGCACTCGTCGTAAGGAGTCGTCCGCGTAAGAATCAAAGTCCGATCCGCCGTGAGCGCGTTGGTGGACCAAATCTTCCGACCGTTGATGATGAAGTCATCGCCATCGCGGACGGCGCGGGTCGTGATGCGCGACGTGTCGGTTCCCGCGTCGGGTTCGGTGACGCTGAAGGCGAGCGACATTTCACCCGAAGCGATCTTGGGGAGGAACCGCTGTTTTTGTTCTTCGGTTCCGTATTTAACGACGGGCATAGGAGGGAAAATTGAAAAGTGGATGGGCGAGGCGCCGCTCGTCCCCGCGCCTGAAGCGCAGATTTCTTCGAGCAAGATGCAGGCTTCGCTGATGCCGAGTCCCGCGCCGCCATAAGCTTCGGGAATGGCGACTCCGAGCCAACCGGCTTCGGCAAATGCCTTCACGAAATCGCGCGGATACTCTCCGGTGTGATCGTGTTCGCGCCAGTATTCGAGATCGAATTTAGCGGAAAGCCTTCCCACCTGCTCGCGAATATCGCGTTGTTCTTCGCTCCAATTAAAGTCCATTGTAGCCTCCCAAACGAAGTGTGAAGGATGAAGAGTGAAGAGTGAAGGATGAAGTAAGATGCCGGATACCATCTTCTTTCATTTTTTCTCACTTCTTACTTCACTCTTCACACTTCTCACTTCACACTTTCATCGCGCCGCGCGGTTTAGTGCGCAAGCCCATGATTGACCACCACTCCCCACTTTACCGGCTTCGCCTCGCGTTCGTGCTATTGCTGGCCGTGCAACTCACCGGCACGGTCGTTTACAAATTCCTGCTGGGGCTTTCTTGGCTCGACGCCTCGTATTTTACCGTCGTGACGATGGCGACGGTTGGTTACGGCGACATTCATCCAGTCGCTCCCGAAGCGCGAACCTTCACGATCTTTTTTATCCTTGGCGGTATCGGCATCGCCTCCTATTCTATCTCGGTGCTGATGGCCGCGCTCATCGAAGGGCAGATTAGGGGAGAACTCAAGCGCCGAAAAATGCAAAGCGAAATTCAAAAACTCTCCCAGCATGTCATCCTCTGCGGGTTCGGGCGGATCGGCGGCGAACTCGCCGAAAGCTTCCATGCCGAGAAGGTTCCCTTTGTCATCATCGAGCGCGACGACGAAATGCTGCATCGTTGCGAAGCGCAAAAATATCTGACGATCAAAGGTGACGCGACGAACGATGATACGCTCCGCGAGGCGGGGATCGAACGCGCCAAGTCCATTGTTCCCGCGCTCGCGTCGGACGCCGACAACCTCTTCATCGTCATCTCCGCGCGGCAATTGAACCCAACGCTCTCGATCATCGCCCGCGCGACCGACGAGGCGACCGCCGCAAAAATGGCCAAAGCCGGCGCGGATAAAACTGTTCGTCCGCTTTCTATCGGGGCGCAACATTTCGCTCAAGCGGTGCTGCGTCCGACGGTCATGGACTTCATTCAGATCAGCGGACGGAACACCAAGCGCGAATACCGCATCGAGGAAATCCACGTCGAGGCGCAATCGGCGATGGCGCGCAAATCGCTCATCGAAATCAATCTCCGCAAAGAGGTCGGCGTCGTCCTGATCGGCATCAAACGCGCCGAGGGCGACCTTGTGTTCAATCCCTCGGCGGAAACGGTCATCCAAAACGGCGACACCCTCGTCGCGATGGGCGATGAAGCGCAGTTAAGCAAATTAAGACAAATGGCGGGACTGGTGGCCTAGTTCCCGAAAAACATTAAACGCAAAGGACGCGAAGGGAAGAAGTAGTTGAGTCGGTGCGCGTGACCTTTATTCCTATTTGCAATTCCTTTGCGTCCTCTGCGTCCTTTGCGTTGAATAATTTGCCATGGAACTAGCCGCGCAAACTCTCGCTCAATGGGCCGCACAGTTTGAATTGGGTTCGTCGCACACTCCCGCGCTCGCGAAAACCAAGACTCATCTTCTCGATTTTATCGGCGTTACGCTGGGTGGATTGGCGAATGAGGAATCGGCGCGGACGGCGATGGGATACGCGCGGTCGCAAGCGGGCGCTCCGCAGGCGACGCTCTGGGGGTCGGGCGGGATCAAAGTTCCATCCGAGTCCGCCGCGTTCGCCCACGCCGTCGCGGGACACAGCATCGAAATGGACGACGTGCATAACGCGTCGAGCCTTCATCCGGGCGTCGCGGTCATCCCCTCCGCGCTCGCCGTCGCCGAGGAAACGGGCGCGATTGGCCGCGCGCTGTTCGAAGCGATTCTCGTCGGTTATGAAATCATGCTGCGCGTCGGCGAGGCGGCGGGACCCACGGCGGTTTATCGTCGCGGGTTCCATCCAACCGCGGTCTGCGGCGTTTTTGCTTCGGCCGCCGCCGCGGGGAAACTGATGGGGCTTTCGCCCGATCAGCTTGCCCACGCGCTCGGACTCGCGTGGAGTTTCGCATCGGGCAATATGTCGTTCCAAACGGAAGGAAGTTGGGCCAAGCGAATTCAAATCGGCAATATGGCTCGCGGCGGCATACAAGCGGCGCGACTGGCAAAGATGGGAGCCATCGGCCCCGCCAGAGTCTTCGAGTCCGACGGCTTTTTTCACGGCTACTCCGGCGAATTTCATTCCGAAAAACTGATGAGTGGACTTGGCGAAAAGGGGGACTGGCTGAAGCGAAGCGTCTGCCTGTCCCCTTTTTCGCCTAAAATCCTCGAATGCGGAATCAAGCCGTTTGCCTGCTGCCGATACAACCAAACCGCGATTGATCTCCTGATCGAACTGAAAAACGAGAACAAAATCGAAGCCGAACAGATCGAATCGGTGCGGATCGAAATTCCTTCGACCGGCCTGCCGCTCGTTGCGTTGCCGGAAGGGAACAAGCGCACTCCTGCGAACCGGGTCGAGGCGCAGTTCAGTCTTTATTACGGCGCGGCGGCGGCGCTCGTCGAAGGGGACGCGGGATATGCGCAGTATCGCGACGAGCTTCTGGCCGATCCGCACGTGCTTGCGCTTGCGAAGAAAATCGAAGCCGGATCGTCCGAAGCCATTGACCGACTTTATCCCAAACAATGGGGCGCGAACGTTCGGATTATTTTGCGCGATGGAAAAATCCTCGAACGCATGAGCGCGGAGGGACTCGGCGATCCCGGCAAGCCGCTCACGCAATCGCAACTCGAAGCTAAATTCAAAAATCTAAGCGCAAAAATGATGCCCCCCGAACGTCAGACCGAGTTGATTGAGTGGGTCGCGAATCTCGAATCATCACCATCACTCAAGACGCTGCCGAAACTCGCTTGAGTTGGAAACTATTTCCCACTCTTCCTCGACGGCAGCGTTCCCATAAATTTGCAGATGATGCCGAGCATGACTTCGTCCGCGCCGCCGCCGATGGAGAGGAGCCGCGTGTCGCGGTAGCGTCGCGCAATGGCCGTTTCTTCCATGAACCCCATCCCGCCCCAGTATTGGAGGCACGAATCCTGGCACTCGCGCGCGAGGCGACCGGCCTTCAGCTTGCACATGGAAGCAAGCATCGTGCAGTCCTGTCCCCCGACGTGCATTTCAATCGCCTTCCATGTGAGCGCGGAGAGGGCTTCGACTTCGGTCAGAAGTTCCGCGAGCCGGAAGTGGACGGCTTGGTTGTGGAGAATCGGCTGACCGAACGCCATCCGCTGGCCGGTATAATGAATCGTTTCCTGAATCGAACGTTTGCAGCTTGTGATTTCGGTGAGAACGCCGAACATCCGCTCCTCCTGAAACTGCTGCATCTGATAGATGAACCCCATCCCCTCCTCGCCGACGCGGTAGCGTTGCGGGACGCGCACGTCCTCGAATTGCAGTTCAGCGGTGTCGGAGGAGCGCATCCCCATTTTCTTGAGCTTGCGCGAAACGGTGACTCCCTTGACCCGCTTGCCGTTTTCCAAGAGCGGAAGGCAGATGATGCTTTTGTTCTTGTGGACGGGACCCTCGGAGGTATTGCAGAGGAGGCACGCCCAATCGGCTTGGGTTCCGTTGGTGATCCACATTTTGCCACCGTTGATGATGTAATCGCCGCCGTCCTTGCGAGCGTGGGTCTTGAGCGAGGCGACGTCCGAACCCGCGCCGAGTTCGGAGACGGCGATGCAGGCGACCATATCCCCGGCGATGGAAGGGCGGAGGAATTGTTCACAAAGTTCTTCGGAACCATGCTTGGCGAGCGCGGGAGTCGCCATGTCGGTCTGAACTCCGATCGCCATCGGCACTCCGCCGCAATTGATATGCGGAAGCGTCTCGTTCATCACGGCCTGATAGGTATAGTCGAGTCCGAGGCCGCCATATTTTTCGGGCTTAGTGATGCCGAGGAATCCCGCGTTACCGAGTTTCTTGAAAACCTCGTGGGCGGGAAAAATCTCCGCCTCTTCCCATTCGTCCACGTGCGGATTGATTTCGTCCTCGATCAGCTTTTTCAGCGACCGATGAATCTGGTCATGTTCGGGGGTGAGCTTCACGGGTTTACCTATGTGCTTTCATTTGGATGATTTGGAATACCGATCCTCGATTGGATCATCACTTTCCGGGATAATATTTGACGATTTGTCCTTCCGGCGACACTTTAATGAGTGCATGACCTCCAGGCATTGCA
>CAZPIK010000306.1:0-5284 GCA_964586185.1 uncultured Candidatus Sumerlaeota bacterium | reverse complement strand
TGTGGACAAATCGTGAAAAGCGAATTCTTTTATGGTCAAACGTCCCCGAATTCCCGACGAAGTGGGAAGGACGCGTGTATCTGGATATGAAACGGCTGAGGGAGCCGGGAGAGGAGGCGGCCGCCGAGACGGCCACGGCGTAAGAAAGAATGAGTTTTTTAGCCATGTGATGATGAAGGAAGGGGAAAGACTTGGACCCGCCAAAGGCGAAACCATGCCCTCCCCCATCACACGGCGCAAACGTTGCCCTCCGGCAGAGCGCTTGCGGAGGACATTTTGCCGAAACCCATCCCCCGCGCAAGAACTAAGCAGCTCCGCGCGGAGGTCACCAGTTCCGACGAAACGCCTCAAAAGGAAAAAGCGCAAAATTCTGGACACTACCGATCACGTTATCGTCCTGAACGAAAAGCATCTGAAAAGATAGCTCCGTGATTACATCGAGAACTACTACCACGTCGCTCGTCCGCATCAAGGGCTGGGCGGCGAAACGCCTGTTGTCGAATCGGCTGGCGGCGTGAATCAAGGAAGCGGCTTTCAAGTCGTCCAAGTTAAAGCCCCTCCCACGAACCAAGACCAACTCATCGCGATACCCGTTGCAGGCGGGTTGCATCATCGCTATGTCCGCGTTGCGGCTTGAAGCGCGGACGCAAGTCAATCATCGTCCCGTCGCTTTGGTCAGGCTTCTCTCAAAAGAGGGCAGAGATCCTGTTGCTTGGCTCTGGTTTGGACTGATTCTCATCGCACTTTTACTCTGCCTTCACGCATCGTCCAATTTATTCGGCTATGCACCATCCTAAATGAACCATGATTTCACGGCGGATGGAATTTTTAGAAGGGACACTACTGATTTACTTCTACTTCAACATGCTGCCAATTAATTCCATCTTCTGAATTCCAAATATCGTTTGCCGGTTGATCCGTTAGGCCGCCCATGATCCACAACTTTCCCTTAAAGGAGACCATTGTATGATACGCGCGCGGCGGCCAAGGCGCAGATTTTACAACATACTCCCAAGTAATTGCATCCTTGGAGCGCCATACGTCATTATATCTTACCTCATCGTTATCCATTCCGCCGCTAACCCATACGAATCCAGAATGAACTATAGCCTTTTGACCTCCACGTTGAAGACAGGCCTCTTTCTTAGTGCTCACCGAATCCCATTTTCTTCCATCTATGGTTGAATAGACCAAGCCATTTATAATCCATAGTTTATCATGGAATACGAAAGCAGGCCGTGAGACGCACGAGGCAAAAGGCGCATGGGGTGCTACTTCATGCCAATCACAGACCTCTCCGGTATCAGTAGCAAAAACATCATTCCTATATCCATTCTCAGGTTTAGAGTCCGTACCCCCAATAACCCAGATTCTCTTATCATAAACAACACTCGAGAATCTGGAGCGCGCTGACCATTGCGGATAACATGACTGAGATCGCTGCCATCCGATTCCGTCCTTCGAAGACCAGATATCATCTCGATAGCCAACATCCAGTCGACATTCCTTGTGAAAGGGATTATAGCCCCCAGCTAACCATAACCTGTCCCGAAAAACATATATACCAAAGCCACTTCGTCCGATCCAAGGCGCATTGGCATTCTCGCATATCCACTTGCGTCCATCGTAGGAAGACCACACATCATTTCGAAATCTTCTCGCCTCTTCTGCGTTCGTAATTGTAGACTCCGAGCCTCCAACAACCCACATTTTGTCATCGAAGATAACAGATTCATGCCCATAGCGAGGGGACCACATGGAATCAACCGCGTAAACAGTATAAGAAAACCACGTAATGATGGCGGCTATACTTGCAAATGTAATGCACCGCTTAGCGACGGTCTTGTTACGCATCATAGTGTGTCCACCCTCATACATGGCATTTATTCTTTAGTTGGTATTAGAAATTCCGGGACGTTTGACCAGAAAACGATTCACTTTTTGCCATTTGTCCACAAGCCGACTTCCGCGTTTGCATATTCCATCTTCGCGCTGACCGTCCTCGCTCCGCCACTTATCCTGTCAAATCCTTTCACGACTCCTCCTTCGGCGCAAGTCCAAGGCGGCCCGATAAAATCTTCGTCGCCCTTTGATGGCTTGTCATGAATGAAATCGTTGACCCAAGGCGGTGCCTTGTGGCTCTGAACCGTCGTTCTTTTTATCTATCTTCTCCATATCTCGTACTCCACATATTCATCATTCGTATGCGGCAGGATGCCGCTTCCACATTGTTAGTAAGTAATCAACGGTATCGCAGATTCATGGCGTGTCCTTGATTTTGGCCATCAAAAAATCGGCAAGCGCTTCGCCGACCAAGATATTGCCCGGCACGTTCGGATGACAATGATCGAAATAAAGGTCTTCCGACGCATGTTCGCGCATGAGGGGCAGAAGATCGAAATAGGCGAAGCCGTGGGATTCTGCTCTTTCGCGCAAAAGTCGTTGCGGTTTGTCTTCAACAAAATCCGCACGAATTTGAAACGTTGCCGGAAAGGCGACGACGGCGACGCGAAAACCATGCTGCTTTGAAAGTTCGGCGAGTTTATCCCATTCGGATTCGAGCGAGGTCCAAGAGTCATCGCGCCATGCCGCGCCCCAATCGTATTTGGCAAGATCGGCGAGTTTCAGAAATGCCTCGCGATCGGTTTTCCAAGGGAGACGGTCCACTTCCATCGGCCAACCGAATCGTCCTTCGCCTTGCTCGCGAATCCACATTTGAAGTTTGAATACTCTAAAAAGCGAATCGGCGGCGATACTGTTGCGTCGTAGCCAACCGGGGCGTCCAAGTTCGCCGGGAAATCCCCAAGGGGGTCGCGAGTCGTTCAGATAGAATTGAAGCAATACCCAATTGGGATGGACGCGCAGGCCTTGATCTTCGAGCAGGAGCAATTCCTCGCGCGTTCCGGTGTCGCTGAGTCCTGCATTGATGACGCGGAACCTAGATGAAGAAGTTCTTTCAGTTTTGTGCGCATTCAATCGCGCTTCCATAATCGCGGGGTACGTCTCGGTTTCGGGCAGGTAATCGCCGCAGGTGATCGAATCGCCGAGCGCGAGGATACGAATCTCTCCGACCGGTTTTTCAGGCGGAAAATCTTCGCCGCGAAAACCGTAACTGTTGACTCTAACTTCTACGTCGCGCGCGGAAAGAAAATGATTTTTGATGACTACCTCGGCGTGCGGAATGAGCCGTCTTCCGCGCGGGGTGTCGCGCGAGAGGGGATTGGCGTTGTTTCCGATTTCGCCGCTGGGCGCGCCGGAAATTGCGGCGGGCAAAGCAAACCGAGTCGCGGTCAATCGCATGAACGCTTCGACGAAAGCAAATCCAATCGCGAGAGAAAAAAACGCCGCGAGCGATCTCGCCCAAGCGAGTTTTCTTCCGGTCAGCTTTCGCCTACCCTCTGTTGCCATTTCAGATACAGCGCTTGATCGCCTCGACGGTAAAATCGCGCGCCGAGAGATTCAGGTTTGTGTAGAACGCGCGCGAATCGCAAATGTTATCCTCTTGAAGCATCGTAATTTGATCAGGACTGACGGGGAAGCCAGCCCAAATTCCATGCATAACGCCGGCGACTTGCTTCATAATCCATATCGGTAGATGAATTTTGATGTGCCCCGCGACGCCTTTGGCCTTGGCGATCATGTCCACGAGTTGATTGAACGATACTCGGCTGGGTCCGCCGACCTCGAAAATCTTGTTGAGGGCTTTGTCGTCCGTCAACGCCTTCACGAAACCCTCGACAACGGTTTCGATGGCGACGGGCTGAAAAAGATTCTCGCCGTTGCCCGGAATCACGACAGGCCACGCGGAGTGAATAAAGGCCTGCTGCATATGAATGAAGTCGTCGCCTTTGCCGAAAATGAGCGAAGGGCGGAAAATAACGTAGGGAATGCCACATTCCTTGACGAGCGATTCCGCGCGGTATTTGCTCCGGTGATAATTCGCGTCGGCTTGTTCGCGGGTTCCCAGCGCGGACATATGAAGAAATCGCTTGGCTCCGATTCGACGGGCGATATCAATGACATTGCGCGTGGCGTCAACATGAAGCCGATCAAAGGTCACTCCATCGTCGGGGTCTTCGACGATGATGCCGATCAGATGAATGACGGCTTCACAATCTTTTCCGGCCTGCGTGAGCGTGGCGGGATTCAACACGTTCCCGTCATAGACAGAAAACCCGGGATGCTTGCGGACTTCCTCAGGCAGCTTTCGTTCCGCGCCCGATCGCGTCAGCAACTGGACTTCGTGCCCGGCGTCGAGAACGCCCCTTACCACATGCGAACCGACGAAACCCGTGCCCCCAGTGATGAATACTTTCATGGCTCAAACTCCTCAAAAAAACCGCCCCGTACCTTAAGGCGGTTTGCGTCGAGGTTCAATCCCTTTTCGCATTGTGAGGCGTTCAAGTCTGAATCGGCCTTGCCGTTTTAGCGCCGAAGGTATTTACCCGTATCGTTTGATTATTCGTATATCTGCCATTCTTGGGCGCCGTTGGGAACCAAAAAAGTTAACGGGATTGTCCACGGCTCGAACCCGTTGTCATGGTCGTTGGCCTGAAAGACGACCTTCGATCCGGAGAGCAGAAAGTTTCGGGGCGATGAAGACGCCGCTCCCGGCGAAATGTTTTGAACGAGAGTCGTTCCCGCTGCTGTCCCATCTGATTTCCAAAGTTCGTGACCGTTCACGCAATCCCACGCGGCAAAGACGATTCCGTTTGCGACTCCGACAGGTGCGATGAATTCGGGAAAGGAACCATCCGCGCCTGATGCAATATCACTCACCATAAAAGTGCCGCCCGGTGTGCCGTTGGTTTTCCACAATTCGGCCCCATTGATCCCATCGTTCGCTTGAAAGTAAACGAGATTGCCTGCCGCCCTAAGGTTGATGGGGTTCGAACCGGACGCGCCGGTACGAATATCCGCGAGCATGAGGGTTCCGGTGGAAGTCCCATCGCTGACCCAGATTTCGTCGCCATATACTGAATCATTTGCGTTAAAGATAACATTATTGCCCAATTCCTCAATTTCAGTGATTCCGGCATTGCCCGTGGCTCCTATCACGGTGACGATTCCCGTTCCGCCGGCCGTTCCGTCGCTTACGCAGAGCTGCCGCCCGAAAAAGACGCTGTCGCACTTGAAGAAAACGCGCGAGCTTGTAGCGGTCAGCAATTCCGGATCGGAACTCGATGGGCCAAGATCAATCTGCCCGACCACATCGGTTCCAGCGGCTGTTCCAGCGCTCTTGAATAATTCGCGTCCCGTTGCAGTAGTCGTCGCCGAGAAGTAA
>CAZPIK010000305.1:0-5290 GCA_964586185.1 uncultured Candidatus Sumerlaeota bacterium | reverse complement strand
TTCGATCGCGGCTAGATCGAATGATTACGTCTACCATCTTATCTTGAGCAGTTCCCAAGCAGTTCCATCCCTCTTTTACACCGCATCGCTTATTCAGATCGGAGACTGCGTCCAAGCTGTCTTGTAGTTCCTGTTTGCTCCATTGAAATCCGTTAAAGTATCCAAAATGCATGTAGTGGAATACTTTTTCATCGGAGCAGGTCTTGAGCAATTCAATCAAGTACTGGTGATTCCGCGCGCGTTCTTCCGCCTTAAGCAAAGGCGATTCATCGAGTTTGATCGCAACGTCCGCCGCCGCGGATAATCCTTCCGACGACTTATCCTTGAAGAGTTTATCGCGCACACGCAGGAGAAAAGCATAGTCTTCGGGACGGGCATACCAGACTAAATGCCGTACGTCCGTGCTCGCGCTGTCATAGGGAAACGGCGAAGCATCTGTCTCCCTTGAACGCAGGCTCCTCCCAAACGTCTCAGACTTTAACCGTTCAACCATGTTGTTTTCTTGATGTTCGGACCATTGCCGAACAGGCGGGTTATCTTCAGCCCACACCAAAGCCGCAACGTGAGCCAAACATAACAGGATCAAGACTTGGCAAGAACGTGCGGTCGGCATCAATTAGTCCTCCATGATTTAGACGCGTAAACAAGGTAAGACATTAGCAACACTCAAAAAATATCTACATCGTTTAGTGCTACCCTGTTTCAGCACTTTGTGCCATCAATGAATAGACACCACAGGAGTTATTATCCGGTGCAAGCATTTAAAATCCAAGCTAATCTCATACAAGGAGTTGGCCATGCTCATGTGGATTCGTTCAATTACATTTCTATTTCTTGTATGGCAATTACTGATTGTCGGAGTCAGCAATGCACAGATTCGCCCCAACATCCTTTGGCTCGTCGCCGAGGATTTTGGGCCGCAGCTCGGTTGCTATGGGACGCGCGAGGTGTGGACGCCGAATCTCGACGCCCTCGCCGCGCAGGGGGTTCGATACACCCGCTTCTACACCACGGCGCCGGTCTGTTCGCCGAGTCGCTCGGCGTTTATGACGGGGATGTATCAAACAACCATCGGCGCGCACAACCATCGCTCGCATCGTGACGACGGATTTGGGCTTCCCGAAGGGGTGCGGCTGCTTTCCCACTCCATGCGCGACGCGAAATACTTTACCGCCAACATCCGCGAGTTACCGCCGTCGCTCGGTTTCAAGGGAACAGCCAAGACCGATTGGAACTTCGCGTATCAAGGCCCAGCGTTCGATTCTACAAAATGGGATGAACTGAAATCGCACGAGCCGTTTTTTGCGCAGATCAATTTTCAGGAGACTCACCGGGCGTTTCATGCACCCGCAAAGGCCGATCCCGCCAAGATCGAGCTTCCACCTTACTATCCCGATCATCCGGTGACGCGCGCCGATGGGGCGGCTTATCTTGATGCCGCTTCGGAATTGGATCGCAAAGTCGGGCTTGTTCTCGAACAATTGAAAGCCGACGGACTGGCACAACGAACGATTATCATTTTTTTTGGAGACAACGGCGCGGCACACGTTCGCGGCAAGCAGTTTTGTTATGAAGAGGGATTGAATGTTCCGCTGATTATTTATTGGCCGGATGGAGTTGCGAAGCCCAAGGGTTTCAAGCCGGGATCAGTAAGTGATCAATTGATTTCGGCCATTGACCTCGCGCCGACGATACTCGATATCGCAGGCGCATCGAAACCTAAGAGAATGCAGGGAAGGATTTTCCTCGGCGAACGCGCCGAAGCCCCGCGCGAATACGTCTTTGGCGCGCGCGACCGTTGCGACGAAACCGTCTTTCGATTTCGAACCGTCCGCGACCGACGTTATCGCTATATCCGCAATTTCACACCCGAACGACCCTTCCTTCAGCCGAATCAATACAAGGAAAAGTCATACCCTGTTTGGAACCTGCTGAAGGAACTCCATCGCGAAGGGACACTTCCGCCGGAATCGGCCCCGCTCGTCGCTCCGACGATGCCCGCTGAGGAACTTTACGATATTGAGACCGACCCCCACGAAATCCGCAACCTCGCGGGCGAGGCGGCTCATCACCAAACGCTCGCGCGGCTTCGAAACGAACTCGAAAAGTGGATCAAGGAAACCGGCGACCAAGGGGCCGAACTCGAACCTGCCGAACTCGCGCAGAACAAAGGGGTAACAAAGCCCAAGACGCCGCCCAATATGGGGTACGCGCTGGAATGAAAGTTATTTAAGAAGCCAGTATCCGCTCGATACGCGCAATCTTCTCCGCGTGCTCGCCGTTCTTTCCTCTTCCGCCATTGGCTATCTTCATCGCGATATTCGTCCGGCGACGCAGAAAATCTTCGGGCTTTACAACTAACTCGCATTGCATCGCTTGGCGAAGTGTTTCCTCTGCAACATCGGAATCCCATAATTGTGTATCCACATTATGAGTGGGTTCTATAGCTGGAATTTCATTCGTAGGCGTATGCGATGGAGCAAACGGAATCGTCGCTGCAATTTCTTCACCCATTGAGAAACAGTTGGTGTACTTCCCTCCCCAAAGGCAGGTCAATCTCGATTGTGAATCACTCCAGACTTTGTGATCGCGGGCGAGCGCCAAAAAGTTTTTTCGGTCGTCCACATTCTTCGCGGGGCGAAGTAGTGGGCGCAAACCCGCTTTTGTATTCAGAATATCGCCTACGCCCAACTTCAAATTAAACTTCGCCTCGCATTCGGCGCGAAGGTATTCGATATCGGTGGCATCAGGTTTGACCCTTTGCGCGCCCTGCTCAAACGGCGTGTCGGTCGTCCCGACGAGGGTGACCGCGCCCCATGGAACAACAAAAAAGACTCGCCCCTCTTTCGAGAGACAGGTCAGCGCGCGTTCGCCCGTTTCGATTCGCGGAATGATGAGGTGGATACCCTTTGAAAAAAGATGTCGGTGGGGTGTTTCAACGCCGAGCCGTTCATTCACTTCATCCGCCCAAATCCCGGTCGTGTTGACGATCCATTTCGCGCGGACTTGAATTCCGTCTCCCGAAACCGAATCGGTGAAATCAACTTGGTGCACGTCTTCTACGCGCTTGGCTTCGCGCAGTTCAAGATAATTAGCGGCGGTGAGACCCGCGTCCATCGCGTCAAACAAGAAATCGAGCGCGAGACGCGCGTCGGAATCGGCCATATGCGCGTCGAAGTATTGAAATCCGTTTGTAAAGCCGACGGGTCGAAACGTAGGAACCGCGCCGACAATTGAAGCCGTCGAAAACCGTCGCGGTCGCTCGGCGTAAAAATTTCCCAACACTCGATAGAGGTGCGCGCCCATGAGCAACGTCCAGAGCGAATGAGGGTCGTGATCAAAATGGGGATAGAGAAACGGCAGAGGCTGAATGCGCCCGGGATAACGGCGCGCCATGTCGTTACGGTCAAGGCAAAGCTCGCGGACGACTTTGAAGTGGCGGTTTTCGAGATACTTGATACCGCCCCAAATGAGCTGCGAACTTTCCTGTGAAACACCTGACGCAAAATCGCAATTATCCACCAGCGCGACGCGATAGCCCCGGCGCGTAAGAACGTGCGACGCCGCGACGCCGGTAATGCCGCCGCCCAATACCAGCGCGTCGAAAGTCCCGTTGCCGAGCCGTTCGAGTTGGGCTTTACGCGAGCGTTCGGACATGAGCAAACCTCACGGAAAGTTTCAAACCGGAGCGACGGCCCCGTCGTAGATGTCCATGATCTTCTCAACGTGGCTCGTGATCGAGAAATTTTGCGCCATGTGCATGAACACGGCGTCGTTCATCGCGGAGCGCATCGCCATATCCTCAATCATCCGCTTCATCCCCTCGGTGAGCGCGGGCGCATCCTCGCCTTCAATCAGCAGACCCGTCTTTTCATGAACGATCAATTCAGGAATACCGCCGATTTTGGTTCCGATGCTCGGCGCACCCATCGAACCGGCCTCAATAATCGTGCGGCCAAATCCCTCCTCGCGCGAGATGAGCAGGTTCACGTCCATCGCTTCGTAGTAGGGAAGAATATGCTGCGTGAACGGAATGAAGAAGACCCGCCCCTTAAGCTGCGGCTCGCTTTCGGCGCGGCGACGAAGCGCATCGGCGAACTCCTCCTGACCCTTATGCGGATTGCCCACAAACATCAGTTTGCTTTCCGGATGCGTGTTATGAAGTTCCTTAAATGCATCCAGAATGGTGTCGCCCCCTTTGCGCGGCCCCAACTGCCCGAGCGCGCCGAAAAGCAACCCCTCCGGAGGAATTCCAATCGTCCGCCGCGCCTCCGCACTCGAACGCGAACGTCGGAATTCGCTAAGGTCCACACCATTATGAACGACTTCCACTCGCTCGTCCTTATCAGGCCAAATGTCGAAATCACGCCCCGCTGCGACGGACGGAACGATGATCCTATGCGCGCGTCGCAGATCGTAGTTTCGGATCATTCTTGGCGTAACGGTAAGGCGCATGTGCGTCATCACGGGCGGACATCCGCGCACTTTATCGCGAGCGTAAGAGCAAGCGCGCACGGCAAACGGGTTTGGATAGATCTCGTTGCAATGAACGACGTCCGCACCGACCCGGCGGATTAGAGAAGCCAGTTGCGCAATGGCGAACGGCCTCCAGAGAAAATATTTTCCCTTCCGCCACCAACCCATCTTGAGAATTTTGTAGGGAATTCCCTTTTCCGTGAGCGCATCTTCGAGATCGCCATGACTCTGCCCGCACACGACCGGTTTCCATCTTGCGGGATCAAGATTCGTCGCCAGCGTTAAAAGGCTGCGTCGCGCACCAAGCAATCTCGCGCTCGGCGTCAAATAGAGAACGGTGCGTGGCAAATTTTCGGCCATGATTTCTGCAGCGCGAAGGGGAAGACAATCCGCAATGAACCAGAAGGGCACGGTTCGCGCCAAGGTTTTCAAGTCGCGCGGGGATTGTCAATTTGAAGAAAGTTCACCTAGGAGAATGAAGTAAGAAGTGAGAAGAGTGAAGTGAGAAAAACGGAGAGAAGATTTACCGCACTCTTCACATTTCACTCTTCTCATTTCTAACTTCACTCTTCATTCTCTGTGCCTCCGTGTCTCTGGGGTGAATCCATTTCTTCATATTCAAATGTGTCCGACTTGGTAATGTGGTCGGGCAGAATTCTCAAAATCGGCTTCACGAACAACCAATCGAACAATTCTAAAACGATCCATCCGCACGGACGTTCATGCGTAATGACAAACATGCGGCGAACAACACCGTCGGCCATGAAATACAATCCCAGTATTCTGCCCGTGATGCTCCAACTGAAAATTGCCA
>CAZPIK010000304.1:0-5333 GCA_964586185.1 uncultured Candidatus Sumerlaeota bacterium | reverse complement strand
AATGTCTGCAAAGGCGAGTTTTCTGGAATCCAATTTGCTGGAATGGGAAATGTATGCTACGGCGCATTCAAGGGATTTGCACTTGCTCTCAAAAATGAAGTGGGTCAAGAAGGCACAACAGGTGTCCAACTGGGTGGCTTTAATTTTGTCGGTGGTAGCGTTAATGTATTGCAATTGGGTTGGGCGAATTTTCAAGTCGGTGACCGAACTGGTGCCGATCTTAAAGGTGTTCAGCTTGGCCTCCTCGGAAATGGAGCATCCAATGTCAAAGGACTCGAATGCGGAGTATTCAATTCCGCTGGAAGATTGACCGGAGTTCAACTTGGTCTGGTGAACGACTGCTATCTTGATCTACACGGAATTCAGTTTGGACTTCTGAATTTCCGCGGGGAGTCGAAGTTCCCTATTCCGTTTCTCCGCGTAAAAAACATTGGATTCAAAAAGGAAACCCCGAAAAACGTGCTCTTCAAAGATAATCAACCATCCGATCAAAATGAATCTGTGGAGTCTCCTTGATCGCGCTTTACTTCAAAACACAGGAAGGAATTAACGCAAAGTTGCAAAGACGCGGAGACGCAAATAGAACGCCAGCGCTATTTTTTGTTGATACTTACCACATAGCGAATTCCTTTCACCCCCCTCATCGGCGCAATTCGGCGTTCATCGGCGGCTGAATCTCCCTTCCCCTCTTGCGTCTCGGTGTCTTGGTGACGTGGTGGTGAACTCTTCCATCAAAAACCAGCCCGCCAGCCCGAAATAAGGGCAATCACATCTATTCCCGCTGGCGATTTGGGCGTGACCTGTGCGAACCTCAAGGGTTGGAGCCTCCATGCGACACTATGGGATGGGGAGGCGGCGGGATTTGCGCCCTAGTTTACGCCTATTTGCGTCCTCAATTGCGCCTATGCAGAGCACCCTGACCAAGACCGACCTCACGCCTCGCGAGCGGCTGCTCCGCGCGCTAACGGGGCAGTCCGTGGATCGCGTTCCGGTTTGGCTCATGCGGCAGGCGGGGCGTTACCTGCCCGAATATCAGGCAGTCCGATCCAAATACGATTTTCTCTCGCTCTGCAAAACGCCCGAAGCCGCCGCTGAGGTTTCGATCCAGCCGATTGAAATCATCGGTTCGGACGCCGTCATTATTTTCAACGACATCCTGATCCCGCTCGAAAACGCGGGAGCCAAGGTCGAGTTCAACGACAAGGGACCAAAGATCACAAACCCGCTCCGGACGGAATCGGACTTGGCCGCGTTGACCTCGCGCGAATTCACGGACAACGAACCCGTCGCGGAGACGATTCGCGAAACGCGTCGGCGAGTGGGCGCGGATTTTCCGATCTTGGGATTCGTCGGCGCGCCGTGGACGCTCGCCTCGTATTGGATCGAAGGGGTCGTGAGCCGCAACTTCGAGGAACTCCTGAAAATGCGTTGGGCGCAGCCGACGCTCATGGAAAAAATTCTGGAGCGGATTACGACCTATACGCTCGGTTATTTGCGTTTGCAGATCAAGGCCGGTGCGGACGCGGTGCAGATTTTCGACACTTGGGGTTCGATGCTCCGCGCGGCCGATTACGAGCGGTTTTCGGGGCGATACATCCGGCGGATCATCGAAGGCGTCCGCGATTTGAACGTTCCCGTGATTGTTTATCTGAACGGCGCCGCGCCTTATCTCGCGACGCTGGATTCGCTCGGCGCGGATTGCGTCAGCGTGGATTGGCGGATCGAACTCGCGACCGCGCGTAAGGCCATCGCGCCCGAAACCGCGCTGCAGGGCAACCTCGATCCGCTGCTGCTTTACACGAATCCCGAAACGATTGATGCGGCGGTGCGCGATTTGTTCAAGGCGTTCCCTCCGCAGTCGGGGCACGTTTTCAATCTGGGGCACGGCGTCCTCCCGAAGACGCCCGTTGAGAACGCGAAGGCGCTGATCGGGGCGGTGAAGCGATATGGCGTCCTTTAATCAAACCGGACTCATGCGCGATTTGGACGGCGCGTTTTTGAAACGCTACGACCTCGCCGGACCGCGCTATACCTCTTATCCGACCGCGCCGGAGTGGAACGATTCGGTCACGCCGCAAAGTTTCATGCGGCACTTGGAGCGAACGAAATCGGATTGGAAAGGCCGTCCCCTTTCGATCTATTTGCATCTGCCATTTTGCGTGGAGCACTGCACATTCTGCGCCTGCAACGTCATCATCAGCTCGAAGGGTCGCGAAGTTTCTGAGCCGTATCTGGCCGATCTCGAACGCGAGATCCAATTGCACGCCGAGCGTAACGACCCCGCGCGACCTGTGGTTCAGTTCCATTGGGGCGGCGGAACTCCAACCTATCTTGACGTCGAGCAGATTCGCCGGACTCATGCGATGGTTGCGTCGCGGTTTAAACTGGCCGAGGGCGCGGAGCAATCCATCGAGATTCATCCGCCGGTCACGACCGACGATCAATTGCGCGCGCTCGCGGAGCTTGGCTTCAACCGGCTTTCGATGGGCGTGCAGGATTTCAACGCGAAGACGCAAGCGGCGATCAATCGTCCGCAAACGTATGAGCGGACGAAAGCGATTACCGACCTCGCGCGTTCGCTCGGATTCGTTGGAATCAATTACGATCTCGTTTACGGTCTCCCTTTTCAAACCGTCGAAACGTTCAAGGCAACGCTGGATAAAGTGATCGAAGCCAAGCCGGATCGGCTCGCGTTGTATAACTTTGCGTTCCTGCCCGAACGGCTCGCGCATCAACGGACGCTCGATCCGGCGTCGCTTCCCGATGCGGAAGCCAAGCTCAAGATTTTTCGGACGGCGCATGATCGTTTCGTCGAGGCGGGATACCGTTACATCGGGATGGATCACTTTGCGCTGCCGGAGGATGAACTCGCGCGGTCGTTCGAGGATGGCACGCTTCATCGCAACTTCATGGGGTTCACGACGCGCTCAGGAACCGACCTGCTCGGCATGGGGGTCTCCGCGATCAGTTCCGTCGCCGGGGTTTTTGCGCAGGACGTGAAGAAGCTGACGCAATACTCCGAAATGATCGGTCGCGGCGAACTCCCCATCGAGCGCGGGATTGTTCTTTCCGAGGACGACGCCATTCGTCAACGGGTCATCGGGCATCTCATGTGCCGCGACCGGATTGAAAAACGCGAGATCGAAAACGAATTCGGGATCGAATTCGACTGCTATTTCGCGGACGATTTGGAGCAGTTGACGCCGATGGTCGCCGATGGATTGCTGAGCGTCACGGACGCGTCACTCGAACTCACGCCGACGGGACGCTTCTTCGTCCGCAACATCGCGATGGCGTTTGACGCCTACCTGCAAAAACAGCGCGAACGGAGCAAACGAACTCTTTTTTCGAGGACGGTTTAAGAAGTTAACGCAAAGTCGCAAAGGCGCGGAGTCGCAAGGAGGCTCCTTGAGATTTGGAAAGACCCCGTTCTTCATCTCTGGCTTTGGATACAGCGGAATTCCTGCAAATGCGATCCGTAAATGATTCTAAAATCCTTGCACGTCAGATTGACCTCCTTGCGCCATTGCGTCTCTGCGCCTCTGCGTTGATTTCTTGAAGCTCATGATTTCCAATTCCAAAATCTCCGACAATTCGCAGGACGGTGAACAGAAGGGAAGAATTCCCTTCGCGGTTCTCGGCGGCGGGATTTCGGGTCTGTCGCTCGCGTATGAACTTCGCGCTGCCGGATTTGACGCTCGAGTTTTCGAGAAGCGTACCGTTCCGGGCGGAGTCATTGGCGGCGTCGAAAAAGAGGGTTTTTTGTTCGAGCGAGGACCGAACACGCTTCTCGAAAAACCCTTTAATCTGGGGAATCTCTTGTCCACATTGGAAATTGAAGGCGAGACCATTCGTACGCCGCTTGCATCTCAGGACAGATATATTTGGCATGGCGGCGCTTTGCGCAAAGTTCCGACTTCGCCCCTTAGTGTATTGACCACTCCATTGCTGACGCTCAAAGGCAAACTTCGTGCGCTCGCCGAACCTTTTATTCCGCGCGTTAAAATAGACGAATCGCTTCAGAAAATGATTGAGCGACGATTGGGTCCCGAAATATATGAGCGCGCTTTTCTGCCGATGGTTCAGGGCATATGGGCAGGCGATCCGGCGCAAATGAGCGCCGCCCACTCTTTTCCGATACTCAAGCAATTCGAGCGTGGGCATGGGGGACTCATCAAGGGACTCATCGCTTCGGCGCGAGCGAAGAAAGAATACCGGCGTATGACAGGAATATCCCTCGCACCTCCCAGCATGGTTTCGTTCAACCGAGGATTGGAGCGTCTGCCGCGCGCCTTGGCCGATTCGCTCGGTCCTGCTTGCCAGCTCGGTTGCGACATTGAAACAGTGACGCCGTTGGACGGCGGGGGCTATCGCATTCAATCTCGTACAGAATCGAAATATGAAACTTGGGACTGTGACCGCCTCGCGCTATGTGCAGATTCCGGGACGGTTGGCAAATGGATCGAGCCGTTCGAACCCGAACTGGCGGCAAAGTTAAAGGCAGTTCATTACGCGCCATTGATTGTCGTCGGATTGGGAGTCGAGGCGTCGAGCTTGAAAATCCCACCCGGATTCGGATTTCTCGCGGCGCGCAATCAGGGGTTGCGGATTTTGGGCGTCATATTCAATTCTAATTTTCTTCCGGATCGCGCGCCGGAAGGATGCGCGGCGCTGACCATTATGCTGGGAGGCGATCTCGATCCGGACGCAATGTCCCTAACGGATGACGCGATCCTGGATGTCGTGAAGCGCGACCTCAAAACCGCGCTCGGTTGGAACGGCGAAGCAAAGGCGTTCCACATCGAGCGATGGCCAAGAGCCGTGCCCCGATACGGATTGGATCACGCCGAACTTATTGCGGCGTTTGAAGAAACGGAAACCCGACGCCGCGATCTCTGGTTTTGTGGGAACTGGCGGGACGGCGTTTCCTTAGGGGATCGAATCGCGCTGACGCATTCCCTGGTGTGGGATGAAATCGGTTTTCGGAGTGATGCAAAGAGACAAGTCGAATGACCGGAACTCCAAACTCACGCGCCCTTCGCGCTCCCGACGTACTCTACGTCTGCGGTCTCAGTCATGACCGCGCGTCGCTGACAGTTCGCGAGCGATACGCCCTGGGACCCGAACGCCTCACGCAGACGCTGGAGCGAATCAAGGCGGAAGACGTCGCCCGCGAAGCGCTCGTTCTTTCGACCTGCAATCGGACGGAGGTTTACGCTTGGGGACCGAATGACGAATCCTGTAGCACAACGCTCGAAGAATTCTTCCTGAGCCTTGCCGGAACTCCTTTTGAAGAAGGTCACCGCCCTCCGCTTTACAGTTACGACGGTCTC
>CAZPIK010000303.1:0-5337 GCA_964586185.1 uncultured Candidatus Sumerlaeota bacterium | reverse complement strand
AGTGGTTGCCTGTTCCGGCATTTATATCCACGCCGGGTTAAATTTTCATGATCACCCATCACAATCAGCATCGGGATTGTCCCCGTACCGAAGGATATGAAGCATCGGCGTGAGTTTATGGCCGGGCATTTGTGAATCACATTGTGGAACATCCGCAACTATTGAAAATAAATAGGCACCACCGGACGGGCATTTGGGCAGGGAACCGAGGTAGCCCTTTTGTCCCGGTCTTACGAGGTCGGCCAGCGTCACCCGTTCACCCGGCCCTTTATTATTGTCCAGCGCCCATTGCTCCATGGCATATTCAATTTGAAACAAATTCTCTTGGCATTGCACCATCCGTCGGTTGGACAAGTGCCGTAAATACCCCGGCGTACCCAGAACTCCCGCAATGACTATGATGCTTGCGCAAATGAGCACGAATCGCCGATTACCCTTGCTCGTAATGAAATTGTAAGCATGCCTGAACATGTGCCAACGCCCTCCTTTCACGGTTGGGTGCTGGTGGGGTTGCTCGGAATCTCAAGCCCCAACGCCCGAATTGTCATCGGCAGCGCTTCATAGACGGCGGGTGATTGGAAATTATTAGGCGCGGAGGAAATTATTGCCGCGTCGTCAACCAGTCGGCGGGTCAGGTTCTCTCGATCTTCGGAAAATTGGTTGCCAATGGAAGATTTATTTTCGTTAGCGCGGTGCAATGCCATTAGAATGGTGCTATTCAGTTTTAATCGTCCTGCGATCTCTCTTGCTGAATCGCCGCGAACTTTGGAGGACGCGCAAATCTTCTCGGTTCCATCCAGAGCCGCGCGTAAGCGTTGATCAAATTGCAGCGCGTACTGTTTGTACCCTTTAGCATGCACCGCTGCGAGGGCATAAACCGTCCATGCGTCCGCTTCCATGAAGAGATCGTCGGATGGAAGCTTGGCGGCCAAAAGCGCATCCATCGCGTGATCGAGCGAAATGGGTTTTCCGTTCAGCGTCGTGAACGATTGTTCCGGTGGGACGAACCGCGCGCAGAGGATGATCGTTTGCGGCGTGAATTCCTCTTTACGAAGTTCGCCGACTTTCCAATCGGCCAGAGCGGTGAACGCGAAATGAAAGATCGGCGTATCGCCGAGTTGCGTAACGCCTGTTGGAGTCGCTCCCGATGTTGCCGCTCCCGTTTCCGCGAGGATCATCGCGTATTCATCGCGGATCGGTTCGTCCTTCGATTCAAAATAAGCGACGGGCATGTTCATCGCCGCGCCGCCCGATTTATCCACCGTGATTTCCCGCGCAATGACGATTCGCTTGAGTTCCTCCATCGCTATTTCGCGCGTTGGGTCGTCCTCCGCAATCCAGAGCCGCTGCGCGAGGAGCCGCGTCCGCTCGGCGTCGCTTAGTTTCAATCCTTCTTCGCTGGCTAGGAACTTCGGGAACGAGTCGAGATAGAACGCCAATAATTTCTCGCGAGCGGCTTTCGCGGTTTGGGTGAGGTCAGCCACAATTGCGGTTGAGGCTGAAGCGGGTGACGTGTCAGTAGGGGGCTTGGTCGGGTCTGCGCAGGCAACCGGAAGAATACTCAACCACAGAGACACAGAGGCTCTGAGAATACTTTTCGAAACTAATGAATGAAGCGACTGATGCATTGGATGAAGCGAAAGACTTGCTTGCGTCTCTGCGCCTTTGCTCCTTTGCGCCTCTGCGTTAACTTCTTTGCACTAACTTCTTTACAAACCCGATTGCGGTTCCTTCACGGCTTCCAAAAGTTTCCGCACGACCTCCTCGGCATTCACTCGGTCGGCCTCGGCGCGGAAATTCGTCAGCACGCGATGGCGCAAAACCGCCGGGGCGACCGCGCGGATATCGGCACACGAGACGTGATGCCGCCCCTTGAGTAGCGCGCGCGCCTTGGCTCCCAAAAGCAAACTTTGCGATGCGCGTGTTCCGGCTCCCCACGCGACCCACGTCTTCACGAAATCGGGCGCGGTTGCGTGAGTCGGACGCGACGCCTGAACGAGCCGCACGGCATAACGCGCAATCGGTTCGGCGACGGGGACGCTCCGCACCAACTCGGAGAAACGCAAAATATCTTCTTCGGTGAAAATCGTCGGCAGTTCGACTTTTTCTCGCGCCGTCGTCCGAGTCGCGACCGCCAATTCTTCGTCTTCGCTCAAATATCCGATCTGGATATTGAACATGAACCGATCCAATTGCGCCTCGGGAAGCGGATACGTTCCTTCAAGTTCGATGGGGTTTTGCGTCGCGAGAACGAAGAACGGGCGCGAGAGCGATCGCGTTTCGCCCGCGACGCTGACCTGCTTTTCTTCCATCGCCTCGAGCAATGCGGCCTGCGTCTTGGGAGGTGTGCGGTTGATTTCATCGGCGAGAAGGATGTTCGTAAAGACCGGTCCCGGCACAAACCGCAATTCGCGCCGCCCTGTCGAGCGGTCTTCGTCCAAAATTTCCGTCCCGACGATATCGGATGGCATGAGGTCGGGCGTAAATTGAATGCGTCGGAAACCGAGATGCATGAGCCGCGCGAGCGAACGGATGAGCAGCGTTTTGGCGAGTCCCGGCGCGCCGGTGATGAGTCCGTGCCCACCCGCGAAAAGAACGATCATCAGTTCTTCGATCACCGCATCTTGTCCAACGATGACCTTGCGCAGTTCGGCGAGGAGTTTTTCCTTTCCGGCGGAAAGTTTTTCGACAGCCTCGCGGTCGGCGACGTTCTGTTCGGTTGTGGGAGTTTCCAAAGCGGTTCTCGATTCCGGATCAAAGCATGGTTTAGCACTGCGCAGTCCAAAGTTAGTTTAGCGGTCGTTGCCCTGCAAATCAAGCAGGCGCACAACCCATGCTTCGTCTTATTGCTATTAGAAATTCGGCATGATAACGCTTTTGCCGAGGCGCGTTCGTCACGGCGCGACAAATTATTCGAAAGAAACTGACATGTTCGACATTCAACACTACATCCATCAAATCAACGAAGCGGCGGCGATGATTAGTTCGCGTCATTCGAAAGCGCCGGAAGTCGGCATCATCCTCGGAACGGGCATGGGGAAACTCGCCGATTCGGTTCTAGGCGGAACCGTCATCCCCTATAACGAAATCCCGCACTTCCCCGTTTCAACGGTAGAGAGCCACAAGGGAAATCTGATTTTGGGAAAACTTTCGGGTCGCCAAGTCGTGGTCATGCAAGGGCGCTTCCATTTCTATGAGGGCTATTCGATGAAGGAAGTGACCTTTCCGGTTCGCGTCATGAAGGCGCTCGGATGCAAGGCGATGATCGTTATGAATGCCGTCGGGAGCATGAATCCTTATATCCCCGCCGGGTCTCTCATGTTCATTATGGATCACATTAATCTTCAGGGCGATAACCCTCTTATCGGCCCGAACGAGCCCTATAGTCGTAGACTTATTCAAATCGGTCGCGAAGTTGCGCTCGAAAACAAGCTGCGCGTTCACGAAGGCGTGCTCATCGCCGTGACGGGACCGAACCTTGAAACCGCAGCGGAATATCGCGCGTTTCGCCGGATGGGCGCGGATGTCGTCAGCATGTCCACCGTTCCAGAAGTTATTGTCGCCAATCACGCGGGGATGAAGGTCATCGGAATTTCGACGGTAACCGACAACTGCCTACCCGATCATCTGGAAGCCGCGTCGCTTGAGAAGATCATCGCCGTCGCTCAATCCGCCGAACCACGTCTGGCGGTTTTGGTGAAGGGGATTCTTGCAAGGATGGGCGAAACGTTGAACGGATAAGTCATGTTATTCGCGGAATCCCGCCAAGCGGTCGGCCGCGTTACTCGCCTCGGCATAGTCGGGCTTGATTTCCACTGCCGTTCGGTAATGTAAGAGCGCTTCATCCCGCTTTCCCGATTCCTCCAGTTCGCGCCCCAGAAAGAAATGGGCGTGAGGAGACTTGGGTTCGTATTCCAATGCTTTCTGGAAGGCTTCGATTGCTTTTTCCCTTTCGCCGAGTTGGCGTCGGCAAAGTCCCAGCCAGATCCGCGCGGGGACGTATTTGGGCGCGAGTTCGAGCGCCTTTTCGTACATCTCCGCGGCTTCGCGCGGTTTGCGCTGCATTTCAAGGACGCTCGCCGCGTGGTTATACGAGATTGCCGATTTCGGCGCGATTTCGATCGCTCGATTGAAATGCGCGAGCGCTTCATTTAATTCGTTTTCGCCACGTTCCTTTTTTTGCGTGAGCAAGACGCCGAGATTCACCCGCGCGATCCAACAATCGGGCGCATTCCGCAGGGTATCCCGCCAGAGCGTCTCGCGATTTTCATAGACCCGCGATTGCTGGAGGGTTTGAACGAACGCGAAACACAAAATCATGACTTCCACCAAGCGGAACTTCTGAATGAGATTTCCGGCAAAGCGCGCTTCCAAACGTGACGAAACCGAACTGGCCATCGCGGCGAAGAGAACGATAACGCCTAGACTCGCGAGATATTGAAAGTGATCGGCGACGATGGAGAAGCGCATCGGCGCGACGTCAATGATTCCGAGCGCAGGAGCGAGCGTTACGCCGAAATAGAGCGCGCAGGCAAGGGGAGCGCGACCGATTTGCCCTCGGAATTTCCAAAGCAACGCGAGGAGCGCCGGGGTCGCGATCAAATACCCCCAACCCCAAATCGGCGGGGGCTTGACGCTCCATTGCGCGTAGAAAAACGAAAGATTCGCAGGCGCGAGAACTTTGCTTAAATAAAACCACGGCGTTCGTGCGATTACGAGTAAACGCTCAATGACCGACCAATCGAAGAAGGACGACTTCTCCGTGCCGACGTGATGGCGCTCCATCCAGACTGTTATAGGAGCGAGCGCGCCGCCGATCACAAGCATGGGCACCATGGCCATTACGGTTTTGCGATTAACCCTGCCCCATTTCCACCACGCCGCGATTAGAACAGCGATCGGCAACGTGCAGGTCACGGTTTTGCTGAGGAGCGCGCCGATATAAAAGATCGCGCCGGCTGCGTACCATCGCGGACACCCTTTTTTTTCATCCATCATCGGCTCGACAAATCGCCAGAACGATCCGAATGCGAGTAGATAAAAGCATCCCGAAAGGACGTTCTTCCGTTCGGTAATCCACGCGACCGATTCGACGTGAACGGGATGCAGGAGAAAGAGAAGCGACGCAAGCCACGCGCCACGAGCGCCTATTCGCGCGAGCAAGAAGAAAAACAGCGCGGCATTTAAGGCGTGCAGCGCGATATTGACCGCGTGATAGCCCATGGGGCGCAATCCCCAAAGCGCGTGCTCGATCCAAAACGTCGTGTGAACGAGCGGATAATACTGCGGTATCGCGCGCGGCGTGAACCAGATATCCGCCAGCCCCTGCGTCGTTTG
>CAZPIK010000302.1:0-5342 GCA_964586185.1 uncultured Candidatus Sumerlaeota bacterium | reverse complement strand
TGCAGCTCCGGCATCAAGTCTGAGGGCTTCGCTTCATGAAACGCCCCGGCCGCGATGAACAGGATATGATTGGTCCGAACCATGCCGTATTTGGTCGTGACGGTGCATCCTTCGACGATGGGAAGGATGTCGCGTTGGACCCCCTGACGCGAAACGTCGGGTCCCGATCCGCCGCCGCGACTGGCGACCTTGTCAATTTCGTCAATGAAAATGATTCCCGCTTGTTCGGCCCGATTCATCGCCTCGCGCTGAATCTTCTCCATGTCAATCATCGCTTCGATTTCTTGATCGGTAAGAACCTTGCGCGCCTCAGCGACCGTCATCTTGACCCGTTTGCTTCTCGGCGGCACGGTCTTCTCAAGCATCTCGCGGATATTCCCCATCATGCCGTCGTCCATGTTGAAGACGCCGCCGATCATGCCATCCACTTGAACTTTCATCTGAAGCTCGACTTCGATCTCGCGTTCGTCCAGATCGCCATGATCGTAAAGCTTCTCGATATCGGAGCGGCTCGCCGAGTGCTCGTGAGGCGGCTCCATCTTCGCGCCGCCCTCGCCGTATCCCGCAATAATGCGACGGCGACCGTCCGCATCGTGTGACGTGCCCGCAAAAAGAATGTCTATTAGTCGTTCACGCGCACGAATCTCGGCCTCTTCACGCAGTCCGCTGATCTCCCGCTCACGAACCATCTTGATCGAGGTCTCGACCAAATCGCGCACCATGCTCTCGACGTCACGCCCGACGTAACCGATCTCCGTGTATTTGGTCGCTTCAACTTTTAGGAAAGGGGCCTGCACGAGCTTTGCCAGTCGTCGCGCGATCTCCGTCTTCCCCACCCCGGTAGGTCCGATCATGATGATGTTCTTCGGATTGATTTCTTCGCGCAGAGCTTCCGGGAGCCGTTGTCTCCGCACCCGGTTTCGCAAAGCAATCGCAACGATCCGCTTGGCCTCACGCTGCCCAACGATGTGGCGATCCAAGGCCTTGACGATTCGGCTTGGAGTCAATTCATCACTGGTAACTTCGGGTTGTGTTTCAACTGTTGTTGTCATTTCCCATGCTCACTCTCGCCCCATACTTTAACAGAATTGCCCTCGAATCGGAATATGAATTCGTTTTCGTCATCGTTCGGCATTGCATGACGTGCAACGCATCCCTAGGATAGCAGTGGCACGCTTTCGTCTCGTTCTCCTTCCTGCGCGCCTTTGATCATCATGAACTCAAACACCGATTCTCCCAAAAAACTTCCTGCGCTCGCCGGAATGAATTTATCCGAAATGACCGCGCTACTTGGCGAAGGTGGTTTCCCTCCCTTTCGCGCCAAACAGCTTTTTCACTGGGTTTACCGCAACGCCGCCGCATCGCTCGACGACATGACGAATCTTCCCAAGACAATGCGACAATTTCTCGCCGAAAGGACTCTCATGGGCGGGGTGAAACTGATTGAAGCCCAAGGTCGCGAGAACCGAACTCGCAAAGCCGTTTGGGAACTCCCCGACGGTCGCGCGATTGAGAGCGTCGTCATGCGCGACGAAGGAAAGGATCGCACGAGTCTTTGCATTTCCTCGCAAGTCGGTTGCGCCGTGGGTTGCACGTTTTGCCTTACAGGCTACGGCGGGTTTCGTCGCCATTGCACAACCGATGAGATCGTTGGTCAAGTCCTCGCGATCAAACGCCAGCTCCTGCTCGAAGGCGAACAAATCCACGGCCTTGTTTTTATGGGAATGGGCGAACCGATGCTCAATCTCGATTCGGTTTTGAAGGCCATCGCGCTCATCAGTGACCCGGAAGGAATTGCGCTCTCCCCTCGCCGCATTACGGTTTCGACTTCCGGAATCGTTCCGGGCATCGAAGCGTTCGGAAAGGCGCAGACGGGAGCGAATCTCGCGGTCTCGCTCAACGCCACGACCGATGACGTGCGAACCTCAATCATGCCGCTCAATAAAAAATGGCCGATCCGTGATCTCATGAACGCGCTCAAGCGGTTCCCATTGAAACCTCGCCAGCGAATCACCGTCGAATATGTGCTGATGAAAGGGATCAATGACGACGTGGACGACGCGCGTCGGCTGGCGGCGATGCTCCGGCCTCTCGCCTGTAAGATCAACCTCATCATGTTCAACCCGCACGAGCTACTCGACTTTGAACCCGCGCCATCCAGCACGCTCGATATGTTTCTCAAAATATTGACTGAGGAAAACTACACCGTCTCGGTTCGTTGGAGCAAAGGGCGCGAGATCGAAGCGGCCTGCGGACAACTCGCGGCGCATTACTTCCGCGAGCAAAAGGCAACGGCATGATCGGCGCGCCCATCAAATCCTCCCATGCCAACGCGATCATGGAATCGGACGATTGGGCGTCGCTTTCCGATCTGAATCTTCTTGCCCGCGTTGTCGTCGAAGGATTCATCACGGGACTCCATCGCAGCCCGCGGTCGGGAGCCTCCATTGAGTTCTCGCAATATCGTCCTTACGCCCAGGGTGATGATCTTCGTTTTGTGGATTGGAAATTGCTCGCGCGCGCAGACCGGCTCTATCTCAAGCAATGTCGCGAGGAGACAAATCTGCGTTGCACCCTGTTGCTCGATTGCAGTGGAAGCATGGATTATGGTTCGGGCAGAATTTCAAAATTCGATTACGCGAGACGGCTGACGGCCGCTCTGGCGGCGCTCATGATCGCGCAGAAGGACGCCGTCGGTTTGGTCGCCTTCGATCAAAACATCATTGCGCACCTTCCGCCGCGAATGGGAGGCGCGCATTTGCAACGGATCTTAGCTGAATTGGATCGGCTGAAACCTTCGCGCAAAACAGATGCCGAAGGCGCGCTCAAGTTTTTGGGTGAATCGCTGAAACCGCGAGGCGCGGTCGTTCTTGTCTCCGATTTGCTCCATCCGCTCGATTCCATGATCTTGCAACTCAAGGGACTCCGCGCGCGACGGCACGAAACAATGGTGTTTCAAGTGAGCGATCCGGCGGAACGGACGTTCCCGTTCGACCGATCCGCGACGTTCATTGACGCCGAAGACTCGCGCGAAATGTTTGCGATACCCGACGCCGTGCGCGAGGCGTACCTTGCAAATCGCGAAGAACATTTCTCGCGGCTCCGAGCCGAATGCCTCGCGTCTGAAATTGATCTCTTCGACGTGGGTACCGACGAGCCGCTCGCGCTCGCGCTGCGCCGTTGTCTGGAGCGCCGGACGCATCCACAATGGACATCGGCACATTAATTTTCGTTCAACATCAATGACAAAACTTCGGCTTGAACTCCTCAAAAACGACAAAATCGCCGTGTCATTCCCATACGACAAGATATTTGTCGCGGGTCTTAAATCACTTGCCTCGCGACGTTGGAACCCCGCCAAGACTCAATGGGAAGTCCACCTTTCGCATCTACACGAAATCATTCAAATATTTGGAATCAAGGATGCTGATGTTCCTTCGGAGATTCTGTCGCGTTACAAGTCGCACTGGAAATCATCCAAACTACGGCTTCGTCTCGATACGCTCCAAGGTCAATTCATGGGGAGCGGAATGCCGCGCGAAGTCTTGGAGCAAATCGACGCCGAAACTTCGTTCTATCTTCCCGGTCATCGCTATAGCCCAAAATTCAAAGCCAAACAATGGGATGGAAAGCGGCATCTTTTCACGCGCGACGGAATGAAATTCCCCTCCGGACTTTGGCCGCGAATCAAAAACATTCTCGATGAGCACAAGGTTGAATACGTAACCGAATCAGATACGACTCTTGCCGACGCATCAACGCAAATAGAGCCGATCAAGTTTGCCCAGCCGACCATCCGACTTCGCGATTACCAAGCCAAAGCTCTAAAAGAAGCCGTCGCCGCCGGACGCGGAATCCTTCAAATCGCCACGGGCGGAGGGAAGACACTTCTTGCCGCTCACCTGATTCGCGAACTCGTTCGCCCGACTTTTTTCTTCGTCCACACGAAAGACCTGCTTCATCAAACGGCGCGTGTGCTCTCCGAGGAACTCGGCGTCGAAGTCGGTATTCTCGGCGACGGCCAAGTCGAAATTCGCGACGTGACCGTGGCGACGATCCAAACCGCCGCGCGCGTCGTCGGACTAACCATTCGTAAATCCAAATCAGAAAACGATGAGGACGATCCAAACGAACGCCCTACGAATCTGAAAGCGTGCAAAGAATCCGTCGCCGATGCGATTGCCGCTACGCAGGTCGTCATCTTCGACGAATGCCATCATGTTCCCGCCGATACGTTCTACAAAATTGCCTTCAAAACTCCTGAAGCGCGATACCGATATGGCCTCTCCGCTACCCCGTGGCGCGATGATGGTCACGACCTCCTGCTCGAAGCCGCATTGGGTCCCAAAATTTGCGCAATAACCTGCACCGATCTTATCCGCCACGATTATCTCGTGCCGCCGAAAATCGTAATGGAAAAAGCCCCGACACCAAGGTTCAATCGCCGGGGTTGGGCTTATGCCGATATCTACCGGGCGGCAATCGTGGAAAATCAAGCCCGCAACCGCGTCATCGCGGCTCAAGCGCGGGCATGGGCGGATGAAGGATTCAGCATTCTCGTTCTCGTTGCCCAGATTGAACACGGTAAACAGCTATTAGAAGCAATGCCCGAAGCTCAATTTGCCTATGGCAACCTCGATTCGGAAACCCGACAGCGCCTCCTCAGTGAATTGGAACGGAAGTTGCACCCCATCTTAATCGCCACGACGCTGGCCGACGAAGGGCTGGATATCCCCACTCTAAATGCGCTGATTCTTGCCGGAGGGGGAAAATCGGACACCAAAGCCTACCAGCGGATCGGGCGCGCGTTACGCAAAGCCGACGGAAAGCAAACAGCAAGAATCATGGATTTCTTCGATCCCGCACCTTACCTTGAAGATCACAGCCTTGCGCGGCTCGCGCTTTATCGTCACGAGCCGGGATTCGAAATCGAAACGCGAGGCTTCATGGGATGAGCCAAAAGCGCACCTTCATCGCCGTCAATTCCACCCTCGCCGTCATCGGCCTGCTTTGCGTTTATTATCTGCTGACTTCAGCCTACGCCGCGCCGCGCGAACTCGAAGAAGCGAACCGCTGGATTGAGATCATCAAGAAACCCAATTTGACGACGGGCGGCAAGGATAGCCAAACAGGGACCACTGTTTTTGCGCACCTTGAAAAGCCGAAGAACGTCATGCGCGCACTTTTTACGATGCCCGCGACTTCGACCCCGACTCCGCGCCCCAGTCCGACTCCTGTTCCGCTCACAGTTGTCATCACCTCATGGCAGATCATCGGCATGGATGAGTCCATCGTGAACGTTATGGATCAAAAGGACGGATCGGAGTTCGAAATGGTTCTGA
>CAZPIK010000301.1:0-5346 GCA_964586185.1 uncultured Candidatus Sumerlaeota bacterium | reverse complement strand
CACTCGTTTTGGCGTGGAGCACCCGCCCACGACAACCCCTAGAAATGCGCGATGGCGTATGGGCTGGCTTCATCCTGATGTTTCTCCTGCTTGTGGGACAGATTGTCTTTGGCGGATGGTCGAAGTTAATACCCGATCGCTATCCGCTTATGTTTCTGCCACTGCCTTTTGTGATGTGGGGAGCGTATCAGTTTGGCGCTCAAGGCGCGACGGCTACGACTAAACTTTTAGCGATTATGGCTGTCGTTTCCACGGCACAAAAGATGGGTCCCTTCGCGGGAAGGCCAATGAACGAGGCGCTGCTACTGCTTCAAGTCTATGCGTGCATTACCGGTGGAACTGCACTGATTTTGGCGGCTGCCGTTGCCGAACGCGATCGCGCACATGATCGCCTTCGGCATAGCAAGGCGCAAATGGGCGGAATTCTTAAGAATGCCTTGGACAGCATCGTCACCATTGACGAACACGGCATGGTCATTGAGATGAATCCCGCCACGGAAAAAATGTTCGGTTATACTCGCGAAGATATGCTGGGTAAACCCCTCGTCGAGTTGATCATTCCACCCAATGATCGCGAGGCTCATTTAGACGGCTTGCTGCACGCTCTTGAAAACGGCCGGTCTTCGATGATTGGGAAAAGCGTTGAGCTCACCGCCATGCGATCCAACGGCGCCGAATTTCCCGTCGAAGTTTCCTTGGCGCGCGTGGATGTCGCGGGCTCGATCTTCTTTACGGGACACATTCACGACATCACCCAGCGCAAACTCTATGAGCGACAACTTCGCCATTACGCCATGCACGATGCGCTCACGGGCGCGGCCAACCGAACGCTACTTTTTGAAAAACTTCACGGCATCGTCACGACCAAGGCCTGGCGGAAGGATTATTGTTGCGCGGTCATTTACGCCGATCTCGACGGATTCAAGTCCGTTAACGACGACCACGGTCACACCGTGGGCGATCAACTGTTGGTCGGCGCGGCGCATCGGATGAAGTCGTGCCTTCGTGAGAATGACGTCTTGTCCCGGATTGGCGGCGACGAGTTTGTCATTGTTCTGGACGGTCTCATGGGTCCCGAGGAAGCTCAAACCATCGCCGATCGTATCGGTGAGGAACTCTCCAAGCCGTTTGTTTTAGGTGACGTCACGCTCAATATGTCGGCAAGTCTTGGCGTCGCCTTGAGCACTCGGGAACTCTTAAGCGCAGATGACTTGATTCGGCTTGCCGACGACAAAATGTATGAAAACCGAAGAAAAAACCGTTCCCGAGCCGATTCGATGCCTGCCTGATCAGATCGTTGCACGAGGCTGAAGGAGGTTCGTTTCGAAAACACGCCTGAAACGTGATGCAATTCCCTTTTGGTGGGTGTACAATCACCGTCCCTTAGCGTAGCGGTTTTCAGGGACCGCCTCCGCTTCCGCCCATGCCCGACGCAGAACCTCCTCCCATTCAGAACTTAAAAGTCTCCGCAACATTGCCCGCGACGACCTTGGTGCTCGTGCTTTCCGCCGGGTTCAGCGCGCCCTATTGGACAAATTTCGTCTGGCATTATCTCGATATCAAATGGGGAGAGAATGCCCAGCGCAATCTTATTTTCAACGCTGGCTTCGGCCTTTTTTATACGATCGGTTGTCTCGTAACGCGCCACCTTTCGCGAACACTGACGCGGCGTTTCATGCTCATGGTCGGTTTTGGCACACTCATTTTTCTTACGACCTATTCGACTTTTGCCACCTCGGCGGTTCAAATCGGCGCGGTTATTCTCGCGCACGCTTTTATCATCACCTTTACGTGGCCGAACCTCGAATCGCTGATGGCCGAAGGAGCGGATGATAACGTCCTCAGTCGCCGCGTCGCACTTTACAATGTCTCATGGGCGGGTATGTCGTGGGTTGCCTACGCCGTCATGGGCAGATTCTACGAATGGAATCCGCTCACCTTTTTTGTGATTCCAATTTTGGGATGGTTCATTGCGCTGGGACTCGTCATCGGAACCATCGAACCGCCTTCCAAGAAAGGAAACCGTTCGCAAATTTTCAAACCGGCGGAGCCAGCACTCACGCCCGAATCCGCGACGACGACAAATCATTCCACACCGGAAGCCCATCCCGATTTTGAGCAATTTCGCACGATGAGCCGCATCGGCAATATGGCCGGTTACGTTCTCGTCAGCACGCTCATCCCGATGATGCCGGTGACTACTTCGCGCCTTGGGTTTGGACTCGCGGGAGCAACGGCGTTCGGTTCGCTTTGGTTCTTTACGCGCGTCGCGGCGTTCATCATTCTTGGAACTTGGAAGGGCTGGCGTTATCGCGCGGGGATTTTCCATCTCTGCATGGTCTCTCTCCCGGTTTTCTTCGCGGCGATTTCACTTTCGGATTCATGGATCGCCGTTGGCGCAGCGCAAATCGCGCTCGGATTTTCGCTGAGTCTCATTTACACCAGCTCGCTTTTTTACAGTCTGCATGGCAAGGGAGAGACGAGCGAAGCGGCGGTACACGAAGCCGTGATCGGTCTTGGAATCATGCTGGGGCCTCTGCTCGCGGCGGCGGGCGGCGAAATCGCGCTATGGCTCAATTGGGAACCGATTCCGATGATCACGCTCACCGTTGTCGGACTACTGTTTGCAATTTGGTTTAAAATTATTTCCGTAGCGAGAAAAGCGGCGTTGGCGGTGTAGGAATAATGGGTTTCAGTCCGCCAAGATTCTTAGCCGTTTCATGGGTAGTTCAATCCAGAATTCGGAACCGATTGTGGGAACCGAGTCTGTTGTTGTTCCCGGCGTAACGCGCGCGCGCAGGTCGCCGGGTTCCAAGAAAAAGTCAACGTGGTCGCCGCGATAAACGGCCTCTTTCACCTTGGCAAGGAGACCGTTTCGGGCGGGAGGATCGGTTCGCACCACGATCCCTTCGGGTCGAATCGCAAGCGTACCATTTTCCCACGGAGGCGCAGATTCGAGCGTGAGGTTTCCCAACGCGGTTTTGACGACGTTGGGCTCTCCTGAAATTCGTTCGGCCTCGATCAAATTCGCCGCGCCCAAAAACTGCGCGACGAAACGATTCAACGGACGCTCGTAAACTTCGCCGGGCGTTCCGGTCTGAACGATCTCGCCTTCCTTCATTACCGTGATCCGATCCGAAACAGTCATCGCCTCGTCTTGATCGTGTGTGACGAGTATGAACGTCTTGCCGAGCCGACGCTGAAGCGCGCGCAGTTCGATTTGGAGTTCGGCGCGGAGCTTGGCATCGAGCGCGGACATCGGTTCATCGAGCAGGAGCGCGTCCGGTTCGTTTACGAGCGCGCGGGCAAGCGCCACGCGCTGTTTCTGTCCGCCTGAAAGCTGATGGACTCCACGCCGAGCGAGCGGTTCGAGTCGCAACATTTCAAGCGCGCTCCCTACCCGCCGCGCGATTTCAGTTTTCTCAATTCGCTTCGAACGAAGCCCAAAGGCGATGTTCTCAAAAACGTCGAGGTGCGGGAACAGCGCGTAGTTTTGGAAAACCGTGTTGACCGGTCGCCGTTCGGCGGGTGTGTCGCCGAGTTCGATGCCGCCCAGCTTAACCGTTCCCGTATCGGCGCGTTCGAGTCCGGCGATGACGCGTAGAAGCGTCGTCTTGCCGCAGCCCGAAGGCCCCAGCAGCGTTACAAATTCTCCGGAAGAAACGCGCAAATCCACGCCGCGGAGAACCGGCTCGCCGCCAAAACTTTTCCGAACGCCGGTGACAAGCAGCTCGGCCATGCGCGATTCCGATTTACTCTTTACCTTCTTGGCTCTTGCCCATGAGGTCGTCCAGCGAATCTTTGATGGTTTCTTTTACGCGCTCAAAAAATCCCTTTTCTTCCTGAAGCTCGTGACCCAGTTCGCCCGATTCCTTGCTGAATTCGCGCATGAGTTCCTTCTGGCGCTCGTTCAATTTTTTCGGGATGACGATTTTCAAATGCGCGTAAAGACTTCCGCGCGGAGCGTCTTCGGCATCCTCCATGGGCGCTCCGTGGTTGTGGAGGCGCATCTTGTCGGCGTGTTGCGCTCCGGCGGGAACTTTGAGTTTGGCCTTTCCCCACGGGGTTTCGATTTCGAATTCATCGCCGAGCGTCGCCTGCACGAACGAAATGGGCTGAACGTAATGCAAATCATGGCCGTCACGTTCATAACGCTCATCGGGAGCGACGGAAAGAACGACGTAAAGATCACCGCGAGGAGCGCCGGGGGATCCCGCTTCTCCTTCGCCGATGACGCGCAATTGCGTTCCATTTTCGACGCCGCGAGGAATGGTAATTTCGATCTTGGCCTTTTTCTCGACGCGGCCTTGTCCCTGACAATCGGCACAAGGATTCTTATGAACTTCGCCCCGTCCACGGCAGACGTCGCACGTGCTGGTCAATTGGAAGAAACCCTGAGTAACTCGAACCTGTCCCGCTCCTTTGCATCGAGAGCAGCGTTCAGGCTTGCTCCCCTTCTTCGCGCCCGTGCCCGTGCAGGTCTCGCACGATTCAAGTCGCTTAAGCGTAATCTGTGTCTTCGCACCCTTAAGCGCTTCGTCCAGCGAGATCTCAAGCCGCACTCGGAGGTCGCGCCCGCGCGGACGCCCCTGCGAACGACCGCCTCCCCCGCCGAAACCAAAAAAGCCGCCGAAGAGATTTCCGAAAATATCTTCGAAATCTTGTGTGTGATGGAAATCTTCCCAACTAAACCCGCCGCCGCGACCGTGAAACGCGCCCTTGATTCCCTCATAGCCAAAACGATCATAGTTCGCGCGCTTGCTGGGGTCGCTCAGAATTTCATACGCCTCGGCGATTTCTTTGAAGCGGTCTTCCGCTTCTTTATCGCCGGGATTTTTGTCGGGATGATATTGGATCGCAAGTTTGCGGTACGCCTTCTTCACCTCGTCGGCGTTTGCGGTGCGCTCCACCCCCAAAATTTGATAATAGTCTTTGCTCGTCGAAGCCATGTTCCGCAATCCATTCCGCCCTAAAAGGACGGAAAATTGGCGGGCATTTTAATAGCTCTTTAAGCGAAAGGCAAACGGACGTTTATTTATTGACGAGAAACTCGACATCCACGGGTGCGGAGTCAGCAACTTTGGGCATCGTGAAATAATAATTGTCAGAGCCGAGAGCTTGAGAAGTTTTCGAAGCGCGGATTCCCTGTTTCTCCAAATCCTTTTGCATCGCGGTGAGTTGATCTTTCGTGAGACGCGCCGTGACTCGCATTCGCGAGGCGTTCTTGGCGTCTGCCGCGCGCCGAACGATCATCCCGCCTTGACGCGCGATGGACATTTCAACTTGTCGAAGCGCGCCGACGGTCACGTTTTCCTTCGCGCCATTCGATTTAAGTCCCCGAGCGGT
>CAZPIK010000300.1:677-5433 GCA_964586185.1 uncultured Candidatus Sumerlaeota bacterium | reverse complement strand
CCGTCGGTGAGGGCGATGCGCTGGGTGATGCCGTCGGAGACGGGCTGGCCGTTCGTGAAGCCGATACGCTCGGCGAGGCCGTGGGTGATGCGCTGGCCGAAGGCGAAGCTGTCGGCGACGCCGATGCAGAAGAACTTGCCGTCGGTGAGGGCGATGCGCTGGGTGATGCCGTCGGAGACGGGCTGGCCGTTCGCGACGCCGATACACTGGGCGAAGCAGTTGGTGACGCGCTAGCTGAAGGAGATGCCGTGGGCGATGCAGATGGGGACGCGGAGGCCGTTGGGGATGCAGTTGCGGTGGCGGTGGGCGAGGCCGAGGCCGTTGGAGACGGCGATGCAGTTCGGGAGGCGCTGACCGATGCCGTCGGACTTGCGCTGGCCGTCGGCGAGGGAGACGCGCTGGGAGATGCCGTGGGTGACGGACTCGCCGTTCGTGAAGCCGACACGCTCGGCGATGCCGTGGGTGAAGCGCTCGCCGTCGGCGAAGACGTAGGTGAAGCAGAGGGCGATGCGGATGGAGTTGGTGAAGCCGTAGGCGAGGCTGAAGAAGTAGATGTCGGAGTTCGACTCGCCGAAACGGACGCCGTGGGAGATGGAGAAGCCGTGGGAGAAGCCGTCGGGGTTTGGCTCGGAGAAGCGGATGGAGATGCTGTAGGTGTGCTCGAAGGAGTGGGAGTAGCCGTCGGAGTCAGACAAGGACCGCTCGAATTAATCTCCATGAAATCCAAAAACAGCGTAGACCGGCGATTGGTATTCGAATTCGTATCTGCAACGGTGTCGTCAATTCTAATGGTAATGGTGCCGCTAACGGGCACGGTAAAAGTGTAAGTCGAAGTCACCCCGTCCGCCGCTTGACCCACCGGGATCAAGGTTCCCATAGAGGTGAATGGACCCGCTGCGCCGTTGAGAGAATAAGAAAAGGCGAACCCATCCTGCCCGCCGGCGTTACTGACGGTAGACCACCCATTGACCGAAAACACCTGAGTCGTTCCGGGAAGCGGAACCGTAAATTGGTAATCAATGAGAAGCTGCCAACTGCCGCTTACATAGGTTTCCTGAATTTGATGCGAAGTCCCATCATTCGCCCAAGTTGCCGTATAAGTGTTCGCCGTGACGGTTCCCGGATTAGGAGCCGTATTGCCGCCGGGCGTTACAACGCTACATGGCGTGAACGTTGGCGTGGCGGTGGGCGTCGCCGTCGCCGTCTGCGCAAAAACTTCGGATGTATTTAGAATGAATAGCGAACCGGCCAGGAATATGATTCCCAGCGCTTTACCAAGGAAGGCCTGACAACGATTCAATTTCATCGAATCCGCTACGCTGAACGAATGCAGCTCGACCCCTGATTCCGACTTCAACACTCGCGATACGCCGAAACTCGCATATCCTACTAAAATCGCTTTTTGCAGTTCCCAAACGCCAATCACCCAGACAGCAGGGCGCACCCAACCTATCGTATTGACGGTTATATACCACGTCCCAACGGTTGACTACATTAGATTTCAGAATTTTTTTCGCCCGCATCGCGGTGGGTCGCAATAGCCAGTGGCTCGCCGTTCTGGCCAAAAAGCTCGATCCGGTCGGCGGGTAGGATTTTGCACAACCCTTGATAGAGCGGAGAGCAGAATAGGGTCTTGCGCCGAGCCAAGCTTCGGTAAGTCCAACCCTTGGTTCCGGGGTATTGATCAATCTCGACTTCCGATTCTCCGGCGTAATCCTTGCATAGCCCAACCAAATGCTTCAGCGTCGCGCGGTTTTCGCCGTTTAAGTTGAGTCGGATTCGCCCCACTTGCGAGGCTTGCTTCTCCAGATCATCAAGCCCCCAAATTCCCGATGCCTCAAAAATCATGCTCCCATCATTATAAGAGGCCGATCCAAGAACCAAAATGGCGTTGCCGGGCTTGAGCGTATGCAATCCAAGCCGGGCGAGAGTGGCATTGGCGCGCACGGCCAATCCTTCAAGATCAATTAGCAATCCGCCCTGCCCATTAATGAGCGCGCCCGCAGCATCCACTTGCCGAATGAGTCCAATGATTCGGAGTCGCTTGCCCGTCATTCGGGGCGTCACCTGTCGCGGCTCCAACGGCGAGAGCGATTGAATCACTTTTGGAAATCGCGTCATCGGATCGGTCATGAGATTGAAACCGAGCGCTTCTTTTTCTTTTCGGACGCGAGTCTGAAAATCCCACGTCGGTTCGGCGCCGGGAGTCAATTCTGTCTTGTTCGTTCTCACGGATTCGAGCGATGACATGTCAAAAAGCGTTTGAGCCTCGACGTGCGAGGTCTCATCGTTTTCATTTTCCGATTTGCGGTGCATCGAGGCGACCATCGAGGACATCAGCGCGCGACTTTGCTCGAAACGATCAAAAGCTCCGGCGCCGATTAGATTTTGAAGCACACGCAGATTGATCGCCCGCGATGAAACCCCGGCGCAAAATTCGGCCAGCGAGTTGAAGCGCCCTCCGAGGCGCACGGAAAGTATTTCCTCCATCGCCTTCTCGCCGAGATGCCGAACCATTAGCAGTCCCAACCGAATCTTTCCGCCGAACACCGTGCAAAGCGGACCGCTTAAGTTGATGTCGGGCGGAAGGATTTCAATTCCCGCACGACGGATCTCACGAATCAGAATGGTCGGGTCCTCGCCCATTTCCGCCGCCGAACTGAGCGACGCCGCGTAGAACGCTTCGGGATAATGCGTTTTGTAATACGCAAGCTGCACCGAAAGAAGCGCGTCGGGAAGTTCATCGGTCAAGTCGCTCGCTTTAGCCTCGCTCAATCCCTGCTTCGCATCCGACTTCGCTTTCAGTAATTGAAGAATGCTCATCGGCCGCTGTTTGCGAAGCAGCGTTTTGAGGGTGATTCCCTCTAACGGTGGAATACCGAGCGTATCCCCGCGCGAGATCAAATCAAAGGTCGCTCGATCGTCGAGCGGAATATCCGCGAAGTCGTCGCCTGATCCAGTCTGCACGGCGCACGCCCGCGCGCGCTCCAAGAGATTCAATAAATGATGCGGAACAAATTCAATGCGCGCTCCACCCAAACGATCCACGGCTTCCGCAGATATATCGGTCATTCGCTCTTCGGAACCCGGCAACCGGACGGTCGGGATTACGTATTCCAATGGCTCCGCGCTCAGCGTCCAATGTCCGGCGTGCGGCGCAAGTTCTTTCGGTCGCGGAGACATGCGCACGGCGATGTCGCTCAGGAACGCCGGATTCCGCCAACGCTTCCAATGTTTCGATTCGGCTTCATCCCGAAGACGTTGCGCGGCCCCCGTCGAGCGGCGTTTCGATTTCTCAATCACCGCCATTTTGCGTTCGTCGTCGGTCATTCCCGCCCACGCGGCGAGTTCGGAAATCATCTGCTCGCGACGGCATTCGTGACGACGCCCAATCTGCGCGACGTGATTTTCGCCGAACGTTGCCTTGAGCCACTGAATCAGTCGTGGCGCAGCGCTGCTCGGAATCTCAATCCGAATCGGCGGATACGTTTCCTGCTCACCCGCGAACGGCTGATAAGCAAGTCGGTAGTGAATCGGATCGAGCCGCGTGATGCCGAGACAATAAGAAAGGATCGAGGCCACCGCCGCTCCGCGTCCGACCCCGCGCGGAATTCGCTCTTTATCCAAATACTGAATCACCTGACGATACAACAAAAGAAACGGCGCAAGATTGCGCGACTTGATTTCCTCGAACTCGCGGTTGATCCGACTCTTCACTTGATCGCCAATCTCACCATATCGCTCCGTCGCGCCGCGAATCACTAGATCGAACAAATAAGAATTAGGATCGAATCCGCGCTCGAAATCGGGAATCGGAATAATTCGGCGATTGACCGTCGGTCGCCACGAACACTTCCGCGCGATTTCACCGCTCTCGTGCGGAGAGTCGTCGCCTTCGGTAAAGTGCGAAAGAATCTCCGATTCCGAAAAAAGACACGGCAGCGAATGCTCGTTCTCCGGCGGCTTCCATCCCCGCTCGACCGGACCGCTCGGCGATTTCAAAATTTCATACGCCGGAGCATCGCTCGGATCCGCCATGTAAAATCTCGGCGAAGCAAGGCAGGGAATCTCGATGAAATCAGCCAACTCGCGCAGCCGCTGCGGAATGTCCGTCTCCCCTTCCCCGGATTCCGTCTTTGCCTGCGCGGTCACGCCGATCGCAAGCTGCGGACGGAAATATTCGAGCGCAAGTTTGACGTAGCTTTCGATTTCCGACGGTTCGCCGCGCGAAACAATTTCGGCCAGCTCGCCATCGGGCGGCAAGATCGTCCAAAGCCCCATCGTCTTACCTTTGAGGCTGAGGCGTCGCGGCAAACCCGATTCCCTTTCGCGCATGTCGTGATATTGCGTCAGAATTCGTGCGAGGCTCCGATACCCCGCTTCATTTTCAATCAGGAAATCGAGCGGAAACTGCCGACCGCTCGTGAGCAATCCATCCGCCATAATGCGGCAACCGAAGATCGGGCGAACCCCTTCTTCACGACACGCTTCGTCGAATTCGTGAAACCCCGCCGTGGTCGCGTCGTCACAAAGTCCGACGGCGGCGTAACCGAGCGCGCGCGCGCGCTTCACTCAGTCAGCGCCAGAAGCGGCGCCGGTGGGGGGGGCCCCACCGGCGGATGGGGGAGCTGACGGCGCAGCCGGCAGCGTCGGGGGCGCGAGCCCCCGGAAAGCACAGCTCGACCCGATCGTGCTCTCGCTCATGCAGCACCGGCTCGACCAGATCAGCCGGCACATGGGGTGGGTGATGACCCGC
>CAZPIK010000300.1:0-667 GCA_964586185.1 uncultured Candidatus Sumerlaeota bacterium | reverse complement strand
AGCGCCAGTCGCTGGCCCTCTACTGCCGCGTGCTTCTCAATTCGAACGAGTTATATAATGTGAATGACAAAATAGCGGGATGAAGGCCATCGGACAACGGGAGCAACGGAAACTACGGGTAAAAAGCGCGCGGCAGAAAACCGCGTAAGCTGGTGAAGAGCATATACGGAATTCAAGCTAGAGTCCAGCACGGCAAATGAAAAATTGGAACGGCGAATCATTACCTGACCTGTGGGGTTTTGACTTTGAAGTTTGAAACACTGAGGCGCCCGAACGATTTCCGCCGCCCTCATTCGAGGGCTTGGATTCTTAACTCTTACTTATTTCCAGCGTTCGTCTCGCGTCAGCGAAATGAACCAAACGATTTCTTCATAAAAGCCTCGAATGGGACGACGGAGATTTCACTCATTGCAATTTGGCTTCCGCCGTGTCTTGGTACTAAACATTTCCTGCGGCTTGCCTCTACAACGGGCATTGATCCAGAATTCCCTCGACCATCGCTCTGGAGAAACTGACCATGCAGGAAAAAGCCACGCCGAGTAAACTACCGCATCCACAAGTCGCGCTCGCCTTGATGCTCAGCCTTGTTAGCCTATTTTCAAGTTGCGCGCGCTCTTCCCCAACTCCCGATAAAACCCGACCCAACATCCTCTTCATTATCACTGAC
>CAZPIK010000299.1:0-5444 GCA_964586185.1 uncultured Candidatus Sumerlaeota bacterium | reverse complement strand
GATTGGTCTATGCGCACCACGCGGGCGACGCGCCGGAGGATGCGCTGCTCGGCGATCCCACGCTCATGGGCTGCATCGTGCTTTGGGGATTGGCGCTCCTGCTGGTGTTTTATCCCCGATAGTTATAACTGACAAAAATGTCCCAGAACCACCCCAGACACGCGACGCTTATTCTTCCCCGCCCGCGCCGGTGAGTGTCTTGCCTCCGTCGGCCATGACCTTATCACGCACTTTGGCCTCAATGGATTCGGCAATTTCGGGATTGTTCTTAAGCCACTGCCGGGCGTTTTCGCGCCCTTGGCCGATCCGATTTCCCTCGTAGCTGAGCCACGAACCGCTTTTTTCGATAAGATTCATTGCCGTTCCAAGGTCAAGAAGATCGCCGTAAAAACTGATCCCTTCGCCAAAAAGAATGTCGAATTCGGCCTGTCTAAAAGGCGGAGCGCATTTGTTCTTCACGATCTTCACGCGCACGCGATTGCCGATATTCTTGTCGCCTTCCTTCAGCGCGCCGATGCGGCGAATATCCACGCGAATTGAGGCGTAGAACTTGAGCGCGCGACCGCCGGGGGTCGTTTCGTTGCTGCCAAACATGACGCCGATCTTCTCGCGGATTTGATTGATGAAAATAATCGCCGTCTTGCTGCGATTGGCAATGGCGGTCAGCTTGCGCATCGCTTGCGACATGAGCCGCGCCTGCAAACCGACGTGGCTGTCGCCCATCTCGCCGTCAATTTCGGCCTTGGGAACGAGCGCGGCGACCGAATCCACGACGAGCACATCGAGCGCGTTACTGCGAACGAGCTGCTCGACGATATCGAGCGCCTGCTCGCCGCTATCGGGTTGCGAAATCAGAAGCTCGTCCAAATTCACGCCGAGCTTGCGCGTATAAACCGGGTCCATCGCGTGTTCGGCGTCAATATAAGCGGCCATGCCCCCAGCCTTTTGCGCGTTGGCGACGACGTGCAGCGCAAGGGTGGTTTTGCCCGATGATTCAGGACCAAAAATTTCCACAATCCGTCCGCGCGGAACGCCGCCAATGCCAAGCGCGGCGTCAACGGAAATGGCTCCCGTCGGAATCGCGGCGATATCCTCCACCTCGAACTCGCCGAAGCGCATGATCGAGCCTTCGCCGTGATTCTTATGAATCTGCGCAAGCGCGAGATCAAGCGCCTTCAGCCGGCCGTTATCCCCCGCTCCTTTTCCTTCCGCCGCTTTCTTTGCCATGATCCCTCTTCTCCATTATGTTTAGTTTTTGAACACAAAATATTTATCGCACGACGACCGCACCGCCATTTGTCGCATCGAAATAATCCCTAAGATTTCCCCATCGCGCTTTCGATTCGCTTCAGCATCCGAGCGACACGTTCTTTGCGCTCGGCATCGCTCTCGGCCTCGGCTTCGCGCGACTCGGAAAACTCCAGCGCGATCTGAAACGCCGTCATCGCCCAAACCTGATTGGCGCTCCCAACGAACCCCTGCTCGCGAATATCCCGATGCACACCTTCGACGAATTTTGCAATGCGGTCGTAATATCCTTGATCCTCGGGCAGCACCCGGATATTGAACGACTGATCCGCAATCGTCACCTTGTGCGAAATATTCGAGAAATCGGTCATGCGGCGGCTCCGTTCATTCCGCGGCGGCTTGACCCGCCAAAACTTCTTCCATCGTGTCAATCTTCTTCAAGATGCTTTGCAACCGATCACGCGTCTTGTCTTCGCGGTTCTCGGCGGATTGAAGCTCATTCTGTAGTTCGGTCACCCGCTCGTTGAGCTTGTGGTTTTGTTCGCGAAGGGCTTGCATTTCGCCGTCCCCTTCTTCCTCGACTTCAGTCAGGCGCGCGCGAAGCTCTTCGTTCGCCTTGATCACCCGTTCAAGATGATTCACGAGCGTCTCAACGCGCTCTTCAAGCATTTCCAATTCATCAACTTTGGTCTTCATGATCGTGTTTCCTATGGGAGAGATTTGCAGCGTCAGCAGTCACGGCATGACGGGGACATTCAATCCGAGGTTCGGCTCAAAAGCAAGCGACAAAACGAATATATTTCGTGTTTCTTTCGCTACCTTCTCTAACCCAATTCCCATAAGTCCCATAAATCCCCTACGTCCTATTTCTTCTCTTTCTTAAGAACCGACCGCCAATAAAGCCCCATAACCGCAGGAGCCGCAGCCAAAAGCGCAATCCGCGGCCAAAAAATCCAGCGAGGATCGAACTCCTCGAACACCTCCCGCACAACGGCGGGAACGAGCGCGTAGGCCATACCAATCGCGCCGCAAATCCGGAAATAAGGAAGGTTCGCCCGAAGGACCTGTTCGTGACTCCCGCCCGCGATCATGAGCCTCTGATAGAGATGCTCCCGATGCGCGGCCAGCAGATTTTCTCCACGCCTCGCCCGCCGCAATAGGGTCAGGATCGCATCGAACAGAAACGGTAGAAGAATGATCATTCCACCCAAAAGCGGAAGCGCCGTTCCGCCCGCGACCGGCTTTTTTCGCGCGATGAAATAGTCGCCATCGCCAAGCAAAATCAAAATCGCGATGAAGTAGCCCAATAGATGACTTCCCCCGTCGCCCATGAAAACTTTCGCCGGTGATCTATTGACTCGATAAAACCCCGCGCACGCCGCGCCGAGCACGGGGGCGATGAAGAGTTCGATTCGCAGGTCGAGCAAGTCGCCGCTGATCACCGCACGAGCCACAACCGTCCCAAAAATCCACGCGCACGACGACATCGCAAACCGCGTTGCGAATCCATCCATACCGTCCATAAAATTGAAGACGTTCACGAAAAAAACAACCCACGCAATCGAAACCGCCATCGCCAGAGCATGAGGCGGAATTCCCGGTAGAGCGATAAACCCTTGTTCGAGGCATCTCAAATCGGCGGGTATCAAAATCAGCGCGGCGAAAACCTGTCCGACAAATTTGACCAAGGGCGAAAGCTCCCAAACGTCGTCCGCCAATCCGACCCCAAACATCACGAGTCCGCCGACGAGCAGCCACGCCACGAACGGAAGATCGCCTCCCCACGCGCCCAGCCCTCGCGGGGAAAACCAAAGCGCGGCAATGAGCGCGAGGAAAGGAATGAAGAAACCTGCGGCCAATCCAATTCCGCCGAGGCGCGAAGTGGGTCGTTCATGCGAGGAACGTTCATTGACGTGACTGACAATCCCCTTTTGCTCACCAAACCCCGCCACCACCCCGCCCAACCTCCACGCAATGCCGTAACCCGCCGCCATCGCAACCGTCAAAGCCAGGATATTGATAAGAAGTGGAAGCATAACCGAGTTGAATTATCGTCCGCAGTCCATGCCCGCGCAGCATCACTTATTGAACCCTCTTGTCTTCGAAGGCGCAATTCGACTTTGGGCGTTTCCAATAAATGTGACGCAATCTTTCATTCCCAAGTGAGATGAGTCCCAATGCCTTGTACGGTTGTTTTCGGGAGACTTCGTCTTCCAGACGCATTCGCCCGAAAACAACCGTACAAGGCTGGCAATAGTTCCGCGCCCTTGGCGCTCAAGTTATCGCAACTGGAATAGCGGTTCGTGCTTGATGAAGGATTGGGGTAATTCAAGGTAGAACACGTCCTATTTCCCCATCCCGACGTTCTGGGCTTTTTGGAAAAGTTTTCCCTCGGTCTTGATGGCCGGAGCGATAATGATTTCGGTCAATTGGAATTCGCGGACGTCCTTCGCGCCGACGCAGCCCATGCAGGTCTTGAGCGCGCCGACAAGATTTTGCGAGCCGTCGTCGAGCCGCGCGGGACCGAGCAAGATTTCTTCCAGCGTCCCCGTGACGCCGACACGAATCCGCGTTCCGCGCGGAAGATTCTGATGGGGCGTCGCCATGCCCCAATGGTTGCCGCCGCCGGGGGCTTCCTGCGCCCGAGCGAACGCCGATCCGACAATAACGGCATCCGCTCCGCAGGCAAACGCCTTGCAGATGTCGCCGCCCGTGCTCATGCCGCCGTCGGTGATGATCGGAACATATTTGCCCGTTCGCTTGTAATGGAAATCGCGGGCGGCGGCGCAATCCACGGTGGCGGTGACCTGCGGCACGCCCAAGCCAAGGACGCCGCGGGTCGTGCAGGCCGCGCCCGGACCCACGCCGACGAGCAGTCCCGACGCGCCGGCTTCCATGAGTTCCAAGCTGACGCTGCGAGTCACGCAATTCCCGACGAGCACCGGAATCTTCATCCGCTTGCAAAACTTGTCAATTTCCAAAAGTTTGTATTCGCTCGAAATGTGCCGCACGGTGCTGACCGTGCTCTGTACGACAAAAATTTCCGCTCCCGCTTCCTGCGCGACGGGACCGAATTCCTCCGCGCGCTGCGGAATCGCCGACACGATCGGAGGAACGCCCGCCGCTTTGATCTCGGCCACGCGCTTGCCGACCAACTCGTTCTTGATCGGCTCGCGATAAATCTTTTGCAGCAGTTCCGTGACCTTATCGGGCGACGCCTGCGCGATCTCTTTCAGCACGCTCGCCGGATCGGCGTATCGCGTCTGAACTCCTTCGAGATTCAATATCGCCATGCCTCCGAGCCTGCCCATCGCAATGGCAAACGGCACGTCCACGACCCCGTCCATCGCGGCGGCCATGATCGGAATCGGATGAGTCTTCTCGCCGATCTTGACGCTGACATCCACTTCATTCGGATTGATCGTCACGTCGCCGGGAACCAGCGCGATCTCGTCAAATCCATAGCTTCTGCGGGCTTTGCGTCCGTATCCGATCCATTCCGACATGGGCGAGGCTCCTTGCGAATGTTAAAAGCGGCGGGAAGGCGACCAAAATCTTAAGCCGCCGAATTAAGTCCGACATTAAAGTGGAGCGGAAATCGAAAGTCAATGAGGGATGAATTGGCCTTGCGTCTTCGTCAAGAAGGGGGCGCGAAATCGGAGAAGTCCCGCGAAATAGAAATCCCGTTTAAGCGATTGAAAATCATCGTTCCGCTGAAATCACATCCGATGTCCGAAGCGTGAAAAAAAAAGTAGCCCCCTTTTCCGGTTCCGCCTCTGCCCAGACTCGCCCGCCATGACGACGCGCGATTCGCTGAACGATCGCCAATCCCACGCCGGTTCCCTCGAATTGCTCGGCGCGGTGCAGCCGTTGGAAGACTCCAAAGAGTTTGTCAACGTAGCGCATGTCGAATCCCACTCCATTGTCCTTTACAAAAAAAACCGGCCCCGATTCGTGAGGCAAGACCCCAACTTCGATCACCGCGGGGTTTCTCGTCCGGGAGTATTTGAAGGCATTGGCCAACAGATTGAAGATCAACTGGCGCAACAACGAGGAATCGCCCTGCACGATGGGCAATTCGCCAAACTTGGTTTCAACGAGTCGAGTGGGGTCTAAAGCGCGGATATCCTCCCAGACCGCTCGAACCAAGTAGCCCAAATCAACCTCGAACAGCTTCATCGGGGCGCGGCTGAGCC
>CAZPIK010000298.1:0-5461 GCA_964586185.1 uncultured Candidatus Sumerlaeota bacterium | reverse complement strand
GGTCAAAGCTTGTGCCTTGCTTACCTACTTGTTGGGATATGGGTAATGACAAGCTGAAAAGCCCGCCCTCCGGCTGAAAATCCCTAATGGCTATGGCGCTACAGTCCCGTAGGCGGCGCTACAATCCCGCGCCTTTTTCAAGGAACGTCATGAGGTCGTTGAGGTCGCCGAGCGTCATGGTTTGGAGCAATCCCTCGGGCATGATCGAGACCGTCGAAGGACGTCGCCCGGCGATTTGATCCTTCGGGATTTCGATCTTCTCGCCCGCCGAATTGATAAGCGTCACGGTTTTTTCATTCTCTCCCGCGAGGAAGCCGTTCTGCACGTCGTTATTCTTGAGGTCAATGTTCACCGCTTGATATTGATCGGAGATCACCTTCGAGGGGAACATAATCGCCTCAAGAATCTCGCGGCGGCGGAAACGCTTAATGACGTTCGAGAGATCGGGTCCTCCGCCTTTGCCTTCGTTGCCGAAGACGTGGCAGTTGGCGCACTTGGCGCGTTGAAAAATGACCCGCCCGCGCGCGGCGTTCCCGCGACCGTAGGTCATCGGATCGAACTCGAAGGATTCGCTCAGTTCCTGGAACCCCATCTGGGAAAGGTCGGTTTTGCCGGGGACGCGGTCACCCTCGACCTTGGCGGCAAGCTCCTGCGCTTTCTTGGCCTTCTCGGCTGCGACGGCGGCTTTGTGCTCCTCGGCGGCTTTTTTCTCATTCGCCGGAAGAATTTCGAGCGATGACTGCCAGAGGTTTTCGATGTAACCTTCCATGCTCGCCGCGCCGCCCATCTCGCGCGCGCGGTCGAACCACGCGACGAGTTGCTTGCGCTCGGGTTCCGTCCAGCCAGTCTTGATCGAGCGAAGAGCATAAACGGCATGAATTTGATCCTGCTGCGTGAGCGCGGGATCGAGTCGTTTCAAAATCGCGGGAACGCTGCCGGGCGTTTGCATGTAAGCGAGAACGATTTCCTGCTCGCGCGTGACGCGATTATCCTTTGAGGGGTAACCCGCCAGCACCTTTGGCCCGACGGTCTTCACAAAATCTTGCCGCGTGGGCAATTTATCCGCGCCGTCGCGAATGAACGCAACCTGAACCAGACGAAGGTAATCGAGCATCGTCGCATTCGACATCTTTGCGGCGCTGAATTCTTGCAGCTTCGCGAACGCAAGGTCGTAGTCGGAGGTTTGCGACGCGGTATGAATGACGGCCAGCACACCTTCGAGCGCGCCGCGAGGACGAACCTCAACGCGATCCGCTTTAACGCTCGCGAGCCAAGCCTCGCGGTTGACCCGCATGAGAGCCAGCCGCGCGGCTCCGCGGACAAATTTGTCCTTTGAATCGAGCAGCGCAAACAAAGCGACGGGCAACGGCTCACCAGCCTTTTGATTCATCTTGGCGTTGAGTCCCGCGCGGACGAGCGCCTCGCACGCGCGACGCTGAACAAGCGGGCTCGAATCGGCAAGCGATGCCGTCAGCGGTTTCTCGATTTCGGCGTACGAATGTGTTCCGAGCAACAATACAGCCGATGCGCGAAGGAGCGGTTCACGATCTTGAGAAAGCTTCGTCAGCAGTTTCACGTCGGGCTTGGGTCCATGCACTTGAAGATATTCCAGCGCGCGAACTCGATCCATACCTTTGGCCGATCCGTTGTTGACGACGCCCAGCAGCCCCTTTTCCCACTCCGCGCCGAGCGATTTCTTCGCGAGGTCAAGCGCGTACGATCCCCACGCCGAGCGGTGCATCGGCTGCGCGATGGCTTCGGCAACCGTCGCCGGAGTTTTGGCCGTTGCGAGGGGTGACGGCGTATATTTCACGCGGTAGAGTCCGCCGGTTGTTCCGCGACCGCCCGTCGAGAAATAAAGGCAACCATCAGGACCGACTTCCATATCGGTGACGTTTAGCGGTTCGCCGAGGACGAAATCCACGCTCTTGCTTTCATACGTCGCTCCTTGGGGCGCGCGGAAGCAGACGGAAATCCGTCCGCGCGACCAATCGCCGAGGAAGAGCGCGCCGTAAAATTTTTCGGGATAGACGTTGTGGTAATTGAACGCGATGCCGACGGGCGATCCACGACCGAGTTCCTCCATCGGAGGCCAGTGATCCATATAGTGACTCGGATTGTTGTTCGATCCGGTTCTCCAACCGTAATCGGCGCCGGAGACGCAGTGAGCGACTCGGATATCACGGTACCACGGAAGGCCAACATCCCATTCCATATCGGAGTCGTAAGTGAAAAGTTCGCCCATGTCATCAATGTCGAAATCGAAGGCGTTGCGGAATCCACCGCAGAATTGCGTCCACTTATTATTCTGGATGTCATAGCGATGGATCGTTCCACCGGGGGCGAGGATGTTCACCGCATGTCCGCGCGGGTCAACATAGCGTTGAAGAAGGTGGTCTTCCCGTAAATCGCGCGAAGGGGATTCGGGATCCACGGTCACGTCGGGAAAAGCGTGGTTGCCGTATTCAATGTAGAGTTGGCCGTCGTAGCCGGTTTGGATGGCGTGGGGGCCGTGTTCGCCGATGCCGCCGATGCGCGACCCGGCGATGAATTCGACCTTCTCGGCCAAGTCATCACCATTGGCGTCGGTCAAGCGATAAAGTCCCGCGCCTTTGGAACCGTTGCAATTGACGAGGAGATCGCCCGGCGCGATGAAGTGGATGCCGTGCGCCGTTTTGATCTCATTGCAAAATTCGCGGGAGTAATCGAGCTTGCCGTCGTTGTTCGTGTCTTCGAGGAAAACGATGCCGCCATTTTCGAGCGCGAGGGTCGGACGCCCTTTGTAATCGAACGTCATGTTGACGACCGAGGGCGCGAGTTTTTCATCGGCCATTTGCTCGATCTCGAATCCGTCGGGCGCGATGAACCGGCGACGATCATGGCCGGGACGCTCCTTGCGCTTCGTCTGGTCGGGCAAGAGCGGCTCGACTTGTAGTTTCGATGTAGTTGTTTTCTTGCTCTCGGCAACCTTCGAGGGCCGCCAGCATGAAACGATACCCCCCAAACAACATGCGCCCAACAGGGCCGACATCACGATTCGTTTGTTCATCTTATTCTCCCCATTTACTCGTGTATTTCATCCATTCTCGTCCGAACGGCGCAACCTCGTTGAGGTTGCAAATCTTGGAATCCGCTACCTAGGGTAGCCTCGCTTCGCTCGGCAACCCTAGGCTTTGGGACGAAACCCCGTTGGGGTTTCTCTGGATTGCCTTGTCATCTCTTGTTCTCAACAGCTTCTTGGTTGCATTAGTTCCAAGAGTTTCTCGTCACCTCTGAAAGGAAGAGGATACCCCTACTTCAATTCCTTAATCATCAAATCCTTGAATTGAACTTCCATTCCCTCGCCGACGTGAAGCTGCAACGCGATGATCCCTTCGGTTGCGCCATCGGGATCGTCAATATCGAGCACCACTTTGCCATTCAATTCCATTTTCAGGTGGTGGCCTTTACAGGTGATGACGTAATCGTTCCAATCGTCGAGTTTGGCCGCGCCGTTGATTTCTTTTTGCTGTTCGGGGGTCAGCGCCTTCCAATAGGCCATGATTCCACGCTTGCCCTCTTCATAAAGCATCCCGAAGTAATCCTTCATCGCGATGTCGGCTTGGTACCCCTTGACGACATGATCGGGGTGCTGCTCGCTGCGGAATTGGATTCCGCTGTTGCCGTTGGTGATCTTGGTTTTGGCTTTTAGAATAAAATCGGAATATTTCTTCTCGGTCGAGAGAAACGTATTGTGCTTGATTCGCTTTTCCTTGGTCGAGCCGACGATCGCGCCGTCCTGAACCTTCCATAGGTCCATATCGCCCGTCCAGCCTGCGAGGTCCTTGCCGTTGAAGAGCGGCGTGAATCCTTCCTCGGCGGCTGCGCGTCGCGTTCCCGCGAGACACGCGGCCACGAAGACAAGGCATCCGACGGTAAGCAACCGCATGGCGTTAAGTTTGACCGACATCGCAATCCTCCCTTGGGGTTCGACGAGGAACCCGCGCATCCGAAATGATGGAGCGTTCGCCCGCAAGTCCGGGGATTCTAGGCAAGCCGCGTGGAATAGGCAAGGTTTGGGTAGATTTCTTCCGCTTGACGGACGGCCTGCGGCAAGGTCTATTGTGGGTCGAAGCATTTTTAGGGCAGGCCGAGGGGAAACGAACCATGAGAATGATAAGGATGATTCTGCAATTGGCGATCTGGGCGATGGGCGTGACGCTCGCGGCGGCGGAGCCATTTCATCAAGCCGAGATTATTTTTCCCTACGAGCAATTGCACAACCACGGCTCGTGCGTCGTTGAGTGTCCGAACGGCGATATTCTCGTCTGTTGGTTTCACGGTTCGGGCGAACGGACAGCGGATGACGTGATGATCCTTGGCGCGCGGAAGGTTAAGGCGACCGGGAAGTGGAGCGCGCCGTTCACGATGGCCGACGAGCTTGGGTTTCCCGATACGAATTGCTGCATGATTATTGATCCGCAGAACCGTCTTTGGCTGCTCTGGCCGACGATCCTCGCGCACACATGGGAAAGCGCGCTCATGCAATACAAGATTTCCGAGGATTATCAGATGGCCGAAGGCGCGCCGAAATGGAAAACCGAGAAGCTGCTTCTCATGAAGCCCGCTGCCAATTTTCAGGAGCAGGTCAAGGTGAAGAGCGAGGAATATCTTAAAGATCAGCCGCTGGCGAAACTTGCCGAGCCGTTCATCGAGCACAACATCAAGAACGCGGGCGATTTGCTGACGAGCCGTCTCGGTTGGTTCACCCGCGCACATCCTTACATCCTCGACGGCAAGCGTATGATCGTCGGGCTTTATTCCGACGGCTTCAATTTTTCGATGACGACGATCACCGACGATTGGGGCGAGACGTGGAAGATGAGCGAACCGATTCTTGGCGGGGCGAATATTCAGCCGAGCTTTGCGAAGAAGAAAGACGGAACGCTGGTCACGTATATGCGCGACAACGGTCCGCCGCCCAAGCGGGTGATGGTGTCGGAATCCAAGGATGGTGGGTTCACATGGAGCAAGGTTTACGATCACCCACAGCTTGCGAATCCCGGCGCGGGATTGGAACTGATGAACCTCTCGGATGGGCGGTTTATTTGCATCTACAATGACACGGAAAACGGTCGTCACAGCCTCGCGGTTTCCATTTCCGACGATGAAGGCGCAACTTATAAATGGACGCGGCATCTGGAACTTTCGGAAAAGGGGCAGGGATCGTATTCCTATCCCTCGATCATCCAATCGCGCGATGGTCGGCTTCACGCTTCGTATAGTTACCATCCGAATCAAACGCCCGAGGGCGACAAGAAAAACACGAAGACGATTAAACATGCGGAGTTCGACGTGGATTGGGTGATGGCGGGCGACGGCGGTGCGGCGAAGCTTAAGTTTGCGCCGTAAGAGAATTAACAGGGATGAAATGAATGTAGTAGGTCGGGTCTCCAGACCCGACAAATTTGGGCGAAATTGC
>CAZPIK010000297.1:1652-5481 GCA_964586185.1 uncultured Candidatus Sumerlaeota bacterium | reverse complement strand
CTGAAAGCCCGCTCTAATTGGGGCGGGCTTTCAGCCCTTGCAACTTGGGGGTGCCCGTCCACCTAGGGCGTTGCCCTAGGCTGGAAATGACACGCACCTACGGCGCTGAAGAAGGTTTGATAAAGGTTGAAAGCGGATTCTCTCGCCAAAGAATAGTTTTCATTCCTCTACGCGCGGGTTACGCTGTCGTGCAGTTTTTCGGGGCGAACCAAGGACACGCCATGGCCTTCCGATACAAAGCATTCAACCTGAGCCAAGTCCAAACAACGAGCCTGCGCAAGCGCAAGTGCCGTCTTCACGTCGAGATGCTGGCCGAGCCGCCTGATCCGCACAAAACATTGCAGGATTTTCTCCGCTCGCTTCCCCGCGCGCCGCGAGTGAACGAACTCGTCAACGCCGCCGACGCCTTGATCCAGGCCGCGCTCGCCGAGAAGGATATCGTCTGGATGATTGACGCCGATTTTATTGAGGCGGGACTTTCCAACATTTTGATTCGGCTCATTGACCGCGGGTTTATCAAGAGCCTTGCGATGACCGGTGCGGCGGCAGTGCGCGATTACGAACTGGCGTTTTATGGAATGACCGCTGAGGAAATTCGTCCGGGTCTTGAGGACGGCCTTTTCGGCATGGCGCGCGAGACAGGCGAGGGGATGAACGAGATCATCACCGAAGGTGTGAAGCGCGGATTCAGTCTCGGCGAATGTTTGGGGCGCGGTATCCTCGACCGCCAGCCGAAGAATTTTAAGCGGAGCATCCTCGCCGCGTGCGTCGCGCGGATGGTCACGCCGACGATTCACATTTCGATGGGAGCGGATGGATTTCAATGCAATCCGATGGCCGATGGCGCGATGCTCGGCAAGGGAAGCCTTAAGGATATGCAGATTCTCGGATCGCGATTGGAAGGACTGAATGAAGGCGGGATGCTCGTTGCCGCGCACGGCAATCCGACGCTCCACGCGCTTTTCACTCAGTGCCTCGCGCTCTCACGCAATTTGGGCGGGGTCATCGCGAATTTCACTACGGTGCGCTTTGGAGATGGTCCGCTCGATTTTTCGGAAATCCCCGGGATCACGGCGTCCTACCAAATTCCCGGTCCGCTCGAATTTACGCTGCCGCTTTTTGGCGGGGCGCTCTTCAGCATGGTCGAATAACTACTATTTCTGCGGCGTGGCGTGATTCGCGGGCGGTGCTCCCCATTGCAATGCCGCGATGGCGGGTCGGCATTCCGGGTGATTGAAAATAACTCTCGTTCCCAAAGTCAAATCGCCGAAAATCCGCAAGGGAATCAAGGCGACGCGCTCATCGCCCGGTTCGAGTCTTGAGGGTGGAAATCCTTCCTGGGGATCGGGAACGTGAATCAATTCCTTCGTCCCGGCTGGTACTACGCCAATATTCTTGGGACCAATGATAATCGCTTTCTTCGTCTTGTTGGCGATGGAGAGTTTCAGTTTATTTCCCTCGATCATGGCTTTTAGCCCGATGTCGCGCTGGGAATCTATGATGGGATCAATCCGCGAATTGGGCGGCAGTTCGATTTTGGAGAGTTCTTCATCAACCGATTTAGGCGCCGGACGTTTGGCGGCGGCAACTTCCTCGGGCGTCGGAAGTTTAAGCGCTTCCGTTTTTGATTCACCCCGCGAGCAGGCCATCGCGCCCGCGCAAACAAGCGCGACGCCCATAATGGCCATTTGCCGAACTTTCAGTCGCAAGGAATTCAGGGCAGACATTTGAAATACCTCCGCGTTCCATAATAATCCGACCTACGCGGCGACTTCCAACTCATTCCAAACTGTTTTTTATTGACACCCACGCAACTCGTGACAATGATTCCCCTGACGTTTGTCTCTCCACTAAACGGGTCAGCGGCCAAGCAAGATTCCATGGCGGAACTCGACGACCAAAACCCTCCTAGCCTCGGCGAAATTCTCCTTAAACAAGGGGCGATTAACCGTAGTCAGCTTCAAAACGCGGTTGCCGTTCAAAACACCACGTCTCATTCGATCGGGCGCATTCTGGTGGATACGAAGGTGCTCTCCGAGAAGTCGCTCATGAATACGCTCCATACGGCTTATGGATGCGAAGTGGTGGATCTCCGGACGGCCAAAATTGATCCCGCCGTCCGCGAGTTGATTCCGCCCGCGTTTGCCGAAAAGCACAATATTCTTCCCCTGCGCCGCGAAGGAAAAAACACCCTCGTGGTCGCCATGCAGGATCCCTCCGATCTTCTTGTCGTAGACGCGATCAAGCATCAAGTTCAGATGGAAATTCGGGCCTGTGTTGCGCCGGGCAGCGAGATTTCAGCCATCCTGAAACCCGCATCCGCAGGCGCGGATTTCAAACGTCGTCCCCAGCGCGGAATTTTATACAAGATCCTTAAGGCTGCGGCCTTTCCCATCATCGGATTTGTTCCTCTCCCTCTCTTTTTTGCGGGCTTATGGTTCATTGAAGATCTTGATCGCTGGTTCTCCGATATTGCCACGAACAATTTTGAAAAGACCATCTACGTGGGACTCGGCTGGAGCCTTTGGGCGATTATCATGTTCGAAATCAACGGCCTTATTTTTGGTCGTGCGGAAAACGAAGTCGAAGAAGAATAGCGGTTTCTTTTCAACATGTTGCGATGGCAATTGAGTCGCCCCGGTGAACTCGACTTCGAGCGCGTCGTCGTGCTTTTTTCGCTGGCGGCGCTTCCGGTTTTTCTCCTCTTTCCCGTATGGCGTCCGTTTGTTCCACCCTCGTATTGCGTTCTGAAACTCCTGACCGGATGGCCTTGCGCGCTTTGCGGAGGCACGCGATGTCTCGACGCGCAGTCTCGCGGACATTGGCTTGAAGCTCTAAAATGGAATCCACTCGTCGCGATTGGGATTACACTGATCGCAATTTATGCGATCTACGCAATATCTGCGGTTCTGTTTGGATTTGCGCGTCGTCCAAGGCTCGATCTCACTTCGACTTCAAAATTACGAACGTTTCAAATCATTGTGATATCCGCGATCGCACTGAACTGGATTTATCTCGTCGTGGTTGGCCGATGAGTTCAAACAGGGTTTAAGCGGATGAACGGGATCGCGCGATTTGAAAAGCAACGCAATTCTCCAAAGTCTTGCGTAGGCTGGCTCTCCAGGGCCGACGGAATTCTCGTCGGGACGGGATTCCCGACCTACAATCGGGGGAAGAACTTTTGAGGACGGCAATAGGCAATCCTGCCTATCCTTTTCATCCTTGTCATTTCTCACGCGGCCTGTTTTCGCGATTTCAGGTGGACCATTAGAATTGAAAGATCGGCGGGAGTGACGCCTGCGATTCGAGAGGCCTGCCCCAATGAAACCGGGCGAAAACGAGCGAGTTTCTCTCGCCCTTCGTTTCGTAGTCCGCTTAGCGTCGAATAATCGAGCCCCTCGGGCAACGCGACTTCCTCCCACTGCTTCATCCGCTGCACATGCTCATCTTGTTTGGCAATATATCCAGAATATTTGAAATGCAGTTCCACTTGCTGCTCGGCTTCACGCGCTAGAGATACGTCAAACGGAATGAGCGGGCGCAAGGCGGCTATCGTCACCTCATTACGCGCGAGATAGGATCCAAGCTTGAGCGCGTTTTTGGGCTTGGGTAACCCCGCATCGCTAAACTGTGTCTCGTCGTAATCGTCGGGATTGAACGTCGTTATGGAACAAAATCGAATCGCATCATCAATACTGCGGCGATGTCGCTCGAACCGAGACCATCGCTCATCATCCACAAGTCCGATCTCGCGCCCGGCCGGAGTCAGCCGAAGGTCAGCATTGTCCTGCCGCAACAGCAACCGGTATTCGGCGCGCGAGGTGAACAT
>CAZPIK010000297.1:0-1642 GCA_964586185.1 uncultured Candidatus Sumerlaeota bacterium | reverse complement strand
GTCTATCATGACGCCGACATAGGCTTCGTCACGTCCGAGCGTAAAATCGGGCTTTTCTTGAATCGCGCGCGCGGCATTGATCCCCGCCATAAGTCCCTGCGCAGCGGCTTCCTCATAGCCGGAGGTTCCATTGATTTGCCCCGCAAAATAAAGTCCGGGAACACCTTTAACCTCGAGCGAAGGCTTCAGCTGCATCGGCGGACAATAAGTGTACTCGACGGCGTAACCCGCGCGGATCATCCGGACATTTTCAAGTCCGCGGATCGTCCGCAGAAAATTTTCCTGAACGTCCGCCGGAAGCGAAGTCGAGGTTCCGTTGATGTAAACGAGATCGGTATTGAGGCCTTCGGGTTCGAGAAAAATTTGGTGACGCTCTTTGTCCGCAAACCGCACGACTTTATCTTCGATGGAAGGACAATAACGCGGCCCAATTCCCTCGATCACGCCGGTATACATCGGCGAGCGATCCAAATTTCCGCGAATAATCTCATGCGTTTTTTCGTTGGTGTAGGTGATATGGCAGAGGATCTGTTCCCGTTCGATTTTTCCCGACATGAACGAAAAGGGTCGGATCGGATCGTCGCCCGGCTGAGGTTGGAGTGCCGCGTAATCAATGGTCTTGCTGTCGAGCCTCGGCGGGGTCCCCGTCTTGAGTCGTCCGGTCTGAATTCCCAAGTTCTGAAATGCCGCTGATAACCCCACCGCGGCGCGTTCGCCGAAACGCCCGCCGATGGTTTGATCCAGACCCGTGTGCATTAGACCATCGAGGAAAGTTCCCGTCGTGCAGATGACGGCGCGCGCGCGGATGGACGAACCCTGCTCATCGTGAATTCCAACGACCCGTCCATCCTCGACGATCAAGTCCGTCGCCATCCCCTGAGCCAGCGTTAAGTTCGGTAGCGAACGGATGAAGCGAACCATCCATGCGTTATAAAGTTCGCGGTCGGCTTGCGCGCGAGGCGACTGCACCGCCGGTCCCTTGCTGGCGTTCAGCATTCGGAATTGAATGCCCGTCGCGTCGGTCGCGAGCGCCATGACTCCGCCGAGCGCGTCAATCTCGCGGACGAGCTGCCCCTTGGCCAATCCCCCGATCGCAGGATTGCACGACATAAGCGCGACTTTCTCCGCGTCCATGGTGAGGAGCAGCGTGCTCATTCCCATCCGAGCGGTCGCGTGCGCGGCTTCACACCCGGCGTGCCCCGCGCCGACGACAATCACGTCATAGTTGGATGACAAACTCATATCGAAACATTGCAGTGTGGGAGGCGGTCTCCAACCGCCGATACAGGAAGAATCGAGTTGCGCAGCCCGACAGCGGGCGGCTTCGCCCTCCGTTCGTACGTTCCAAATCATTCTATAGCGTCTTCAAATACTCGATGACCGCCACCTTTTCATCGGCATTCAAGTCTTCATCCGCATAGGGGTGACCATCCACGCTCAAACTCGAAATGCTGGAATCGAAGTAGGTGCGCTTTTGACGATCATTGAGTCCATCGGGAACTTTTTCGAATCGCTCATACACCAAACCCAATTTCTTTTGGTCATAACCATTTTCATCGCGCTTCCAAATATGCGGGCGATCCGAAGGATTGAAAATGTCCGCCACGGTCGGAACCGCGCCATTATGGAAATAGGGAGCGGT
>CAZPIK010000296.1:0-5500 GCA_964586185.1 uncultured Candidatus Sumerlaeota bacterium | reverse complement strand
CGGCAATGGTTCACGGATAAATCCGATGCCCTTCGGGCTTGGTACACTCAAATGTCCAAAGAGGATCCCCTCAAGGTTCTACTATTGCTAAGTGGATTTCTCTTGGGTATGACGCTGATCAAATGCGTCGCGGAATATCTCTCGAATTACCACACGGCCTACGCGTTCTATTACATTAACTTGAGAATGCGCGAGGATATTTATCGAAAGGTCCTCGCGCAAGATTATCTCTATTTCACCAAAAATTCGCCCGGGTTTCTCGTTTCGCGAATCAATTCGGACGTCGGCGCAATCAAGGACATCATTGATAAGCTCATCACCGATGGTCTTCAACAGCCGCTGCAACTCATTATCTACACGCTTGCGCTCCTTTATCTCTCTCCGCAACTGACTTTCATTATTTTCTTCATCATTCCTCCGATTATTTTGGTCGTCTATTATTTCAATAAGACACTCCGAAAAAACACCATCCGTCAAAAAAAGAAGTCTGACGAATTGGCGGGTACGATGTCCGAATCGTTGTTCAACGTCCGGCTCGTCAAGGCTCTTGGCACGGAAGAAAACGAAATCAACAAGTTCCTTGAGCGTTCCGAAACGCTCTTCCGCTACGTCATGGAGCGCCGGCTGGCCAAATTCGCGAGCAGCCCGATCATGGAACTGATGGGGACGGTCATGGCTTGTATCATTCTGATGATCGGCGGCATGGTGGTGCTGCGAGACGGCTTCGGATATATTGGCTCGATGACGACCAGCCAGTTCTTGGTTTTTCTCGTTGTGCTGACCCGATTTTACAAGCCGATCAAAGGACTCTCCTCGACGACGCTCAAGTTTCAGATCACCAAAATCTCAGCGGACCGAATCATGGAGATGCTGTCGCTGGAACCCAAAGTGCTCGACGCGCCGAATCCCATTCCGTTTGAGCACATCAAGACGGGAGTGGAGTTTCGCAATGTGAGCTTTAGTTACAAGAATAAGGACGTGCTTCGGGGCATTTCGTTTACGATTCCGAAAGGGAAGACAATTGCGCTTGTCGGCGAATCGGGCGCGGGAAAAACGACGGTCGCCAATCTTCTCCCGCGGCTCTTTGATCCGACGGAGGGAGTCATCCTTCTGGATGGCGTGGACCTCAAGAATTATCGGGTTAAAGACCTGCGTCATCGCATAGGCATCGTCACGCAGCAGACTATCCACTTCAATGAAACGGTCGCGAGCAACATTACCTACGGAACCGATGATTCTGGACTGAGCAAAGCCGAGCGCAACGAAAGGATGATCGCCGCCGCCAAAGCCGCCTATGCCGATGAATTCATTCAAAAGCTCGACGGAGGCCGAGGCTACAACACCAAAATGGGAACGGCGGGAACGAAACTTTCCGGCGGTCAAAGCCAGCGCATCGCCATTGCCCGCGCCATTTACCGCGATCCCGAACTTTTGATTCTCGACGAGGCGACTTCCGCGCTCGATGCCAAAGCGCAAGCGCAAGTCCAAGCCGCGATCAATAATTTGATCAAGCAACGCACGGCGCTCATCATCGCCCACCGATTCTCGACGATCCGCAACGCCGATAGCATTATCGTCCTCGACCAAGGGGAGATCGTGGAACAGGGCACTCATGATGAACTCATGGAAAAACATGGGACTTATTACAACCTTTACATCGCGGATGAGCGCAAGAAGTCCTCGGGAGCAAACGAAGCACAAGCGGAGACGGAGAGAGAACCCCAAGCGGATCGAGATCGCGTGAAATCGCACCTGCGCCGTACCGCTCAATCCGCAGAATTCTGATATGACGGGACGCGGCGACGCCATGACTACCCACGCCACGATTCACTGGAACGACGCAGCGCTCATCGCCCGCGAAGTTGAGCGGTGTGGATGGACGGCCACGAAGTCGGGCCTTGCGGGAGAGCGATTCGAACTGCCGCTTTCGGGCTTGGAAGTTTCGGCGAGCGTTCACCCTTATCGCAATGAACGCTCAAGCATTTTGCTCGTCGTTGATCTGGGCGCGGGACAGCTCCCGACACGGCGCGAATTATTTATTCGATATCTCGATTTCTCAATCGAAACTCGGATGATCCTCGATGCCGCGCGCAAGCTGGCCGGGGCGAATTTCCTCATCCTTCTCTCGGACCGAAGGATTGAGCTTTATTCGACCGAAACCGAACGTCTTATCGAAGAGGCTCACTCGGCGCGAGAATTTGAGGAAGGAATTCTTCCCGCGTTGATCCCGCGCGCAGCCGGTTCAAGCGAGATTCAGCGCGCGTTGCTTGGAACGCAGGGCGAAACCGAAAGCCTCGGCGGTTGGCTCAGGAATTGGGCGCACAAAATCGGCTCGCATTTGGAAATCGCCATTGCGGACGTCGAAACGCTGATTTGGAAAATCATCCTCATGCTGCAATTGGATCGGACCGTTTCTGCGGGACATTCGCAAACCGGCCATTGGGGACTGCGCCGCGAACAAACCGAGCAGGGATGGCGACTCTCTTATGACGCTCTTTCCGCGCGCGACGACTTGCGACTCGCCTTAGAAACGTTCGATCAGACGTTTTCGAGCCGGATTTTTTCGGGTGACGCCGAACTCCACAACCAATGGTTCGACGCGTTGGAAGAAACGTCCCTCGTCGAACAATTCCGCACCGAGCTGCTCATGCTCGCGCGATTTCGGTTTTCGGCGGATCAGGTTGCCTGGCTTTTTACGAACGTCGAACGCGAACAAGAGGGATGGCGTCGCGAAGTGAGCGGCCTCACGGAAATCCGCAAACGGCTTATTTCTCGCGGGTGGCAGGTGTTTGATCCGCTTGTCGCCGACTTGGCCGCGCATGGATTGACTTCCGTCTTGCGTGAAGCCGACCGCGTCGCCGAACACTGGCATGATTACGCGGCTTATCGTCGGCGAATCGAAAATGAAGGCCGCGCGGATGCGGCAGAGCAGCCCGATCTTTTTCTTTCGCGTCCGCGCGGTGTCAATGAACGCGATCAACTCGTTGATCCCATCAATTTCATTTTCGAGGAATCCTTTCGAGTTGGAGGAGTCACAGCAACGGTCGAATTTTCGATCGGACTTTGCCTGCTGCTAAAATCGCTCGAATGGGCGGAACGCTTCGATTGGCCGTTCGCCGGAGTTGACGCTCTTGACCGCATTTGGCAAGCGGGCAAGAAAGGTTGACCATGCAAGCTGAATCACCTTATCGCATGGGTCAGGGAGTTGATATCCACCGCCTCGTCGAGGGTCGGCCCTGTATCTTGGGCGGTGTGCAGATCGAGCATTCCAAGGGTCTCTTGGGTCACAGCGACGCCGATGCGCTCGCTCATGCCATCGGCGACGCCCTTCTCGGCGCGGCGAACTTGGGAGACTTAGGACAACACTTTCCCGACACCGATCCGAAATGGAAGAATGCAAATAGCATGGAATTATTGAAGCGAATCGAACAATTGCTCGCCGAAAAAGGATGGGGAATCGTGAACGTTGATGCGATGGTTGTTGCGCAGGCGCCTCGACTCGCCCCGCACCTCGCTCAGATGAAATCAAACATCGGCGAAGCGCTTAAGATTTCAAGCGAGCGAGTGAGCGTGAAAGCAACGACTTCGGAACAGTTGGGCTTCACGGGTCGCGAAGAAGGAATCGCCGTTTGGGCGACGGCCATGATTGCAGCAATCTAATCAACGAGTTCCAGCGTGACCGCCATCACGACTGGCGCGGAGTGATCGTTCCCTTTTACGAATTCGATTTCAGCAATTTTTTCCGAACGTGCGGGCGCGATGGACAGATATCGGATCTGCTGATCACGCAATTTGAACGCGAGCTTGGAGCTCGGGACATCAACCTCGCGGATGTAATCCGCAAAGTGAATCCCATTTTGTAATTCGTGATCTTCCGTTTTGCCATCCTCATATTTCAATCGAACGATCATTGAGACGGTTCCCTTTTTGCCTCCGGGAAAACCCCAGCCGCTGACGCCGCTTAACAAATGAATCGCTCTGGCTGCGGAGTGGCACGCGAGCCTTGCCGTAAAAGGATATTGGCGACTCATCTCGCTCGACGGGCTATTCAGCACGATGGCATTGGGAATGAGTCCGCCCTGCGGATCGAGCAGCGAAAACGGAACACCAAATGCTTCGTGCTCGCCCCAAGATTCGAAAATAAGTCGTTCCGGATCGGCATCGGGAGCGATGAACATTCCTTTCACGCTTGTTGCCGTCGCGGCTTTTTCGATGGATAGCGGCAAAAATTTTCCGCGCGCCGTCAGGTAATCGAGCAATGAAACCAAATCGTCGTCGCCCATTTCGTCCAGTCCTTCGGGCATGAGCGAAAGTTGTGATTGGCGGATTTCCTTAATCTCGCTCCGCTGAATGGGCCGCAAGTTTGCTTGGGCATCCAACAGTTCAACGGCCGCGCCCGTTTCGGCAACAAGGCGACCATTCAAGATTTCGCCACCCTTGGTCTCGATGATCCATTGGAGATAATTTCCTTCAACGGAGCGATTCGGATCGAGAATGTCGGTGAGGATATCCGACCTCTCCCGCGCGGCGATGCCTGTTAGCTCCGGTCCGACGCGATTTCCCTCGCCATTGAAATGGTGACAGGTCATGCAATGCTTTTGAAAAGCTTCACGTCCTCGCGTGACATTGCCGCGTTTTTGCGCCAACTCGATTTTCGCTTTGACCAGCTCCGCGCGATCGGTGTTTTTCGTTGCGTGAGAAGCAAAGAGAATTGAAGCGCGGGCGGCAATCACCTTATCAGAATTTCGCGTCAGACTCTGGCGTTGCGCGAGCGACGGTTCCGTTCGACCCACCGAACCCTCTTGCATGGCATTAAGCAGGGTTGTCGTCCAAGCGGGTCGCCGGAGCATGAGCGCAATCGCTTCGCGCCGCGACTCCGGTGTAAAACCCTGCCAATTCTCGACGAGCAAGTCCGCCACCGCAGGATCGGATGATTCGCCGAGCGCGCGAAAAAGTCCCTGAGTCAGTTCGGGGGAAATCGAGGGAGTCAACTGAGCCAGCACCCGTTTGACGTTTACCGCGGTTCCCTCTGAAGCGATTAAATATCTCGCGGCGTCCGCTCGCTCCGCGTTGGAGAGTTGCGCGTTTGCGAGCCGATCCAACAGTGATCGTCCTACATTCTCGAGTTCTTCTTTTATGGCCTCACGCGCGCCCGCCTTGATCATGAATGAGACGAGCCGGACGCGAGTTGAATCGTCGCTCTCGCGAATCGTTCGCATGATAGCCCGCGCCGCATCGTCGGAAAAGCCAATCTCCTGATCTTTGGGCCATCCCGCGTCCATCCCTTCCCAAAATGCGTTTCGAATCGCTGCCGGCGCGAGTTCTTGTGCCATCATCAAATTCCCTAGTTGAATGGTTGATCCTCCGCGCGAAACGTGTTCGGCGATTTGTCGCACGATCTGAATCGCGCGCGGCTGTGGACTCGACTGCTCGCGGAAAATTCCCGCTAGAAAGCCGGCGTTATTTTTAGCTGTGGCCATGACAACGGCATGATTGATCC
>CAZPIK010000295.1:0-5508 GCA_964586185.1 uncultured Candidatus Sumerlaeota bacterium | reverse complement strand
ACGGTACCCATTTGCGGGAAAACGCGATTCAAATAGGTGCCAGTTTGCATCGCAAGGGAACGCCTACTTAAAAGTGGCTCCAATTCTGGCACAGATGAACAGGGTTGCCAGTGGCTCATCCCCAATTTCCAGACTAAAGTTCGGGGGCTTACTTTTTCCTCGTGGATAAGTTCAGCTAGCTCGTCAACCATCAGCGGACCAAGTTGTTGACCACCCACAGCGACATGCCAGGGGCGAGGAATCGGGGGTGGCGCATCGGGCGTTGTGTTTTGCATAGGTAGTGCTATTCCTTCTCGGCGTCACGGGCGATGATGCGGGTGTCTTCGGCGATCCGAAAAATGACGATCAGGATTTCCAAATAGATGCGGGCGAAGATGACCGAAAGGAGAAAAAGGAGGAACGCTAGGGGAATTCCGATCATTGCGGCCACAATTCCGAAAGCGATAGACTTCTGAAATACAGCCCCAATCCAAATCAATCCGAGAATGGCAAACACGATGGCGTTCACAACCACGGCAATCTTGAAGAGGCTCTTAATTACGCTGGTTGTGATAAGAGACTTGAACTCAAAGTCGAAAAGTCTTCCGAGAAATCCTTTGGGCGCGGCGGCGGCGGCGGATGAAGAAGCTTGAATCGCGGCGCGAGCGGCGGAGCGAGCGTGCTTCCCAACGCTCTTACCGATTTCAACGAGAATGTCGGGACCTTCATCTTGGCTCGTGCTTGAGCCTGAACGGGTGAACAATGCTTCCAACTCGGAAATTTCCGCGGCGGGTTTCCAGTCGCCCATTCCTTTCTTCCAAGCGAGCGATGCGCGGGTAATCGTCCCTTCGGAGATCATCGCGGAGATTTGGTCCAAACTGAGCGGACCCTCTTGCTTGCCCTTAATCGAAACATGCCAAATCGGGGACATGGGGGGCGGGGAGTCAATCTTCTTTTCCATGCTAATTGTGCCTTTCAGTCGCGGCTCTACCTACGCCTGACATACGGGATTTGTTCGCCCAGCCTGCCAATTATTTCAAATTATTTAACCAAACGAACCGACACGAACTCGATAGACAGCCGGAAATCACGAAAGTTCCCTCAAATCTTATGTAGTTCTATCGGCAACAAACTCAATGTAGCGAAAATAACCCGATTGTCAATTCTCCTTGCGTTTTGGGACATTGTGCGCGATAGTCATCCCGCTTGGGTTCCGCCGAAGCGAAGTTTTACGTGTCCCACCGTTAGCGTTTAGGGGTCGAAATCTTCCCGCCGCCCCGACATTTTGTCAGTTAGAAGGACATTTTGAGTTTCTCACCTTTCTCCCTCGACGACCGCCTTATGCAGGCGATCAAATCGGCCGGATACACCGCGCCGACCCCCATTCAGGAAGCTGCCATCCCTCCCGCCCTCGCCGGTCATGATTTGATCGGGACGGCGCAAACGGGCACGGGCAAGACGGCGGCGTTCGTCCTGCCGATGTTGCAGGCGCTGATGAAAACCGCGCGCACATCGCAACCCCGCGCGCTTATCCTGACCCCGACCCGCGAACTCGCGGAACAAATTCACGAAAACATTCGCCTGCTTGGCGCGCGAACAGGACTTCGTAGCGCAACCGTTTACGGCGGGGTCGGCATGGCTCAGCAGGAACGCGCTTTGCGTGGCGGGGCCGATATCATCGTCGCTTGCCCTGGTCGCTTGATTGATCACATGGATCGCGGTAATGCGCGTTTGGATGGGATCAAATTGCTCGTTCTCGACGAGGCCGACCGGATGTTCGACATGGGGTTCCTCCCCTCGATTCGGCGCATCCTTAAGAAGGTTCCCCGCGAGCGTCAGACGATGCTTTTCTCCGCGACTTTTCCGCGCGAGATCGAAGAGCTTGCTGCGGATACCTTGGTTAATCCAAAGCGTATTGCCATTGGCCGCGCGAACGCCGCGCATACAGTGGATCACGCCCTCTACCCCGTGCCGCGGCATCTAAAATCCGATTTACTTTTGGATTTGCTGGGACGCCACGAGACGAAATCGGTGCTCATCTTTACGCGGACGAAGCATGGCGCTTCGCGTCTTGCTCGTCGATTTGATCGCAACAAATACAAGGCAACAAGCCTTCACGGCGACCGCTCGCAATCGCAGAGACGCGAAGCTATCGAAGGGTTCATGCGAGGTAGCTACAAGATCATGGTCGCGACGGACATTGCCGCGCGCGGACTCGATATCGAGACCATTTCGCACGTCATCAATTATGACATTCCCGAAACGCCGGACGCGTATATCCACCGGATTGGTCGGACGGGTCGCGCGGAGCGGAATGGGTTCGCGTTCACGCTCGTGACGCCTGAAGAGTACGGAATCGTGCGTGATATTGAACGTTCGCTCGGATCGAAAATCCGGCGTGAGTTTGTGGACGAATTCAACTACGACGCCGACGCACCGCCGCGCGAGACGCACCCGCGTTCGTCGCAGCCACAGCCGCGCTCATATCCGCGTTCTGCGCCGCTTCATCGCGGCGGGCGAAGCGATTCGCGCTCGAACGGCGGCGACCGCTCGCGGCGTTCGTCGTGGTAAACAGCAGACTTTAAGAAAAATCAAATAGGCCGTCACCGCCCGTGTGAAAGCCGTTCCATCCGCCGTAAGATGCGATGATCTGCTTTTTCATCGCTTTCAGCGTGACGAGTGGTGATTCGGTAATGCTCTTTGCGGTTTGTAAACATGCACTGCGGAGTTCGGCGGGTTCGACGAGTCGCGAGATGAGTCCCACGCGAAGAGCTTCCGTCGCATCCATCTTGCGTCCGGTAAGGATCAATTCGCGCGCCAGCCCGCCTCCGACGATTTCGCGGAGCGGGCCGAAGAGCGCGGGCGCGCCGAACTTAATTTCGGGGTGAGCGAACACGGCGTCGGACGTTGCGATGCGCAGATCGCAAAGGACTGCGACATCAAATCCGCCTCCGAGAGCCGCGCCCTGAATTCCGGCGATGAGCGGTTTTGGAAAATCCGCGAGGCGTCGGTGATGTTTTTCGGACGAATCGCGCAAGGCTTGGAGTTTCGCGGGGTCGCTCATTCCGAATTCGCTTTTGTCGAATCCCGCGCAGAAGATCGGACCTTCGCCCATGAGAATCACGACGCTGACGGCATTATCCGCTGCAAGCGCGCCGAGGCAGTCGTCAAGTTCATATCGGAGTTCGTTCGAAAGCGCGTTTCGTTTATTGGGGCGATTGAGCGAGACGAATGCGATGTTCCCTTCGCGCGAGCAGAGGAGGGTCTTGTAATCACTCATGGAAGCATTCCTTCATTGGCAGAAAATGTATTTCAACGCAAAGGACGCCAAGGACGCAAAGGAATTGCAAATTCGAGCCACGAAGAGGCACAGAATGCGCAAAATAGGAAATATCCTTTTTGCGCCCTTTGTGCCTTATTGTGGCTGATCCATCGACTAGCGAGAAGTTGCGGCGGAAATGGTATCCAAGTCAATTTCCGGAGGAATTTCGGTTTTGAGCGCGGGCGAAGTTAGTGCATCGGGCGATTGGGTTGCGGCTTTTTTTTCGGCGCGCATCGAATCACGAAGCTTTCGGATTTCATCCGCAAGTCCGGTAGAAGATTCGTCAGGATGCGAAAGCGTATGCGTAGTCGTTTCGTCCTGCGAGCGGTTGGAAGTATTGCGCCGACGTTCGAGCGTATCGAGATCGAGTCGAGGACGAATGGTTCGGTAAAATTGCGCCGCGCGCGCGCCTGCGGGAGTATCGGCGTAACGCTCGGTCAGCGTCATCAGCTTGTCGTAAGCCCCTTGAATTTCACCCGTCCAATACTCGCGTTCGGCGCGCTGCATAAGCACTTCGGCTTGCTGCGGTCGGGCGGTGGCCGAGATTTTGATCGCGTCGCGCGAAAGTTCCTCCAGCCGTTTGGCCTGCGCCATGAGTCCCTCGCCTGCCGGTCGGTCGTGAAACTGAAGCGTCCCTTGCAAAACGTCAACATATTGGCCGCGCTCATAAAGCGATACCAGTCTTTTTAATTCTTCTTCGGCTTGTAGATTCGCGATGACTTTAATTTGTTCGATGGCCTCGCCGCGAAGGAGATCAGAAGCGCAGGCGAGATCGAACGAACGTCGTGCTTCCTCCAACATCCCGCGTTCGAGACACCATTCGGCGAGCGTGTATTGCCCCGCCGCGTCGGTGGGATCAAGCTTGGCGCGAGTTTCTTCGTATTGGCACGCGTTCAAATCGCGTTCGACGCTTCCCGGGAGCAAGGCTTCGGCCTGACCGAAAACTTTGCGCGCCTCGGCGATTTCTCCTTTGCGGAGAAACTGCCAACCGATCTCGCGCCAAATCGCGACCATCCGCTCGCGGGAGCGTTCGGGATCGTGCTTGAGGCCGAATGTTTCATAGAGATCGAGCGCGCGTCCAATCTCATTCTTCGCCCTGTATGCTCGTTCCGCTTCATCGAGCGTCAACGCAATGCGATCCTGCGCGATATTGGGGCTGATGTCGTAAAGCTGTTCGGCGTAAATTCGGAGCGCTTGTTCGTAGCGACCTTCATCGCGCTCTCGCCTCGCCCAGAGGATGACCATCTCGGCTCGCTTTTCACCTGCGCGACCAGTATCGAGCCGGCGCAATTCGACGAGAAGGTCGAGCGCTTTGGAGTATTCGCCCGCATCGAGGGCTTGATCAATTTTCTCGCCGAAGCGTTCGAGCCATTCCTCGCGCCGCCCTTCAAGCACGCGGGGATGCCGTTCCGAAAGTTCGGCCAGCGTTTCGCCGAGTTCATTCGTCTCGCCAAGTTCGAGCAGCCATCGGACTCGCGCAGAGAGGAAATCGGACGGACGACTCGTACGGACTTCTTTTGTTGCGGCAACCGCTTTTTGCATCGCCTCGCGCGTGAGGGTGTCGAACTTTGGCAATTCCTCCGCGAGCGGATCGGCGAACGCTAGCATCAGGTCGGCCAGGCTTTCGGGATCGGCGCCGAGGTCAGCGGCTTTGCCGAGCAAGAGTGCACCTTCGGATATGCGTTTGCCCGCGAGTTCGCCCTTGGCGCGGATAAGCCCTTCGTCGGCCTCCGTGCCTTCAACGATGGATACGATCTTGGCCATCGGAATACGCATCTGCGCGCTGCCGTCCTGAACGGTCACGGTCGTCTCGGAGCGATCGAGAATGACGGCCTCCATCCGGCGACCGTCTTTGAAAATCAGTTTATCCGCGTGGGCATTGTTCAAAAACAAATTCACGGCCAAGAGGAGAACCGTCAGCAACATCGCGGGACATCTGAGGCAGAGAGTCCCTTCGTTTGGTCGCGGCTGTGAGACAAGATAGGACATGAATGATTTTCCGCGAGGTCGGCTGCAATCGCAAGAATCACGTCGCGAGGGAAGAAATTAACGCAAAGACGCAGAGACGCAAAGGCGCAAGGAGGTTATCTTAGAACGGAGTGTCCCAATGCGTGGAACGAACGATTAGCTCGCTTCAGCGAGCTACCGTTTGCCCCCGGCGGAAGCCTTGTCATTACCCATAACTCAACAGGATGGTTTCATTTTGC
>CAZPIK010000294.1:1048-5510 GCA_964586185.1 uncultured Candidatus Sumerlaeota bacterium | reverse complement strand
TCCCAAAGATCATTCGCATGACCATAGGATTATTGCCCTTCCAGCCTTAAGAATCTGCTTTTGAGCTTTGCTGGCATGGAGATTGCTCCACACTGACGTGGTGCGTTCTATGTTGCATCGTTGAATTAACTGCGGCATCGTTCAATCTGAGGAATTTTTCGAATGGTAGGCAAGAAGCTTCAGACACAATTTGGAATCACCAAGGTCGAAATCAAGCAGCGCGAAAAATTCCTAGGGTTTGACCAAAATGACGGACGCAACTTGCGTCAAATTCACGAAATTGTGAAACAGGAGGCCGAACCCATTATCGAGGCCTTTTATGCCCATCTCATGCAATTCGAAGAACTCAAAGAGCGTTTCTTCTTCGATCGAGCCGTGCTGCAAAGGCTTAAAAAAACGCAGCGGCAGTATCTTGCCGAATTAGGCTGTGGCATGACGTCGCCAAGATACTTTGAGCGGGGCTTGAGAATCGGCATTACGCATGAGCGCGTGGGGCTGGAACCAAAGTGGTACCTAGGCGCTTATTCCAAACTCTTCGAAATCATCGGCGATAAACTGACGAACCATCTGAAAGGCAAACCCGAGCAACTTTCAGCGTTGCTCATTACTCTCCAAAAAGTCTTTGCCCTCGACTCCATCCTTGCCGTGGAAACTTATTACGACACCATTGTGCGCCGATTGAAGGATGCGCTTGCGTCGCTGGAGAAAATTGAGAAAAAGCTTCGTCAAACTTCACGCACGGATGGATTGACCAAAATCAATAATCGTCCGTTTCTCTTGGAGCGTTTGATGCAGGAATTTCACGCGAGTCGCCTAGATAGACGCTCGTTTACTCTTCTCTTCGCCGATTTGGATCACTTCAAGAAAGTTAATGATCGTTGCGGTCACGCTTTTGGCGATATAGTGCTCGCCCAAACTGTGTCCCTGATTCGTTCAACGCTGCGCCCCAAAGACGTCATAGGTCGCTATGGCGGCGAAGAGTTTCTGGTCGGTTTGGTGGACACGAACGAACGGGCCGCGCGTCAGGTGGCCGAGCGCATCCGACAAAAGATTCAGAACGCCCGTTTTGAAAAGAGAACAAAGAAAGCGCGCCTCACGATCAGCCTCGGGGTCGCGACGCTTACATCCGATTGTCCGAGTCTTGCAGACCTCATTGAGCGCGCTGACGAGGCGCTCTATCGGGCAAAGGATGCGGGTAGAAATTGCGTGGTTTGATCAAACGCGCTAGGCCGCGCCGATAGGTTCCTTGAGCTTCGCGAGTTCCGCGCCGCTTTCGGCTTGCACTTCCGCGTGAAGCGAACCGCCGTGACTATCCATCGTGACGATGGCCGGGAAATCTTTGCACTCCAGTTCCCACATTGCTTCTGGGATTCCGAACTCTTCGAGCATGTGGACGCCATTCACTTTTGGCAAAGCCCTTGCGTAAAACTGCGCCGCGCCGCCGATCGCATTCAAATAAACCGCGCCGACTTCCTTGAGAGCGTCGCTCGTCCGCTTCCCCATGCCGCCTTTGCCGATGACCGCGCGGATTTTAAATTTGCGAAGAATATCAGCCTGATACGGCTCCTCACGGCTTGAAGTCGTGGGACCCGCCGCCTTCACGATCCAGTTTCCTTTTTCGTCCTTCAGCATCACGGGGCCGCAGTGATAAAGCACGACGCCATTCAGATTGACAGGTGAATCGTGATCCATGAGGTAGTGATGCACGGCGTCGCGCCCCGTGACCATCGGCCCCGAGAGCAACACAACGTCGCCAACGCGCAGTTTTCGGATTTGCTCTTCGGTAATCGGAGTCGTGAGCCGCACCTCATTACCCGTGAGCGGGAATCCCTCCTGCTGCGCCATTCGTTTGGGGTTCAACGCGCGCTGATCCCATTCGAGAATCGCGCCTGTTTCGGTGTCCACATAAACCCCGAGCCGACGAAACGCCCAACAGTCATAAGCAACCGAAACGAAAAACGACGCCGGGAGGCGATTCAGAACGCCGATCTTGCATCCGAGCAGCGTGATCATTCCGCCGAATCCCATCGTGCCGATTTTCAGCTTATTGCCCTCGATCATGATTTCCGATTCGAGTTTGGCCAGTTCGGGATTCGGGTTCGTGTCGTCGCACGCGCGGAAGAGTTGCATCTTGGCGTGATCGTATCCGCTCGTGCGGTCGCCTCCGATGCAGACGCCGATGAAACCCGCCGCACAGCCTTGACCTTGCGCCTGCCAGACGGCGTGGAGAATGCACTTGCGGACGCCTTCGATGTCGCGACCCGCCTTGCCCAAATGCTCAAGCTCGCACGGAAGCGAATACTGAATGTTTTTGTTCTCGCATCCGCCACCCTTCAAGATCAGCCGCACCCGAACGCGCGGATCGTCCCATTGATGGAAGTGCATGATCGGCGTGCCGGGTCCCAGATTATCGCCCGAATTCTTTCCTGTCAGCGAATCGACGCTGTTGGGTCGGAGCTTGCCGCGCTTGGTCGCCTCCGATACCGCCCACTTGATGTCCTTCGCCATTTCGATCTGGTTCGCGCCGACGGGGCAATCAATGTGGAAAGTCGGCATACCGGTGTCCTGACAGATCGCCCCCTGGTTCGAACATGCTTGGTCAATGTTTTGATTGATGATCTCCATCGCCTGCGCCGCGCGGGTTCCGGTTTGTTCGCCGAGACTGGCCTTCGCAATAACGGCGCGCACATCGGCGGGAAGATTCGTCGAAGTTTCAACGACGAGTTCGAGCATGGATTCGCGAAAATGTTTCATGGTTTGTGATTCTCGGTTCGGAAATGTTGCCGGATGACCATTGCCCGAATAATCAAGAGCTTCGATCATTCGTGTTTTCACCCACAGTCTTTCCTTTAGGCTAATCGCCCAATGCCCTGAACGTCAATTGCTTCCGTCAAACGAGCGGGCAATTGAACTTCCTTTGGGTGCATCTCATAATTGTTTGAGTGCGCGCTAGTGAACCGCCCTGCAAGGGCGGGGGGACAAAGCCCAAGGCAACGCCTTGGGTTAGGGAAACCCATGCTGATTGCAAGCCCTGCAAGGGCGGCGGAAGGCGAATCGTGTCCGGTTTTCCGTCGCCCTGATAGGGCTTATACGATAATCAGAGCACACCACACCCAAGGCGTTGCCTTGGGCTTTGAACCTGTGTCCTTACAGGACGCATTTATCGAAGGCCCATTTCCCTCGGTCATTGATTTTTGTGGGTTCAAACAATATTGAGATGCGCCCACTTCCTTTGCCCTCTTTGCGCTCTTTGCGTTCTTTGAGGTAAAACATTTGCGGTCTTTTTCTTCATTCTTTGCTCAAGTTAGCCGTCGGAAATCCCGATTCAGGAATGGAAGCCCCTGGGGTGTCCGTTCTTCGAGCGGCTAACGACCCCGTTTCCATCGCGAAAAGACTTCGTCATGCCAAAATCGCGCCGCAATTTTCTTTCCGTCCTTGCCTCGCCGTTTGCTCAGGCACTCCAAAAGCAGGGGCTTATCAACGTTCCCGCGCCGACGCCGACGCTCGAATTCCACGCGGCGCATCGGCTCATGTTCGGCCCGCGCGAGGGAGATATCGCGGCGATTCAGGCGATGGGTTATGACGCATTCCTGCAAGAGCAATTGAACCCGTTGACGATTGATGATTCGGCCTGCGACGCGCTCCTGAACGCCCTGCCCAAGGCGACTCTATTCGAAACTTGGGCACAGCTATTCGACCGCCGGAACAACGCAAACTACGCGATTGTCATCCAGCCGAACTACGAAGTGCGGCATTATACCTTCACCGCCGCGATTCACTCCAAACGCCAGCTCTTCGAGCGGATGGTCGAGTTCTGGTTTAATCATTTCAACATTAACGGCTTCGAGTTCGAAGTGCGGTCGCTGTGGCCGAAATGGCACAACACGATCCGCGCGAATGCCCTCGGCAACTTTCGGACGATGCTCGAAGAGACGACCAAGCACCCATGCATGCTCTATTACCTCGACAACTACACGAGCACCGTCGCGGGTCCGAACGAAAACTACGCGCGCGAATTGTTCGAACTTCATACCCTCAGCATCGCCAATTATTTGGAGGCGGGAGGCTACATTGATCAGGACGTTTATGAAACTGCGCGCTGCTTTACCGGATGGACCTACGAGCGCGACGCGGCAAACGCCAATCGCGGGCAGTTTAAATACGTCGCTTCCGACCACGATATCGGCGTCAAGTTTGTCATGGGTCAGATTATTCCGCTTAATCAACCCGCGCAAAAAGATGGCAAGGATATTTTGGACAAACTTTGCAACCACCTGGGGACGGCCAAACACATCGCTTACAAACTCGCGCGCCGGTTTGTAAGCGACACTCCCTCCCAAGCGCTCGTAGATTCGACCGCACAGGTCTTTTATGACAACCGCGCGGCCGCAGATCAAATTAAACTGAGGATGAAGCGCATGAGGATGACCAGGAGCGGAACGAGGAACAGCACGAGGAAGGA
>CAZPIK010000294.1:0-1038 GCA_964586185.1 uncultured Candidatus Sumerlaeota bacterium | reverse complement strand
GTATCAGCGATGCGTTCGCTTAATATGGCCTACTCCACTGACGATACCTTCATGTATCTTTACGATATTCTGGGTCAGCCGATGTTCGGATGGCGTCCGCCCAATGGCCCCGACGACGACATGCCTTATTGGGCCACGAGCAATTCATTGCTTCAGCGTTGGAATTGGATTTTTGAAATCGCCGACGGTTGGTACGAAAGCGATGGCATCTCGATTCCGACGACGGGGGTCATGCCCTCCGACCGTAAGACCGCGCGCGAAATCGTTCAATGGTGGGTGGACAAAGTGATTGGGCGGACAACCTCATCGGCGACGTTTAACGCTTTGCTCGATTTCGTTTCCGACGGACGCAATCCCGATATTGATCTACCTCAGGAGCAGATTGACGAAAAGCTCCCCTACGTCGGCGCGATGTGCGCGATGACGCCGGAATTCATGTATCGTTGAGGTTCCGACAATGAAGATTAAACGCCGAACGTTCGTCAAAGGTTGCTGCGCCGGTATTTGCGCGATGGGGGGAGCCAAGGTGTCCAATCTTGCGTTTGGAGCGCCGGGCGATCTCGGACACGACATTGTGATCAATATTTTTCTGCGCGGCGGAATGGACGGACTTAGTCTTGTGGCTCCCTATTCCGATCCCGAATATCACACCGCCCGTCCCGTGCTTGGACTCGACGTCGGCAACACCAATTCCAATGGCGACACGTTTCATGTCATCAACGCCCAGTTCGGACTGCATCCATCGGCCACGAAAATGTTCAACATGGTGAATAACGGGCACATGGCGTTCGTCCTCGCGTGCGGAAATCCCAACCCCTCGCGCTCGCATTTTGAGGCGCAGGACAACATGGATTGGGGCAATGGCACGACGATGGCCAGCACCGGTAACGGCTGGCTTGCGCGGCATCTGCAGAAATACCCTTCGCCCGCAATTTTCCAAGGGTTGAGCTATGGTTCGAACGTCGCAGGATCGCTTGAAGGGTTTTCGAAAGCGCTCGCCATGGCCGACGCGGAAGATTTCACGATCAATGGCGGCTG
>CAZPIK010000293.1:0-5535 GCA_964586185.1 uncultured Candidatus Sumerlaeota bacterium | reverse complement strand
GCGGGCAGGTCCCGCTCTGGGCCGGGAGCCTCCTCATCACCGGCGTCGTCCTCCCCGTGGATGGCGGCCAAAGCGCGCGAATCGGCTGAGCCTTACTCGAATTCCTGCGTTGAAAAAACTCTAGCCTAAACGCGCGCCGCTGCCGACGCCTTCGTGCGCGAGGCGGAGTTCGTCCGGACTGGTCGCATAAAGCAGCGCATCCTCGTACTTGATAAGTCCGCGTTGGATCAAATTGATCAGAGATTGATTGAACGTCTGCATTCCGGCAAACGCCCCTTCCTTCATGTGCTCGGAAAGTTCGAGCGTGCGGCCTTCGTGAAGCAGTTTCTTGATGATCGGCGTTGATATCATGATCTCGGCGGCAGGTACGCGACCCGTGCCTGCACGGTGAGGAAGCAGCCGCTGTGAGATGACCCCTTTTAAGCAGAGCGAAAGCTCCAGACGAATCTGAGTATGAAGGTAGGCCGGAAAATAGTTGATGATACGCTCGACGGTTTGAACTGCGTCGGTCGTGTGCAGAGTCGAAAGGACCAAGTGTCCGGTCTCAGCGGCGGAAACGGCGGTTTGAATCGTTTCCAAGTCGCGCATTTCACCGATCAAAATCACGTCGGGGCTTTGACGCAGAACGTGCTTCAACGCGTCACGGAAGTTCTTTGTGTCGAAGCCGACTTCGCGCTGACTGATGATGGACATATTATCGTGATGGAGAAATTCGATGGGGTCTTCGATGGTGACAATGTGGGCTTTGCGCGTCTGATTGATATGGTTGATCATCGCAGCCAGAGTCGTGGATTTGCCCGAACCGGTCATTCCGGTGACGAGGATCAAACCGCGCTTTTCGTTGGAAAGCGTTTCAACGGCGGCGGGGAGATTCAGCGCTCCGAAGGCAAAATCGGGGTTTGAGATGTGACGAAAAACGATGCCGATGGTTCCGCGCTGGCGGTAGCAATTGACGCGGAATCGTCCGATGCCCGAAAGTCCGAGAGCGAGATCCATTTCGGGGATTTCGGCGAAGTGCGCCCATTGCTGCTCGGTCATGATCTTCCGCGCGACTTTTTCAATCTCCTCGGGGGACATGTCGGCGTAGTCCATTTGCGTGATGACGCCGTCTATTCGGATGCAGGGAGGCGCGCCGGCTTTGATGAACAAGTCCGAGGCCGAGCGATCCACCATTTCGGCCATCATGTCTTCAAGTCGTACGGTCATAAGTTCGACCCCCTTCCGATGCTGTGATATTCTATGCCCAGTGCCTTCAACTTCTGCGGCGAGTAAATATTCCTTCCATCGAAAATAATCGGCGCGGCGAGTAAGGACTTGAGCTTTTCCATGTTCAGCAGCTTAAATTCGTTCCATTCAGTGACGACAACCAACGCATCCGCCCCTTCTGCCGCATCGAACGCGCTGTCGCAAAACTTGATTCCTCCATCGGAATCCGCGAGCAAGCTACGTGCTCCCTCCATTGCGACGGGATCATAAGCTCGAATTTTTGCGCCTCTTTCCCGTAAAAAGCGGACGATTTCAAGGCTCTTGGCTTCCCGGAGGTCGTCGGTATTCGGTTTGAAGGCCAAGCCGAGCACACCGACCGTCTTGCCTTTGAGGTTGCCCAACCTCTCCTCGATCCGTCTGCAGAACCGGGCCACTCGATCATTATTGATTTCCATGACGGCCCTAAGCAACTGATTTTCTTCATTATAACGATTGAAGGTTTGCAGTAGTGATGCGGTGTCTTTGGGAAAACATGATCCACCGAAGCCGAGACACGCCTGAAGAAATCCCGAACCGATTCGCGAATCGTATCCCATGCCTTTGGCGACCTGAACAATATCCGCCCCCGTTTTTTCGCAGAGATCGGCCATGGCATTGATAAAGGAAATCTTGGTCGCAAGAAAAGCGTTGGAGGCATACTTGATCATCTCGGCGCTTTCAACATCGGTGATTAGCATGGGGCGTTCGAGAGTCGCATAAAGTTCGAGGAGCGACATCGCGACCGATTGGCTGGGCGCGCCGATGACGATTCGGTCGGGATTCAGCGAATCGGCGATGGCCGAGCCTTCCTTCAGGAATTCCGGATTCGAGACGACATCGAAATCTACTTTGCGTCGTCGGTTGGCTTCGATGGTGCGGCGGACAAAATCGCCCGTGCCGACCGGAACGGTGCTCTTGTTAACGATGATCGTGTAATGTTCGATGGCGCGGGCGATGGATCGCGCAGCTTCCTCAACTTGTGAGAGGTCCGATTCACCGCTGGGCAGGGGCGGCGTTCCGACGGCGATGAAAATGACGGCGGCTTTTCGCACGGCGTCGTCAATGTCGCCCGTGAAGCTCAAGCGGCCGTTGGCGAGATTGTGCTGGAGCATCTCTTCGAGGCCAGGTTCATAGATCGTCGGCTTGCCCGATCTCAACTGCTCGACTTTGCGCGGGTCTTTATCCACGCAACAGACATCATTTCCGAGATCGGCAAAAACCGTTCCCGTGACCAGCCCGACGTATCCTGTTCCGATGACCGCGACATTCATAAGCGATGTTGATTTGACCTCATAGGCAAGAATTCGATGGATAGAATCTTGAAAACCGAAGGGAGAATCCAGCGTTTTCAGTTGGAGGAGTCCAAATTTGCTTGAGGTTCGCTCAGAGGCGTTCAAGAATCCCAAGCCTGAAATGCAAAAATCGAGATTGCCGAAGGAAGTGAAAAAAATGTCCGTAGAATTCAATTCTTCAAGAATCGCGATGAAGTTGTTTGCAATTTTGAGCCTCTCGTTTTTGGCAGGTTGCGCGGTCGTTCAGTCGCCCATGGGGCGGCACGAGGTCAAGATTATCCGCGATGATTTTGGGACGCCGCATATCTTCGCGAAGACAGACGAGGCGGCGGCATTTGGTTTAGGCTATGCGCAGGCCGAAGATCGCCTCGAGGAACTTCTGAAAAATTATCGCCGCGCGGAAGGAACGCTTTCGGAAGTGGTCGGAAAAAGTGCGTTTCGCGAGGACTTCATCATGCGGATGTTTCGCCACCGCGAAGTGAGCGAATCGAAGTATATGGAAATTTCGGAGAAGTCGCGGCGGAGCATCGAGGCGTTTCAGGAAGGGGTGAAGCTCTTCATGAAGGAGCATCCCGAACATGTTCCTTCGTGGGCGCAGGAAATCCATCCGTGGAACGTCGTCGCCCTTTCGCGATACATCATTTGGGGCTGGCCGCTGGGCGACGCCTTTGAGGATTTAGGGCGCGGCGGCATTCCTCCCGATCCGATGCCGTATCGCGGATCGAACGAATGGCTCGTTGCTCCCGACCGAACAGAATCGGGCGCGGTCATGGCGTTGGTAGACCCGCACCTCAGCTGGTACGACCAGTTCCGCTTCTATGAATCAAGGATTTACGGCGACACAGTTAAAGTGTCGGGCGTCGGGATATTGGGTGCGTCGCTGCCGAGTTTGGGACACAGCCAATGGTGCTCCATTGCCATGACGACGGGGTCGGGCGACACCGCCGACGTTTTTGAGGAAACGATCAATCCGAACAATCCGAACCAATATGAGGTGGACGGTCAGTGGCGTGACATGACGATCCGCACCGAGACTTTCAAAGTAAAAAAGGAAGGCGGATTTGAAGAGGTCAAAGTTGATATTCAATACACGCATCACGGACCCATCGTCGCGCACAAAAGCGGCAAAGGTTACGCGATGGCAATTCCCTACATGGAAAGCGTCGGATCGGTGGATCAGATTTATGCGATGATGACCGCGCGGAATCTGAACGAAATGAAAAAAGCGCTCTCGCGGCTGGAACTCATGGGACAGAACGTCATGGTCGGGACAGTGGACGGCGACATTTATTATCAGCGGACGGGAAAAGTGCCGATTCGTCCGGCGGGAGTTGATCCGAGCAAGCCAATTCCCGGCAACAAATCTGCGAACGATTGGAAGGGAATCCATAAGGCCGAGGAGTTGGTTCAATGTTTGAACCCGCCGCAGGGTTATATGCAGAACTGCAATATCTCGCCCTTCGCCATGATCAAAAACAGTCCGATGCGGCTCAAGGATTATCCCGCGTATGTTTATGGAATGGGCGAAGACCCTCCGCATCAACGCGCGGCAATGGTTTTGGAAGTTCTCGACGCGAGCAAGAAGATGTCGGTCGAGGATGGTCTTGCGTTGGCGATGAACGTCCAGATTTTCAATGCGGATAAGTGGCAGGCGCGGCTTAAGAAGGCGTACAAGACAGCCAGATCGTACTTGGGCGGCGACGCCAACGCGGAAAAATTATATCAGGCGATCATCGCGTGGGACGGAAAGAGCACTCCCGATTCCGTTGGAGCGGCGGCCTACAAATATTGGAAAGCGTCATTGCCCGCCGAAGCCAAGAAAGGCGAACGCAATGGCGATCCGCCGCCCGATACGCTCACGAGCGCGCAGGCGGTCGAGGCGATCGGGGCGGTGAAGGCGGGCGCGGAAAAAATGATTAAGGATTTTGGTTCGGTGGATACGACTTACGGCGAGATCTATCGCTGCGGGCGGATCGGTGCGGACGGCAAATATGCAAGAACCTATCCCGTCGGCGGAGGAAATCCGGGCGACGGTATGGCGACGCCGCGCGCGATCAATTTCGTCAAAGCACCCGATGGAACTTACGTCGGTCGCGGCGGCCAGACCTCGACGCAGGTCATCCTGATGACTAAGCCACCGAAATCCTGGACCGTTCTTCCACTGGGCGAGAGCGATCAACCCGATTCCAAACATTGGGACGATCAAGCGGAAAAGTTATTTAGCCACGGCAAAATGAAACCGACTTATTTCATGGACGCCAAGGGATTGGAGGCACATACGGAGTCGGTGAAGGTGTTGGAGTATCCGCGTTAAGGGCGGTGGCCTTTTTCAGCGCGCGCGGAGGACGGAAAAGGGGTCAGGTACCTTTTTCTTGCATGGTTTGGAATCGTCCTTGCGCCCGAGAGGTTGCCCGCGCAACAATGACGACGATGAAGCGAAAGAACACACGGCACCACAAAAAGGTACCTGACCCCTTTTCCGCCCCTTTGAGAAACCTTGAGTATTCGGCTCTTCATGCTTGGATTCGATAGAGGACCGCGGGCTTCGTCATTCTTCGCAATTTCGATTCACTTGGTGCGTTGCCTTGACGGTGGCCTTATACTTATATTCGATGAAGACGGCTTATCCGTCATTCGCGAGTAATGCCATTGATCTCCTCCCGCCGCACACTTCCTCCGCTCCCGCCCGCAATCCGCAACGGCTTTACGCTGATCGAACTGCTCATCGTCGTGGCCATCATCTCAATCCTAGCGGCCATCGCCGTCGTGAATTTTTTGGAAGCCCAAACGCGCGCAAAAATTTCCCGAGTGAAAGCCGATATGCGCGCGCTTGCCACTGCCGTAGAATCCTACGCCGTGGATTTCAACTCCTATCCTCGACGCCGCAACTTTGCCGACGCGCCTCCCGATCCTGAAGCCGATCATCCCTTAAAGCCCCACGTGCCGAAAACGACTGATCGAATCTGGCGACTGAGCGTTCTCACCTCGCCCATCAGTT
>CAZPIK010000292.1:0-5560 GCA_964586185.1 uncultured Candidatus Sumerlaeota bacterium | reverse complement strand
GTGAGTCCCTTGTGGCTTTTCTTTGGGGGCAATTGCAAATCAATTTCGGTGGGCGCTTCGTCCGACATAGGCTGGATCATCGTAGGACGCGGCGTCTTGGGATTCGGTGTCGGATCCGGAGCCCAATTGTCATGTGCATCGAGCGATTCCACTTCCGCAAGGACAACGCTCACGTTATCACCGCCGCCACCTTCAAGCGCCTTCTGGAGCATCCGATAAGCCCGCTCCTCGAGGGTATAAACCGGATCGCAAAGCAGCTTTATGACTTCGGCTTCGCCCGCGTAGCCTGTCAAACCATCGGAGCAAATGAGAAACGTGTCGCCCACTTGAAGGCGATCGGAGAAGATATCCACTTCGACCGGTTTTGCGCCGCCGATGCACTGCGTGAGCAAATGACGCTCGGGATGCGTTTCCAATTGATCGCGCGAAAGAATTCCATTTTCGTAAAGAGTCCAGACAATCGTATGGTCGCGCGTAAGCTGTTTGACGTTCCCTTGCCGCGAGAGATACACGCGGCTATCTCCCACCTGCGCGATAAAGTATGCGCCGCGCACAAGCAGAAGCAGAGATCCCGTCGAACCCAATCCGGCCTTGTCGGGTTCGCGGACGGAAATCTCGTAAACTTCCCGGCTGGCAAGTTCGAGCGCCTCGCGCGCGACCTTCTGAAGGGCGGCCGGTGAAACTTCTCCTTTGCGATCAAAAAAATTCGTGATGACTCGATTGACCGTGGCGACGACTTGCGCCGACGCCTCTGCGCCCGCCTTCTCGCCACCCATGCCATCGGCGACCATGAACGTGCCGATTTCGGGATGCGCAAGCACCGAATCCTGATTCTCGCTGCGGACAGCGCCAACGTGCGAGAGAGCATAATGACGGATTTTCATGTTTGGTGCTTTTCCGCGTCTTACGCCCTTATATGCGCTGCTCTTGCCAACGATCAACCGCGCAAATGAATACGCCCTCTATCCCCGCGCTGGCCGAATTTGTGGTGGTGACTCGTATCCGCCTCAAACCGATGGATTTAAGCCGACCTTTCCCCGAGTTGCAAGCTATTACCCTATCCTACAGCCCCGCTCCTACAGCTCCTACACCTACTCCCACTCCCCATCTCGTTCGTTGCCTGATCCCCAATTCCCAAGTACCAATCACTTTCCCCCTATCCATCAGTGGGCGGAATGCGAAAAATAAACGCCTTCGGATTTTGCGCCGGGAATTGGGCCACGACCTTGCCCGCCTGCTTCAAGGTTTGGAAAATACGTTCGGACTTCACCTGACCGTAAATTTCGATCTCACTTTTGCCGAGCACGACGAACTCGACGCCAAGTTCCCGCGCCGCAGCGCGGACTTCGCTTGCCGAAGCCGATTCGTAAATGCGCAGAAGCTTGGCTTTGTTCTCGCCAATAGCGGGATCGGCAAAACTTCTCCATTGTCCTTCGTGATGTTCCCAACCCAGCGGAGTGGGTCGTCCTGCAAGGCTCGAAATTCGACCGGCGTAGGTATAGCTGATTCGCTTGGGATTCACTGCTTCGGCGATGCGCGTTCCGGGCGGGATGTTCTTGCGAATCCAAACGAGCATTTGCGCTTCACCCTCAAACCCCCTGAGGTTGCCCAGCCACGCGAACGCATCCAAAGTTCCACGCCGTGGCAACACGTCTTCATAACTCGCCTGCATCGTCCGCGCGGGCATTCCGAAAAAGACCATCGCCGAAACGAATGGAACAAGCCCGATCGAAGCGGCTCGGAACGTCCATCGGATGGGCGCGCCCGCGTTCCAAAACCAAAGCCGCTGTGCGCAGACCCACGCAGCGGCGGTCAGTAGCGGCCAAATCGGATACGAAAACTTGAAGTAGCTGTTATACCGCTCATAGGTTCCATCGTAGGCGTCATTGATGTAGAACACTTCGAGCGCGGCCAGAAGCAGACAACTCCCGACCCAATAAACCAAGACGGCGGGACGCGCCCATACTCGCTTGCCCCAAGCAAAGCATGTGATGGCCGCCGCCATCCCAAGCCCATAGAGAAACGGTTCGTTCTGTAAAATCAAAAGCTTGAGCGCAAAGCATAAGCCCGCAAAACCGAGGACGATGGCAAAGCGCGCAAGATAAAAAAACGATTTTCGCGAACGATGAATTCGGAGTCCCACGGCCGCCGCAATCGCAACGAGAAACACACCCGCGTGGAATCCCCAATGCCGTGCGAGCATGGCGCCCGTTGAGCGAATGTCCTTGGGCAGCGGTTGCAGAGGACTTTTCGCTTTAATTTTCTCGATAAAACTTTTGGCATCTTTGGCTTCGGGTTTCGATTCAAGCGGCGTCTTGAGCGTCCCTTTTGAAATAAAAATTCCAAGCACCATTGAGACGGCCAATGCGCCGACGCAGCCCGCCCGAATCAGCACGAACTTTCGCCCACGCTCAAGCCGCCAAAGAAAAATTCCGAGCGAACAGAGCCCGACCATCGGCGCGACCCACAAATTCGAGATCGTGGTGATGACGCCGAGTACGATAAAACACGCAAACCAAATACCGAACCGGATTCGGCGTTTAAGCGTCGAATCCTGAAACAAAGTCTTGGGCGCGCGCGCTTTGCCGTAGAGACCCTTCTTGCGAAGTCGAAACCATTTGTCGCCCGAAAGAATCAGCGCGAACCATCCGAGCATCCAAGGGACCGAAAGATGATGCGCGTGGAAATCGCCAAGGATCGCCGTCCACGCGAGATACTCGGTGATGTCTTCATCGCGGAGCGCGCGCGAAGGTTTCCAAAAATCGTATCCGCTGAAAAGTTCACGGGTGAAATTGTACTGGCGATTCGCTTTCTCGGCGATTTGAGCCTCGATCTTTACGGCATCATATCGTCTTTGCGCCATTTGAACCGCAAGCGGATTCCCCGCCCAGACGACAAAGACCGCCCCTATGGCCGCCGAAACCGCGCGCGCGCCAAATGAGCGGATAAGCAGATACGCGCCTTCCCAAATCAATAACACCAGTCGCGACATTGCGAGCGTGATGACCCATTCGCCCGGAAGCATCGCCGCGCGCCCAATCCACGCCCAGAAAAAATGGCCAAAGTAGTAGTAGGCTTGTGGATGACCGGAGAGCCAGTAATCTTCGGGCGGCAGCCAATTGGAATGCCACGCCGACCAGAACACCATCGCGTTGTCGAATTTTTCCGAGCCCGATCCGCCCGCCGGAAGTTCGATGACCGACATTTCAGGCGCGAGCCGCCGAAACGCCAAATAACTCATGAACACAAAGAGGGCGATTCCCTCGACGATCCAATCGCGGCGGCGATTTTCGCCATGCCCCACCGGATGAAGAATCGTTTTGAGGTCAGGCTCGACCCCTTGGATGCGGCAAAGTTTAATCGCGCCGAACATCGCGAGCGCGAACCAAAACCAAATACTGAGGAATCCGATGGGGACGATGAAATGTCCGGCGACCCATGCGACGAAGCAGAGAATGCCGGGACCCGCGACGCGCGAAATCATGCGCTTGAGGTCGCCGCTCATTGGGATCGGCGCAAGCGCGACCCTAAGCGGCCACGAAAGGACCTCGTAAACCGCGAAGAAAATCAATCCGATGACGAAATCGAACATGGTGGCTAGAAGTCCAACAACGCCCGAGTCGTCACTTCATTGATCATCAGCGTCTCGGCTTGCTCGAGCGCCTTGGCTCCGTGCGCGCAGAGGTCCATCTTCGGGTCTTTGACGTTCGATTCGATCGTGTTGCTCTTGAGTTCTTGATTCGTTTCGGCGTCAATCAGCCGATAGGTGATTTTGCAATAGCCCTTCGGCGGAAACTTTTGGTTCTTGTTCTTGAAGTAAACGATGAGAAAGTAGAAGTATTTCTTGACCTCCTGAGTTCCCTTGAGCGAATTGATTTCACCCGTCAGAATGAGTCCCTCGCCGCCCGAAGGATTTGCCGTCTTTTCCACTTCGACCTTCTTAAAGAAGTTCGATTTCTCAACGCATTCCTTGACGGTGTTCGTTATTTGGGCGGCGGTATTGCCGCTCGATTTGCCGTCCGTCCAAACGGAATCCGGCGTGACGTAAGTTCCGATCCGCCACCAACCCAAGAGCGCGAACCAGAAGCGGGGTTTGGTTCCCTTCTTTTCGGCGGCGCTCCGTTTATCCACGAACTGTCCGATCCGAACGAGGTCGTGGCGAGGATTCTCAAACGTTACCAGATTCTCCTGCACGCTATATTTCAACGGGGTTTTGGGGAGCGGTAGCGGGGTGAGCGCCGCGCAACCCGTGAGCAGCATCGCTCCCGCCAAAAGCATGAGAGCCGGAATTCGTTTCATAGCCGTTCTCCTTGGAATACGGTCGCCTTGGGGCGTGATCGAAAGGCTGCATCAAGAGGCGTGGGGAGTCAATAGGTTTTGAATTTGTAATGACCGTGAGTTCATCCGAGCTATTCTTCGAATGGAAACCAAAATCGAATGCGTCAAATTTGCACGCCGAAGAGGTCCTTGAGCGCGAAACCGAAAACCATCGTAAGGATAAAGAAGAGGACGAGCCAATTGACATTCCAACCCAAAACCGTCAAGGGCAGTGAAGCGTATTTCACTTCGACAGAAACGAATGGACTATTGGAGGCGATGGCCGATTCGCCCGGATAGAGAAACCTCTCCCAAAGGTTGACTCCCGTGCGAATCGCCGAAATCGCGCCCCATTGATCACCCGAAACGATTTCCTTCGATATTTCGCCGTTGTTAGTTTTGATTTTCACTTGATGCCGACCGTTTTTGTCCGCGCGGATGCGCCACGCGATTTCCCGTTCCGAAGCGATTCGCACGGGAGCGGTCTCAACGACAATTTCTTTCGGCGCTTCAAGTTCGATTTTTCCCTTCAGCGTTTCGGCATCGCGAACTTTAACTTTGAGCAGAGTTCGCTCGCCGGATTTAAGCGGTCGCGAAGCAAAATTAAGATTGAGCTGCGCAAGAATGAACCCCATCGGCACGAGCATGATGAGCATCGGTTTCAGCGAATGCTTCATGTAAACAAGCGTGTCGCGAATGATCCGTGCCTGCAGTTTCATGACGACGCCTACTTCGTGACGATACAGCCGCACGCCGAGAAGATTGCCGCTGATGAGCGTTCGCGCGCGCTTAATCGCCGCCTGATTGGAAATCTTCCCATAAATCCAAAGCATCAAGAGTCCGGCAAGAAGGGAGATGAAAATCATTCCCCACACGGGCGCGAACGGACGCATTGGAAAAAGGAGCGCGTTAAAAAGAAGCGTGAAGATCGAGTTCAACAGGCTCATTAAAGTCTTCTTTAGTGACGTTCTCCTTGTTGGGTCGGTAAGTCGGATCTTTGACCCGACGTCGGTTCGGTGAGCCGACCTACAAAGCATCGCACCGCCTAGGCGAGATTCAATCACAACCCTCCGGCATTTTCACGGATTTCGCAAACCGGGAACCGTAAGCTTGTGCGACTACGGAATTCGAAAGCGGTAGAACAAATGTCAAATTCGCTTGGTTGCGTTCACCTTGGTGCTCGTATGTTTAGCTCGCTTCAGCGAGCTCCCGGTTTGCCCCCGGCTTCAGCCCTTGTCATTAC
>CAZPIK010000291.1:0-5599 GCA_964586185.1 uncultured Candidatus Sumerlaeota bacterium | reverse complement strand
CACCATCTCGCCGAGGTTTTTCCCCTGCACCAGCTCCATGCTGATGAAGTGGACGTCCTTTTCGCTGCCGACGTCGAAGACCTGAATAATGTTGTGATGGGAGAGCTGCGCCGCCGAAAGCGCCTCGCGAGTAAATCGCATGAGGAATTCAGGATTGGTGGCAAGGTGACTTGTCAGAATCTTGAGCGCGACTTTTCGATCCAGCGAAACCTGCCGCGAAAGATAGACCATCCCCATTCCGCCTTCGCCCAGTTTCTTCAGCATCTCGTAACCGCCGAGCGTCTTCATCGGACCCGATGGTCCGTCCTTGATAATCGTGGACTGATCCTCGGATTTCTTCCCTTTTTCCTCGCCGCCCGCCATCCATGAAGGAACCGTCTGGCTCTCCTCATCCAACGGTCCAACGCCCGTTCCCTTTTTGATGGGACGATGGGGCGGAGGCGCGGTTTTCGTGTCATCGAATGTCCCCGCTGCCAATGGATCGCTGTACCGCCTTCCCGCTTTGGGGGGCGCGGTCTTCGATTCATCAGCATCCGCCGATACGGAAGCGGAAGATGCTTCACCTAACTTGCGTGGTCGCGGCGGCACGGATTTCGGCGCGGCGGACTTGGGCGGAACGAACGTGTTTGTTTCGTCGAATGGAACTTCACTTCCCTTTGCGGCGGGTCGCGGCGGGATATAAGTATTCGTTTCGTCGAACGGAACCGAAGGCTTGGGGGATTCCTGTCGTGGTTGAGGCCGCTTGGCAACAGGCGCGCGCGGCGGCGGAGGCGGAGTTTTCTCGAACGGCCCGGGTCCCGGCGGTGACGAAGCCTTTTTAGGCGGCGCTTTAGCGCTCACCGAAACCGAAGTTTGCGTGGCTCCGGCGCCGCCTTTGCGTGCGACTAAAACCGGCACAATCGCCATGCACTCGGGGCATTGCGTCATCCCCTGATTATCGCCCTCTTCATCGGGCCAAGTGTGGCGGCATTTGTTGCAGGTCAGCATTCCCGACGACGGAGCGGGCGCCATCGGCATCGTTTTTTCCGGACGAAGCAGCACTGTTTTTTCAAGCTGTTCTGCCGTCGGAGAGAGAATCGTTTTTTCCTGCTGCGCTGGCGACGGCGATATCATCGTCTTCGCGGTCTGCTCGGGGCGCGAGGTCAGAATCGTCTTGATGTCTTCTTCGCGACGCGGAGACGGAGTCGCCCTCGGAGGCGCGGAGGTTTTTTTCGGCGCGGCAACCGTTGAAGTCCCGCCACCCTGCTTGGCGAGCGCGAGCGGAACCACCACCATGCATTCCGGGCATTGCACCATCGGCGCACTATCATCCACCGATTCGTCCCATGAATGCCGGCATTTATGGCAGGTCAATTGCACACGAAGCTCCCCACGCTCGGGCGTCAAACTTCAAACTGCTCGCCCGCATGGTAGCCGTCCACGCGATGCGGGTCAAGAAGCCAGAGACGCGCGACTTCCTGACTGGAGTGCTGGCATCCCGCCCCCAATTAGGGTATAAAGGGGGTTCACTCCGCCGTTCTGCGCTTTGGGGAACGGCCATCATCCGCGCGAGGAGGCTTTTTCCATGTCCATGCCCAAAAACATCTACGAGAAAATTTGGGACGCCCATTTGGTCCACGACGAACCGGGCAAGGAAGCCATTCTCTATATTGACCGCCATTATGTGCACGAAGTCACTTCGCCGCAAGCTTTCGACGGGCTTCGCATGGCCGGGCGAAAAGTCCGCCGACCCGAACTCACCTTCGCGACGATGGATCACAACATTCCGACGACCGACCGCTCGATTCCGATCAAAGACCCGATGTCGAAGCAGCAAGTTGAAACGCTCACGGCCAATTGCGGCGAATTCGGCATCCCTTGTTTTGACATGTATCATCGGCAGAACGGAATCGTTCACGTCATCGGTCCCGAATTGGGACTGACCCAGCCCGGCATGACGATTGTCTGCGGCGACTCGCATACCTCGACGCATGGGGCGTTTGGCGCGCTCGCGTTCGGCATCGGAACAAGCGAAGTCGAGCACGTCCTCGCGACGCAGACGCTTCTCCAGAAAAAATCGAAGACGATGGAAGTGCGCGTGAACGGCAAGCTCGCCAACGGGATCACGGCCAAGGATATTGTTCTCGCGATCATCGGAAAAATCGGCACGGCGGGCGGGACGGGTTACGTCATCGAATACACGGGCGAAGCGATTCGCAGTCTGAGCATGGAAGGCCGAATGACCGTCTGCAACATGACGATTGAGGCAGGCGCGCGCGCGGGACTCATTTCGCCCGACGAAAAGACGTTCGACTATTTGAAGGATCGCGAATACCTGCCGAAAAATATTTCGCGCGAAAAACTCGTCGCGGGTTGGAAGTCTTGGGCATCCGATCCGGGTTGCGCTTACGACGTTTTGGTCGAGCTGAACGCCGCCGAGATCGAACCGCAGGTGACTTGGGGAACTTCTCCCGGCATGGTGACGGGCGTTACGGGCACGACTCCCGTTCTCGCGGACATCGCCGATCACAACACCCGACTTGCGGCGCACAAAGCGCTTCAATACATGGGACTCGGCGAGGGAATTCCGATCCAGAGCGTCAAGATCAACAAGATGTTTTTGGGATCATGCACCAACTCGCGGATCGAAGATTTGCGCGCGGCGTCCAAAGTCGTGAAGGGATACAAAGTTTCGCCGACACTCGATCAAGCCATCGTTGTTCCCGGTAGCCAAGAGGTGAAGCGTCAAGCCGAAGCGGAGGGATTGGACAAAATTTTCAAGGAGGCGGGATTCGAATGGCGCGAGGCGGGATGCTCAATGTGCCTCGCGATGAACGACGACGTGCTGAACCCCGGCGACCGCTGCGCCTCAACTTCAAATCGCAATTTCGAAGGACGCCAAGGCAAAGACGGCCGGACGCATCTAGTGAGTCCCGCTATGGCCGTCGCCGCGGCGATCAAAGGACATTTTGTGGATATTCGGGAATGGAATTATCTTTGATGATGTGGCGCCGTTACGGCGTTTTATCACTGAGATTGACTCACCACCACGGGCGCTTCGAGTTTCTTGCCCTTTAGATTCTCGAGCATGCGGTAAAGGAATTTTGCCTGCGGCGGAGTCGAAGCCACCAGCGGCGGGGCTTTTAATTTCACTTCAATCGTATTGTCCTCGGCGACCGTGCCGACCAACTTAAGCTCGTTCGTAAAGAGAACCATTCGGCCTGTGACGCGGTTTCCTTCCCATGCAATATGCGTGACCGGCGAGAGCGCAAGCGCGGACGCGGCATAGAAATAAAACCCCCCATCGGTCTTGTCTTTCGGAAGGACGAGCGCGGCGGAAACGGGCAGCATCCCTTCAAACCTGATGAGATAAGCGTCCTTGGATTCGCCGCGCCCCAGAAAATCCGACATAAGCTTTGCCGCATTTTCTCTTGGGAATTCGATCCCCTCCTTGGGAACGGCCTCCATGAACCCAATGATCATCTCATCGTTGGTCTGCTCGCCGAATCCAATCGTGAGCGAAGGATCGGGATTCGCGGGATTGCCCGCTGAATTGTCGAAGTGCCCCGTGATCTCAACAACGCTCCCCGCCGGAGCGGAAATGGGAGTCTTTGGATAATAAACCCACTGCCATTGAAAATCGTAACCGGGCACGCGCAGAAGAGTCTCGGACGAGCCATCAGGACGGTGGATTCGATACTCGAAATCCTTGCCGCGCAAATGCATATGCGGAAAGAGCGAGACGATATCGCTATCCTGATTGAAATAAAATCGAGCGTGGCTTTTATAGTTCGCTTCGCCCGGCGGAATCAGAAAACCCGTGTTCATGCCTGCCAGCGTTCGCAACCGTTTGACGAGTTCGCCTTTGCCGAAGTGCAGTCCCACGCGCGTGCGATCCGTCGCGGCTTTTCCCGAAGGATGATAGTGCATATTAAAGGTGAAAGTTTGTTTGGTCTTGAGCGGATGACCCATTCCGGGAGGGTTCACCGTCGGCGGAGTCCCTGCGGCCCAAATCGAAGCAATGGCGATATCATTGCCATTGAGCGTCACGGGCTGGGCTTCGCCTTGAGCGTTGGCGCGCATGGCCGCTTCGCCCAAAAAGGCAACGACGTGATGCAAAACTTCGCGATTGCCCGGAAGAATCTCAACGGCAGAGAGCCACTTCCCCTCCGGCAGATCAAGCGTCATGAGCTGATCGGGAAATTGATCGGCGCCTTCGGCGGGAACGGCGACCTCGGGTAGATCAATCACAAAATCCGGTTCGCCGAGGGTCCAGCCTCCCGAGGGCGCGATTGGCGGAGGCGCGGGTTCGCCATTGCCTTTCGCCGCACCTTGATCCACCCACGCAAGGATCGTCGCGATCTCGTTCTCGCTGAGACTGATATCATTCGACCAATGTCCAAACGCGGGATCGGCGTCCCAAGGGGGCATCTGACGCGCGGCCACGGTTTTGCGTATGGACTTCACCCAAGGCCGCGCCTCGTCATAACTTGTGAGCGACATGGGACCAATCTCGCCCGGACGATGGCAACTGACGCAATGTGAATTGAAAAGCGGAGCAATATCCGCCGCAAAAGTGGGATTTGGTTTGAGAGCGGCTGCCGCATTATCCCCGCGCGCGGATGTTGGCGTCAAAACCGCGATCCCGAATAAAGCAATGAGTCCAGCGAATTGAAAGTTGTTCTTCATGATGATGACCTTCGGGCTACATTAACCTATCGAAGCCGAGGATTATACCGAGAATTTGGAAAATCGGGAATACGGTTGAATATTTCCATTTAACCACCCCTTATTCCAATTCCTACAGCCCCATTGACTTGTGCGGGATGTGCAAATACGCTAAATGCATGTCCAAGATGATACAGCTTCGTCACGTCCCGGATGACCTCCATCGCAAACTCAAAGCGCGGGCAGTGCTCGCCGGAATGTCGTTGTCCGATTACCTTCTGAACGAAGCCCGCCATATTGCGGAGCGACCCACAGTCGCCGAAATTCAGGCACGGCTTGCCAGCCGCTCATCAGTGAACCCCAAAGTTTCGGCGGCCCAAGCAGTTCGAGAAGAGCGAGATCGGCGGTGATCGTCGTTGACGCATCCGCCTTGATCGAGGTTTTGCTGAAAACCCCTTCCAGAATTTCCATGACCTAGCGTCCGCTCGAATCTTGGTTCTTGCAACTGTCACCCAGTTTCGCGGATCGCGCCCTCAAACGATACATGTCAAAAGGTAGGAACAAAGTATCGAGAACTGCTGAGAAGGGTAGGTCAAGAATATTCAAAAATTGTAAGAACGGTAAATCCGCATCATTCGGGTGAACCATGTAGTGAATATCTTCGCGAACTCCCGGATATACATGGTTTGCACGCCCTTGTGTACGCGCCACAATGGAAGCACAACCCGACAAGAACATTAAGCTGACACCCAGCGCCAGAAAAGCTTTCGTTAATCGCATCGGTGCAATCCACCCCCCGTGTATCGAGTGACATGGCGGCTACTATATCACACTATCCCCTTGCCTATTTACCCCCTTGCGCTTGAGAATACGGGCATGGTGTCACCACCCAAATCCAACTCTGAAATGCCGAAATCGCGCCCTGCCGATGGGGTTTCGCGGCGCAATTTCA
>CAZPIK010000290.1:0-5641 GCA_964586185.1 uncultured Candidatus Sumerlaeota bacterium | reverse complement strand
ACGTCGTTGAACGACCACGTCACGTTGGCGTCCCATCCCGCGCCGATGGCGTAGTAGCGACCGCTCAGCAAGTTGACGCTGATCGCGCCCGACGAATACGAAACCTTGCCCAGATCGGCATACGTCCCGCTCGTGGAGAAAATCAAATTGTACGGCCCGGCCAGCGTCGTAGATTCGAGCACGTACCACCAAAGCGTGGAGGAACCTGCGGGCAGATCAAGCGTCTGCTGAATCTCGATGAGGCGACGATCCGCCGACATCAGATGAACATTCAGCCGCTGCTGCTGGGTCGCCGTCAGTGTCAACGTTTCGGGTCCACCCAATGAGAAACACTCTTGCGACGCTGGCGTCATCGAAGGCGATACCGTCGGCGAGGCACTCGCGCTTGCGGTTGCCGAAGGGGTGCGGGATGGGCTGGGGGTTGGAGAAGCCGATGGGGTTGGAGAAGCCGACGGCGTGGGCGAGGCCGAGGGCGTGGGCGAAGACGTCGGTGGCGCGGTCGAGGATGGCGACGCGGTCGGCGAGGGAGTGCGCGAAGGGGATGTTGACGCGGTTGGGCTTCGCGTTGCCGTGGGCGAACGCGAGGGCGAAATCGAAGGAGTCGGCGACGGACTGCGTGTTGCCGTCGGAGTTCGCGTCGCCGTCGGCGAAACCGATGGAGTCGGAGTAATGTCGGTCTCCACCGAACCTCGGAACGCGCCGCGTCCATGCGTGAACGCAAATAGAGTCCGCACGTCGCTGAAATCGAGCGCCTCGACCACAACGTTGGCCATACCGGGAGTATTCATCGCCGCCCAAGATGCTCCGGTGTTCTTCGAAACAAAAACTCCGAGATCGGTTCCGACGTAAAGATTGGTGGGTTTCAACGGCTGAACGACAATGCAATGTGCCGGAATATCGGGCATGTTGCTGGTAATATTCGTCCAACCGGAGTCTCCGCCCGTCGTCGTTCGATAGACGTGATTCCCCGAACTGAACACCGATTGCGTCGCGTAAACGGTGTCGCCCGAAACGTCATTACCGTCAACTTCGATCCAACTGATGAACCCGCCTCCGGGCAGTCCCGACGAAATTTCGGTCCAGACCGTCGAGCTGGTTCCCAAAGACGCCAATTCGTTTTTGAAAATCCGCCCTGTTGAAGTGCCCACGTAAACCCGATCGTAATCGTGAGGGGAAATCGCCCATGCGCTGATGCTCGTGAACATTCCCGAACCGATAGGTAACGCAGCCCCAGCTTGAGTCCATGTGACGGCGGCATTGGAAAGCGCGGTGGAGGCGTTGTTGCTTCGCCAAGGAGTATTGCCGCCATACCAAATGACGTTACCGTTGGAAGGATCAACTCGGAATGGCGCAATAAACGCAAAATTGCTGGCCGCTTCCGTGACCTGCCCCGCTCCGTTTACGATATCGCCCGATCCTGTCCCGCCCGTCGTCGAACGTCGTAAATTCTTATTCTGGTATTCCAAATAAACTACGGACGGGTTATCGGGATCGTAATCCACATAACCACCATCGCCACCGTAGAGCTGCGTCCACGCGTTAGGACCGCCGGCATCGGTTCCCATAACGGTTCCATTATCCTGTGCGCCCGCCAAATACGACGTTCCACCAGGTAATGCTCGACCGTGATAGAACTGCGTGACCGCATAACCATTGACCAGCGAAAGCCAGATAACGGTTGACGTATTGTTCTGGCAAATGCCGTTGTTCGTTCCCGATGCGACCGAAGTCATTGCGCTGGCCGTCCTGAAAATGCCGCCGTCGTTCCCCATATAAAGCATTTGATTGGTCGTGCCATTCCAGCCCGGATCGAACGCGATGGTATGCTGGTCGGCGTGTGAATATCGGGAATTTCCCGGCGACAGCCACCAATAGGAGATAATCCCCCAATTGGCTCCGCCGTCATCCGAGCGAAAGGTATCAATGCCCCCCGCAAATACTACGTTTGCGTCATGCGGCGCGACGGCGATCGTATTGTCGTACCACCCCTGATGTAGGAGTGCGTTGGGTTGGCCGAGACAAGTCATTTGGTTGGCTGCGAGCGGATTTGTGAGAAGCAGCCAATTGGGACTCGTTTGATCAAAAGCGGCGGGCGAAGTGACGCGAGCCGTCCAATTGGCTCCGCCATCCGTGCTCCGATAGACGTTTAAGAGTCGGCCTCCATTGGTTGCATTGCCGCGAATCGCGCAAAGCGCGTACATGGTGGCTTGATTGCTGGGCGCAATCGCAAGCGAAGAACGCCCGAGGACGGGATCGGTAAACACGCGCGTCCATGTTCCGCCTGCGTTGGTCGAGCGATAAATTCCATCCGTGACAAAATTATTTCCGCTGCTGGCGATGATGTTATCCGTGGCAAGATCGGACCGGATCGCCATATCGAGGAAACCTTCGAAGGTTGAAACGACGGTGCCATTCGTCCCGCCCGCGCCGTTATTGTTCAAGACGACCGACCAGTTCACGCCGGAATCCACGCTCTTCCAAACGCCTGTCCGCGTCGCCGCGTACACCGTGGCCGCGTTATTCGGGCTGGTCACAATCTTATTGACGTAATGGAAATTCGAATTGTTCGTGTTGGCCAGTTGCGTCCATGTGGCGCCGGAGTTCGTGGATTTGAAAATTCCTGCGCCGCGCACAGCGTCGCCATTGAACAACCCCTCGCCCGTCCCTGCGTAGATGACTGCGGTGTTGTAGGTCGTCGTCGTCGCGTGTTCAAAGGCAAGCGTGCAGACCGCGAGATTGGCCATGAAATCATCGAGCGCCGCCCAACTTGCGCCACCGTTGGTTGTTTTCCAAACTCCGCCATCTGCTCCAGCGGCGTAGATGATTAGCGAATTTGTCGGATCCACGAGCAGCGCGCGAGTGCGACCGCCCACGTTGCCCGGTCCGAGCGCCGTCCAACCCGTAATATCGCCAACGGATTGCGGCATAGCCATCTTTTGCGCCTTGGCCTTTTCGATCATGCTGTAATCGAGGGGTTTCCCGCTGGTGCGTTGAAAGAGATACCAATCGAGCGCCTTATCCGGATCGTCCATGGTTGCCTTCATGGACTTTTCGCGCGCTTCCTCGAACTCCTCTTGAATCTCCTCTAGCTCTTCTTCATCGAGCGATTTTAGGCCTTCAATGGGATGAAATTCTTCCTCTCCTTCATGTTCGCCCTCGCGCCGCTCTTCGCGTTCGCCGCGTTCCATTTCCTCGTGCGATTTGTTTTTCGATTTTGAGTGACGCCGCTCTTCGCGCTCCCTTTCTTCGCGTTCCTTTTCACGCTCTCGCTCCCGGAGCTGTTCGGTTTTTTTGGTATTCGTTTTCTTTTCGCTCTTGGCGGCGGCGCCCACGCCGAAGACACACAACGCAAATAGAACGGGCACACACCACATCCATAGTGGCGCATGTCGCGGACGCCGCGTGCTTGTTCTTACTCGATGCATAGAGCAAGTAGCTTTAATCTATAACTTCAACTTCACGCGGGGCAGCCAGCCGACAAACTGTCGGACTCTATAACGCCGCCCTATTCCCCGAACTCGTCAACTCTAGTTCAAGCGATGGAAGCGTGTCAAAGCAGCAATCAAAGAAATGTTTTGGAAGCTAGGCCTGTTTTTCGTATTCGAAAACGATCTCGGCTTCGAGGAACTGTTTGTTGAAGCCGTCGTAAAGCGGAGGAAGTTTGGCGGTGTCGGTCAGCGCGCGGAGGGCGGCTTGATCCAGTTCCGTGCGCCCAGTCGAACTGATAATCTTTACGCTCTGTTGGTCAATGGTTCCGTCCTGCAAAATGTGGAACGAGACCACGCACTGAACCCCCGATTTCATGTAGGGGGGTTTAAACTGCTGCTGAATCTGAAAGAGCGCCATGTAGGCGTAGCTTTCGCTGAGGCTCATAACCCCCGCGCCCGAACCGAATCCCCGGCCCGGTCCGCCCGCTCCAGGACCCGCGCCCGTTCCGGCGGCGATCTTACCTAGCGTGTTTTTATTGAGGGCAGGATTGGCAAGCAAAGAACCTAGATCATCCAAATCTATATCGGCAGATTTGGATGGAGCCGGGGTTTTCTTAGGAGATTCTTTCAACAAATCCGCGGTGTCTATTTCTGCGCTTGCGACGACTTTTTCCTTCGGCTTGGGAGTTCCCTTGGGCGTCGGCGCGGATTCGACGATTTTCTTTTTTTCTTTGTCTTTTGTGACGACCTTCTTCGAGGGAGTGTCGGCCTTTTTCTCGACGGTCGGCTTGATGATTTCCTTCTTGGTTTCGGGTTCCTTCGGCTTGGGCTTCTTTTCCTCAACCTTTTTTTCAGCGGCGCGCTTGAGCGCTTCTTCCATCTGCTTTTGAAGCGCGGTTTTTAACTTCGCAGGATCGGGAAGCGAGGCCATTTGCCCGGCGGGTTTGGATTCCTTCTTTGCGCCACCCCCACCACCCGGGGGATTTTTGATGTTAATGATAAGCGGCTTACGTTTTTCAACAGGCGGTTCGGTGAGGCTGAGAATGGCCACGAAAAGCAGGAGCGCGCCGTGAAACATGGCGGAGATGAGGAGACAGCGGTACATGGTCGTAGTGTTGCCAAACGATGCGAATTATTTGGATAATGAAGCATCCTCGATCGGTTCGGTAGGAAGTCCGATATTTTCTATACCTTCCTCTTTTACAATGGCAAGGACGTCCATGAATCTACCGTAAGACACGTTTTTATCCGATTCAATGATGACATCCATTGTGGGGATCATGGCTTTCTTTGCGCGAATCTTGTTGCGAAGTTCATTGGGATCGCTGGCGTCGAGGCCATCCACCAAGACCTGTTCCGATGCGCCTTCGAACTTTGCTTTTAGGAGCGTGATGGAAAGCGTTTTGTTGGTGTCGGATTCGATGCTTTCGCCGCCGGAGACTTTAGGGAGATCTATATTTTGCCCATGCTGCAGCGTGGGCGTTACGATCATGAACGCGAGCAATAAGACCAGCGTCGTGTCGAGAAGATTGGTCACGTTGAGTTCCGTGTTGAGGCGTTGTTCGGGGCGATGACGGCGCATGGCAAAAAACCTATAAAGTTATGAATTAAACTGCATGTTTAAGAATCTGTTTTTGGATGATGTTGCTGAGTTCCAAGGAAAAGGAATCCATGCGGTAGGTCAGGGTGCGTATTTGGCTTGTAAAACTGTTGTACATCACCGTTGCGGGAATCGCGCAAAAGAGGCCGCCGACGGTTGCGAGTAGTGCGGTTGAAACGCCGGGAGCCAATGCGCTGAGCGAAGCCGAACCCGACATGCCCACTCCCTGAAACGCAATCATGATACCCCATACAGTCCCGAAGAGGCCAATGAAGGGGCTAACGCTGGATGAAGTCGCGAGGTAAATGAGCTGTCGCTCAAGATTTGAAATTTCATTGGTAATGGTTCGTTCGACGACACGTTCGATGCCGATTTTAGCGAGGTCCACCCTTCCAGCGTCATCGAGGTTATAGCCTTCGCGATACCAGTTCTCGATTTCAAGCTCCATGTAAGCTTCGCGGAGAATCTGCGCTAAGGGTGAATCCGGATATTCAGCGGCGACTTTAAATGCTTCATGGAGTTGACCGCTTCCATGATTGCAGGATCGTATGAAGAGATCGGTCTGGACCCGCGCGCGCCGGATATGAAGGAATTTGTAAACGATGATCGTCCA
>CAZPIK010000289.1:3252-5663 GCA_964586185.1 uncultured Candidatus Sumerlaeota bacterium | reverse complement strand
GGGGTCAGGAGAACCGAGTCGAAGGCCGCCATCGTGGGCGAGATCTCGCAATGCCCATTTGAGCGGGTCTTGATTACACCAGTACTCGTTCTCTGGAATAATTCCTCCCGTCTGAAATTGGGATACGTTGAATCCATCTTCGATATCGTTGTACCAGAGGACCCGGTTTGCTTTCTTGGCAACCGCCCAAAAGCCACCGCCCTGATCACCCCATGACGATTGTTGCCACTTGATCGGTTTGAAGGATATAGACTCGAAGTACTGTCGTTGTTCGACCGAACACTCGGCGAGATCCCGCTTGATAAGCTCTTCGAGTTCTATGTCTGTGATCGGCTTCCAATCCATTGTCGTAATCGAGCCAAGAATAATTTTTCGGACTTACTTCGCAATGTCTTGTGCCAGCACCGACAAAAACTTGCTGATGCTTCAGTCCAGATCCGCTTCTGTGAGCTTGGCAACTTTGATGAAATGGCGCAGCAGTCCTGTTTTTAATGGATGATTGCCATGAACCGGAACTGAAATCCGGGAGGGATCGCCGGATTTTCCAAATACATGATGACTTCCGTTGATCCGGAGAAGCTGCCAGCCCTGGCGCTCAAGAACACGAATGAAGTCCTTGCCGCTGATAGATTTCATACGGCAATTTCGATAACGTGTTCCCGACCAGCATTTTTGGGTGGCTGCATATCAACGGATAGACATCCTTCCACGGCCTCGTACAAGTTCTTCAGCAACTCCTCAAACGTCTCCCCCTGAGTCGCGCAGCCGGGGATTGCGGGCACTTCCGCCCAATACCCGCCCTCTTCCGCTTCGTGGACGACCACCTTTAATTTCATCTTGAGCACCCCTTCATCATGCTAAGTATTCCTTGCTACGTGCCGCAACGCAAAGGAAAGAAGCGATTCAAACTTTCAAACAATCTTACCCCGCCATGTCCTGTGCCAGTGCCGCGATGGTTTTGACCATGACGCCCGTCGCGCCGGGTCGGTAGTATTTCCATTTCGAGTTGACGAGGAACGTCCCGGCGATGTCCATGTGCGCCCACTTAATTCCTTCGGGGACGAATTCTTTCAGGAAAAGCGCCGCTGTGATTGCGCCCGCGTCGGTCTTGCCCGTGATGTTATTGATATCGGCTACGTCGCACTTGAGCCACTCGGAATATTCGGTGTGCATCGGGAGCTTCCAGCAAAGTTCACCGCAAGAATCCGCGACCTTGACGACGCGATCCACGAGATCGTCCTCGCCGAACGCGCCCGAAAGCGAAGTCCCAAGCGCGCGGACAACGGCTCCGGTCAGCGTCGCAAAATCCACGAGATGCGTAACCTTCTCTTCACCCGCGCGCCAGAGTCCGTCAGTAAGAATGAGCCGTCCCTCGGCGTCGGTGTTATCCACATGGATGCACTTGCCGTTGCGCCCGCGAATAATATCGCCCGGCACGATGGCGTCCTCGTCCACATAATTCTGTGCGGTGACAATGATGCCCGTCACACGAAGCTTCGGCTTGATCGCCGCGATGGCCTCCATGCCATAAAGCACCGCCGCCGCGCCCGACATATCCCCCTTCATTTCCCACATTTTCCCGGCGGGCTTGATCGAAATGCAGCCGGTGTCAAACGTCACACCCTTGCCCAGCAATCCGAGGTGAGTCTTCCCCTTCGCTCCCTTCGGGTCGTAACTCATGACGATCATGCGGGGATCAACGCAGCCGCCGCGTCCGACGGAGATCAATCCTTCATAGCCCTCTTTCTTCAACTGCTTGGCATCGAGGACGGTGATCTTGAGACCACACGCCTTGGCGACCTTGCGCGCTTGCGCTTCAATCTCGGCGGGCGTCGCGACGGAACCGGGTTCATTGATAAGATCACGCGCGCGGTTGATGCTCGCGCAAAGCGTCAGGCGAGCCTTGACCTCGTCCTTGATCTCGCGGATGGCTGATTCTTTGACGACGAAAATGGCTTCCGGCGCCTTGCCCGACTTCGATTCCTTTTTGTATTTTGAAAAGCGGTAGGTGGAAAGAGCGATCCCTTCCGCAGCGTCAGCGGCACGAGCGGCTCCATCTTCGCCGTCCAAATAAAACACGACCGACCCGCATTTGCGTTCCTGCGCGACGGCATACGCGTCGGCGGCGAGGATTTTTACCTTTTCGAAATCAGCATGATGCTTGGCCGCATCGCCCGGCATGACGAGGAGTTGGCTCTCAGAGGCAGTCAGATACGCCGAAGAAATCGCGCCCAGCTTTTGTCGGCGCGCAACGTCGCTCCACGCCGGATGCGCCTTTACGGTTTGATCTTTTGCTATGCGTGACTTTTCGCCGAGGTTAATCCAAACGGCAATATCGCCCGTCTTGACTGCGGGAATCTTCGCGGTGATTTCGATGTTCTTCATGGTTTATGTTTCCTCCAGAATTGCGC
>CAZPIK010000289.1:0-3242 GCA_964586185.1 uncultured Candidatus Sumerlaeota bacterium | reverse complement strand
TCGGCGGAGTGGGTCAGGCGCACGAAGATTTTTAAGATGTGTCAACGCCGATGAAGATGGCTGGGAAGCGTGCATTGCGTTATTACTTGCGAGATTTTGCCTTAATCTTTTCTACGCCACTGCGGATCGTACCAATCCGGTTTCGCATCTGGCGATCCGTACCAACCCCAATACGAGAGAGTACTAATGAACTGTTTGCGATCGTAGGGTTCGTAGTGGTCTGGACTAAGGCCAGAGGAAAAGTACCGCGTCGTGTCCAACAACTCGCCGAGTCCCTCTACATCCGGATCAAATCGACAAAGTAATACCGTCCCCTCCGGACACCCAAAGTCCGGCAAATAGACCCCAACGGTTTCTGCGACTTGTCCAGATGGAGTCACAAACTTAAAGGGGTGAACTACGCGGATTTTCAGGTCGTCGCGAGCGTCTAACCACGCTTGTGCCATGGGATTGGTCATTTTGGAACCTAACATTCGGAATTTCGGTTTCTGAGCTACTATCCCGCATCCTCAGCATGTAAATCCTGCGAAATTGCGCGGGCGAGTTGATCCATTTCCGATACCAGCGCGCGGTAATCGGACGACCCGCGATGCGGCTTGTACGATTCCAAAATCAATTTTGGATCTGGACGATAGAACCACCCACGCAGAAGCTGCATAACCGCAATCGCCGCGAAGAGCGTCGCCGGAATCTTCGCAAACGGATAATTGAACTGCGCCGCGCGGAAACAAAGAGCCGCAAGACACACCAGAAAAACGCCGCATCCCATTCGCGTTCCGCGCGTAAGTCGAATATGCCCCTCGACGAGCGTGGGATCATTTTCCTCGTCTTCGTTTTCCATTTTCGAGAGCCGCTTCTCGACCTCTCGAATACGTTGGATTTTCATTTCGCGCGTCGGATACAACGCCAAGAGTTCTGCTGGAGAGAGAGGTGTGGAGGGGCGTTCGGGTAAAAAGTCGCTCATAGAACCCAGTGCGGTTTCAACACGCGGGTTTGCGCTTGTGATGATCCGTCGCCTGTTCGAACGCAAACGCCGCTTCGAGCATCTGCGACTCGGCAAACGCGGGGGCGAGCAATTGCAAACCGATGGGCAAACCCGCCTCGCGAGTGAATCCGCACGGCATGGACATTCCCGGAATTCCGACGAGGTTGCACGGAATCGTGAACACGTCCGAGAGATACATCTGAAGCGGGTCGGACATTTTTTCGCCGAGCTTGAACGCTGGAGTCGGCGAGGTCGGCGTGATGATGAGATCGGCTTTTTGAAACGCCGCATCAAAATCGCGCCGCATGAGCGTCCGAACTTTCAGCGCCTTCAAATAATAAGCATCATAGAAGCCCGCCGAGAGCGCATACGTCCCGAGCATGATCCGCCGCTTCACTTCCTCGCCGAAACCTTCCGAACGTGAGCGGGTGAACATTTCAATGATGTTTCCGGAGTTCGCCGCGCGATAGCCGTAGTGCGCGCCGTCGTATCGTGCGAGGTTGCTCGAAGCTTCGGCGGTTGCGCAAAGGTAGTAAGTAGCGACGGCGTATTCGGTGTGAGGGAGTGAAATCTCGACCAATTCCGCGCCGAGCGAGGCCAGAACTTTTCCCGCTTCGCGAACGGCCGATTCAACTTCAGTGTCCATACCCTCGATGAAATATTCTTTCGGAAGTCCGATTCGCAGTCCCTTAATCTCGCGTCCAAGTCCTGCGGTGAAATCGGGCACAGCTTGCGGAGCGGATGTCGAATCGTGCGGATCGTGTCCACTGATCGCATTCAGCATGATCGCAGAGTCGCGCACGTCGCGTGTGAAAGGACCGATCTGATCGAGCGAGGAAGCGAAAGCAACAAGGCCATAACGCGAAACGCGGCCATAGGTCGGTTTCAATCCGACGACACCGCAATGCGATGCAGGTTGACGGATCGAGCCGCCCGTATCCGAACCGAGCGACGCCGCGCATCCGCCAACGGAAACAACCGCCGCCGAACCTCCTGACGATCCGCCCGGAATACGCGCGAGGTCCCACGGGTTATAGGTCGGGTGATACGCCGAACGCTCGCACGACGAACCCATCGCGAACTCATCCATGTTGAGCTTACCGGGAAAAACCGCACCCGCCGCGCGCAATCGCGAAACAACCGTGGCGTCATAAGGCGGAATAAAATTTTCGAGAATCTTCGACGCGCAAGTTGTCTTAACGCCGAGCGTGCAGAGATTATCTTTAAGGCCAATCGGAATGCCGAGGAGCGGTCCCTTTTCACCCTGTTTGATCCGCGCGTCGGCGGCATCGGCCTGAGCGAGCGCGGCTTCGGGCGTTTGCGTCAAGAACGCCTGAATCTTCGGCTCGGTTTCCGCGACGCGATCCAAATGAGATTGGACGACTTCGCGGCTCGAAGCTTCCTTCCGCGCGAGAATTCCGCTGAGTTCAGCGAGCGATTTTTGATGAAGCAAAGCGGTCATGCGTGTCGGGTCATCAGCCTTGAATGATTTGTGGAACCCGGAAACATTGCGCTTCGGATTCCGGAGCATTGGCGAGCGCGGCCTCTGGCGTCAAACTGGCGACAGGCACGTCTTCACGAAAAACATTCGTCAGCGCAAGACTGTGCGAGGTCGGTTCGACGTTGGCCGTATCGAGTCCGTTCAGCGTATCGGCGTAACCTAAAATGTCGCCCAACTGCTGGACGTAAAGCGAGGTTTGTTCGGGCGAAAGGGCAAGACGAGAAAGCCTCGCCACCTTTTCGATTTCCTCGCGGGTGATCCTACTCATCGCCCCTGCCGCCCTTCGAGTCGAACTGCTCTTCCTCGTCGTCCTCGAAGATATCGGCTTCCTCGTCTTCGGGCACGGGCAATTCTTCGTCCTCTTCGCCCGCCATCGCCGGCGGTTCTTCGAAATCGTCCTCGGTTGGAGCCGGTCGCGGAGCTTTCTCGGCGGTCGCGGCCTGGATCTTCGCGGCAACTTCGCTCTTGGGCGCCGATCCAACCTTCTTCAGCTTGGCGTACTTGAGCATCAGCTTCTTCTGTCCCTCTTCGGGAAAGACCACGATGGCCTTCGCCGTATCGCCAACCCCGGAGCGGAAGAGAACCGTGCCAACGCCCCATTGAGCGTGCTTGACCTGATCGCCAATGCCGATCTCATCCCACGGCTTGTCTTCGGTCTCTTTTGTTTTCGCCTTTGCTGCCATCGCCTGATTCCCCTTGCCCGATTATTAAAGTCCGGTGGGCTGCGCTAAGGTCGCGCCAAAGCCCCCGAACCGC
>CAZPIK010000288.1:0-5707 GCA_964586185.1 uncultured Candidatus Sumerlaeota bacterium | reverse complement strand
CGATGTAGAAAGGAAGTTTGGTCGCATTGATGAGAGCGAACGTCCAGGCGACGGTTCCGACGAACATGGATTTTCCCATCCTCTGAGTGAACATATAAAGACTGACGATAGGACCCGCCGCATGAGCAATGGTCGAAATAAAACCCGATATCACGCCGACGGTAATCGCTGTTCCGCGTCCCGGGTGGTAATGGGTTGCCCAATCCGCCGCCCGATCCCGCGCGACAATATAAATCGCAAACAGAAACGCGATAACCCCAATGAACCGCTTGACCCACTCGCCGTATCGCTCGACTCCCGCGCGGCCGATCTGCCACCAAAGCGCCGAAGCGAGGACGATTCCGAGAAGCGATGGGATAAAGATCGCCATGATCTTTTCCCAGTCTTTTTGATGGCGGAACTGCCAGATCGCGACGAGATCAAGCATGATGAGAAGTGGGAGCAACGTCGCCGCGACGTGATCCACCCGCATGACGAGCATCATAAGCGGAAGCGAAAGAATCCCCGCGCCCCCCGCGAATCCCGATTTGCTGATCCCTTGGATGATCACCGCAAGCGCAACGAACGTCCAGAAGATGACAGGCGAAGTGCCTTCTTCCATGAATTGTCGGGTGAGGTCGCTCATGCGAAACTGCACGAAGAAAAGAAGTTAACGCAAAGCCGCAAAGACGCAGAGGCGCAACGAGGTCGTCCCAATGCTAATACGATTCTTGCCGATGCTTTAAGAAGTTCAGAATTGCAGATCAAACGCATACGGAGGCAATTTCCCGTCTATTCTTAAATGCCTTCCTTGCGCCTTTGCGCCTCTGCGTCTTTGCGTTGATTTCTTTCGCGGTGCTGATCATTCGAAGATTGTCCAATCGCGCGTTTCGTTTGGCGGGATCGCGACCTCGACGTTGACCGTCATCGTCGCGCCGAAGGGAGTTCCGCTTTCGTCCATTTGAAGTTGGAACGAACAGGCCCCCGGCGTGAGAGGCGCGGTCACCTGCGCCATGAACTGCGTCGAGGCGTTGGGAAAGGCCGTATCGAGCGGCGTCAAAATTGATGGAGCAAAACTAAATCCGCAGGCGTTCGTGATGACCAGTGCGTTGTAATTGCCGAGCGGAATCCACGTCGTATTTCCGGTGTTACGGAATTGGAACGTGCAGAGGAGCGCCTCGCCCGGCTTCATTTTTGGCGGGACGGTGTGCGCCTGCGCAGTCGAGTTATTGACGGGCGCAATGATCGTCGGATTGGAGGTCACGAGTGTTCCGAAAGGAACTCCCGATTCGGCCATTTGCAATTGAATCGTGCAGCCGCCGAGCGAGGCGGGTCCGTTCAGCAAAATATCAAAGGTCACTTGTCCTCCCGGTGGAATCGAAGCGCCGGGTCCCAGTGTGTATTGCGTCGGCGAGACCAGATCGCACAAGGAATCATCTATAACCGTTAGGGTAAAATTCCCTCCCGGCGTCCACGTCGTGTTGCCCGTGTTCTGCATCGTAATCTGCGCGGGGACGGGGTGGCTTTGGGGGATATTGGCCGGAATCGTGTTCGTAATCAGGATTGCATCGTTGAACGGCGTCGGCGTGAGCGAGGCCGTCGGAGTTGAGGTCGCCGTGGAAGTTGGCGAAACCGAAGGGGTGGGAGATGGGCTGGCCGTTGCCGTGGAAGATGCGGTAGCCGTCGGGGTGCGCGAGGGGCTTGAGGTTGCCGTGGGTGTCCGTGAAGCGCTGGCGGTTGCCGTTGGGGTTCGCGAAGGCGTGGGCGTGGCGGTCGCCGTTGCGCCACCGACGACCGTGATGATGCCACGCATGAGATCGCCACCATTTTGGTGCGGACCGCACAAGTAGTAATATGTTCCCGGAGTGTTGAAAGTGTGCTGGAACGTGCCTCCCGCGACCGGGGCATCACCGCTGTCAAATCCACCTGCGATGACCGGAGGATTATCCACTCCGGCATTCCAATTCGTTTGCGTCACCTGATAGACGTTGTGGGTGCTACCTAAATTCGTCCAGTTTACGGTATCGCCGACATTAATGGTCGCAGGCTGACCCGCCGTAAATCCATCGGGAAAGAACTTTCTGGTGGAAGCGGTGGCGGCTACGCCGAACGTCGCACCGGAAACAATACCGGGGAGGATCACCATCGCCGACGCGGCCATCCAAATTATCCGCATCAGAAACTTCAGCGTTGTGGTTCTGCTTGACGTATTAGACATCTTCCCGCCGGGTCGCCAGCGAACGTTTTTTCACGCTGCCAGCTACGCGATGCTAACGCCGAGCTTTGTTCGACGTCAAACGATTGTTCATGCCGTGGATATACCGATCTATTCTCCCATTTCCTTCTCGCGCATTTTGTCAATCGTCGCGCCGAGGAGGATGACGTAAGCCTCGGCGTCCATGGCGCGCGGATCAGGCGTGCCGCGCAGTTCATAGAGCCATCCCGCTTCAAACGGTTTGTCGCCGACGCAATCGGCGGATTCCATTGCTTTGGGATTGCCGCGCACGAAAGTCCCCTCCGCGACGCAATAAATATCGGCAACGGCTTTGAAGCCTTCGATCCATCCGATCGTCTGGCCGAGCGACGCGCCTTCGCCCGTTTTAACTTCAAAATCGAATTCGACGATTTCGCCCAACATGCGCGTCGCGAAACTCGTGAGTCCAACCCGCCAAAGTCCGGGTTCAGTTTCTCGGAGCCAATAATGCGAAGGCGTGTATTTGCAATTCAATGGAAGCCGCGCGGAGAACTTGTTCGCCTTGAATCGAATGAAGCCGTCGGATGTTTCGGACATGGGGCGTAAATTTCGCGCGGTTACTTGGGGATCGCCGCGTAGTAATCGAGATCGAGCACAACGTTCGGATGATAGACCTCGCGTCCTTTGTCATCCTTAATTTTGATTTCGATGGGTTCGTTCATCGGGTTCAGATTCTTGACCGCGATCAGCCGGAGCCTGAGCGCTCCAAGATCGGAACGGCCGGGGAGATTTTTGGCGCCAAGCACGTCGGTGAACGCATAAAGCGTATCACCCGCGTAAGTCGGATTGGCGTGCGTCCCGCCGTTCCACGCGAGAATTCGCAACGCGTTTTCGAGTCCATTGAATCCGATGGATCGCGCCATCGAGATAATGTGGCCGCCATAGATGAGTCGCTTACCCGCAGGAGTAGCCTTCATCATGTGTTGATCGAAGTGAACCTTTGCGGTGTTTTGATAGAGCCGCGTCGCCATTTGATGTTCGGCTTCTTCGAGCGTCATTCCGCAGTCGTGGTGGATTCGCTCCCCGGTGGCGTAATCGCCCAAGCGGAATCGCCCGCCGGTACTTTTCGGGTCAAATGCCGCGAGGTTAAGCTCGGAATGGGTTGGAAGATCAGACTCTGCAACTTCGCCCGGCAGATTGGGTATGGAATTGTCGCCCGTGGGTTCCGCTTCGTTTTTTTTCTTCACCATGACCCAGCGGTAAAATTGGAGAACCGTTTCGCCGCGTTGATTGTAACCCTGCGTGCGAACGTAAACATTGCCGTCTTTCCCGCTTTTATTTTCCTTTTTGCCAAGCACGTTCGTGACGGCGCGAAGCGTATCGCCGGGATAAACGGGTGCAAGAAAGCGAACGTCGGCATAGCCCAGATTGGCGCGTGCGTTAAGGGAAACATCGGGCACGGATTTTCCAAAGACGATATGGAAAACGAGGAGATCATTGACGAGTTCGCGGCGATAGCCCAGCTTGCGGGCAAATTCAGCGTCACAATAGAGGGAGTGCCGGTCGGCGGTGAGCGCGATATAAAGAGCGCAATCGCCTTCGGTGATCGTCCGCGGAATCGCGTGTTCGATCGTCTGGCCGATTTTGAAATCTTCAAAATAATTTCCGGGATTGGTCTTGGTGCTCATTGCCTAAATGTTATCTCCTACTCCAGCCCATACTTTTACTTTCCCGCATACGTATCACGCAAGCGTCACGTTGCATGGCGCGCACGTGAAATTCTTCATCCTTCCTTCTTCTGCTCCGCGGGGGGCGGGTCTGGCTTTTTCGGGACAACCGTTAGCCACAGTTGTTCAGTGCGTTCGATCATTTGCTTTCCGACGGGGAGCTCCAGATCAAGCGCGGCGGCGGCGGGAGTCACGTCAGGGCGCGCGGGGTCGGTTGAAAGTAACAGCACCCGAAATAAACCCGAAAACGGCTTTGCATCAGCGGCGGTGGTGAAAATCAAAGAAATATCGCCCCCACTCTCCGGCACGACTGCCGATGAAGCGATGACTCCGGGCGGGAGATCAACCGCCGTGGCGACACAGGGAAGATTGAATCCGTCCACTCGCATCGTATTCATCTTGAGCGTAAATGACGTTCCGGCATCGAGCGTCACGGCGTCTCTTGAAACGTTTCCCTGAATTTCCGGCGCGGGTTTGGAGACTTCCAAGTAATACGCAAAATCGTCGCCGCCCTTTTCATAGCGATCCGTAATCTTCAGCGAGTAACTTCCGTCGGCGGGAGCTTTCCAAGTGAGGACGGGATCGAGAATAACTCCAGCGTCATCGGACTCGACGACCTGCGCTCCATCGGAATTCCAAATCGAAATGACGGGATCGAGCGCGAATCCGAGCGTATTCGATCGAAGGGAAAACTTGACGGACTCGTCCTTCACAAACTTAAAGCGGAACCAATCTTGATCGCCCGCGGCTGCGATACGGCCAGAGATCCCAATCGTGTGCGTGAGTTCTTGCGCGGTTTCGCGCGTGTCGTTCGGCTCGGTCTCGACCGATTGCGGTTCGTCGCTCAGCATAATATTCAAACGATTCTGTGTGGACGAAGCAGAAAGCGGCAGGCGCGCGAGATCACGCAAAGCCGAAGAGGCGTCTAATTCTATTTTTGGCGAAAGTCCCTCGGCGCCCAGATTCCAACCGCATAACGTAAGCTGACTTTTGATTCCACGCTGCGCGGCCAGCGGAAAGGAACAGCGCGCGTAAGCTCCCGTGTAAATCGAAAGCCGATAAACCGCAATCGGACCGCCATCGAGCTGAATATCAAATCGAGGAGGATGCGCAAAGGCGCTGACCTGCAGAATGTATGTTCCATCTTCCTTCGCCTGCCAAACCAAAAGAGGGTCCAGGTTCTCCGTATCGAATGCTTCCGTAATGCGGTGACCGTTCACGTCGCGCAGATGCAATGAAGGATCGGTCGAGGAACCGATTCCATAGCAATCCGCCTTCGCGACGAGCCACTGGCCGGTCTTGAGCGTAACGGCAAACGAATCGGCGTCTCCCTGCGGATCGAGACTTCCGTTCAGCACGACCGGAGTCTTCTCGATTTTGTCCGGAGTGCGGAAGTCGTCGTTTTTTCCTACTTCTGAAATCTCCGGGAGATGCCCAACAAGAATCGTGCGGGCTTTCGACGCGCCTTCCTCATTATAGATTCGCATGAGGTGGGGACCGAGCGCGGCCTTGTCGGTGATTTGTAGTTTGACGACTCCCGCGTCTTTCTGCGGCTCAAACACTAGTCCTTCGGAGTCCGACCAAATTTTGACTGGCCAAGGTTCTAACACGCCGCCGAGCTTAAGCGTGACCGTCGTCCCTTGCTCGCCGCCCGCAGGAAGGATGAAATCGAGCACGGGAGATTTCGCGAGCGTAATGGCCGCGCAACTAGTAAGAATTGAAAAGAAAAACAAGCTGCGGAGACTTATTCTTAGCCCGCGAAGCGGGCGGCGTAATAAAGCCCAGGGTGAAGCGAAGCGGAACCCTG
>CAZPIK010000287.1:0-5716 GCA_964586185.1 uncultured Candidatus Sumerlaeota bacterium | reverse complement strand
CAAGACCCGCCACAAAATGCGCGGGTGGAAAAGGCTGGCGGGTGCGGCCATCGGAGCGATTATCGCGTGGGCTATCGAGCATCGTCACATGCGCGCGCGAATCGAAAAAACCCGCGAGCATTACGAGAAGAAGCTCAAAAAAAAGTCCATGTCGAGGTTTAAGGACGAGAAGGGCGAAATGAGCGAAGGCGACGAGAGTGACGCGTCCGATCAAAAAGTCTCCGCGCGTTTTGCGTTTGGAAGCGGCACGTTTATTTCTGATTCCGAGTGGGAAGGAGTTGCTTCGCCCGGATCCCCGCAATGGAAAGTTCGTCCCGGATATGATGTTCGGCTCTCTGCGCGCGGTTTCGATTATCCCGTGCGAATGGCTTTTGCGAGCCATCCCGCTGCCGATCCTGATGCTCCTCTTTATTATGTTGCCGAGCTCTACGGCACGATCAAAGCCGTGACCAGGAGCGGCGCGATCATTCCGTTCGCCGAGGGACTCATCAATTACAAGCCCGAATCCGAGGACGTGATGACGAATCAAACGGGACTCAGCGGACTGCTTACGCTGCCCGATTCGGAAGACCTCATCGTCACCGGCGCCTACATGGATGAAGCGAGCGGTCTGCTGCGCAATCGAGCGATTCGGCTGATCGTTGAATCTGGCGGGAAGCGCGTGAAAGAAGTAAAACCGCTTTTGGAATTCCCCGAATTCACGTCGCCCAGCAATCAGATTCATCAAGTGCGGTTGGGCCCTGATGGCAAACTCTACGCTTCGATTGGCGACGCTGAAAATCCCGCGGCGGCGCAGGACTTGAAAAAGACCGCTGGAAAAATCGTTCGGTTCAATTTGGACGGTTCGCCTTGCACGGACAATCCGTTCTACGACGCGGATCATACCGATTCGCCGCAGAATTACATTTACGCGCTCGGCGTTCGAAATATTTACGATTTCGATTTCGATCCTTTGCAGGGACTGATCTACGCGGGGGATAACGGCACGATGTACGACCGGCTTTTGCAAATTCGTCCCGGCGGAGATTACGCTTGGAACGGCAATCATCAAACTGGACGCGCCGATGCGATGTACATCTGGCCGCCGAAATCCAATATTGTTCCGGTCGGATTGCTTTTTGCGCGGATCGGTTCGCTCGGCTCCGAAACCAAAGATCGGCTTTATCTCGGCTCATTCAGTTCCGAGATGTCGCGAGCGGGAGAAAACGAAGCCATTTTGGAATTTATTCTCGATCCCAAGCATCGGCAGATCGCTCGTCTGCCGCGTCCGATCATTCAATACGCTGGCGAAAAGCGGGCTTCGATTTTGGCTTTGGCCGAGGGACCCGACGGCCTTTATTTCTCAGAATTTTTTGGCGAGGTGGAGCGTTCCGAATCGGGCGATACATCGTCATCGAAAGGTCAGGGCGCTGTTTGGAACATTTTTCCCACTTCGGCGACGCTCGAACTCGCGCGAATTAAATCCGACGACATCGCGGGAATGACGACCGAAGAACGGGGGCGCGTGTATTTCGAGAAAAACTGCGCAGCCTGCCATCAAGTTTCCGGACGTGGCGGTTTGGAAGGACCTGACCTGACTCACATCGCGACGGTGCTGAAAGGTCGGCTTTTCACAATTGGATATGAAGCGCGGGTAAAGGAATTGATCGGGTCGTCCAAAACTTTTATTCAGGAACAGCGGCCGCGGCTTGAAGCCGTGCTGGCGTCGGGTGAATCGGATCGCGCGATGACGTGGCTCAAGCATCATCTGGAAGAGCCCCGTTTCGATAATCCATTCGGGAAGATGCCTTCGTTCCTGACCCTACCCGAATCCGAACGCGCGGATATTTCGGCGTATGTGCTTGGCTTGAATTGAGTGCTTTAGAGAAGTAGCGTGCGGAGACGCACGGGCAGCCGGAAAAAATATTTCATTCGTTTGTGTGTAATTTCGATTCTCAGGCGTAGCTAGTGGGTGAATCGTCGTGATGTGTCCTATATTGGAAGAGCATGACGCCGACCGAAAAGAGTGGGAGTCTGGCTTCCACGCTTGACAGCCGGAGGGTATTTGGGGGATTTTTGCACCATCGGGGCGTGTCTTTCGCCAACGATGCTGTGTGACATACATTTATGTGGAGACGGAAAGTCATGAACTTCAACCGACTACGCTGGCTTGCCTTGGGAATCCTTGGACTCTTGGCGGCGGCCTTTGCACCGGATACCGCGCGAGCCAATAATGCTAGCCCGCATCCGTTTACGGTCAAACAGCCCGACGGCACGGAGATCACACTGCAAATTCGCGGCGACGAATTCTATCACTGGCTCGAAGATACGCAGGGCTATTCGGTCGTTCAATCGGGGCCGACCTACGTCTATGCCGTGCTCGACGCGCAGGAAAATCTCATTCCGACAACCGCCCTTGTCGGCAAGTCCGATCCGGCCAAGCTCGGTTTCAAGCCGAAGATGCTTCCCTCGGGCAAAGCGGTCAATCGGCTGCGTAGCGAATCGCCGCTCAGCAAACCGCCCGACGCTCGTCCTGGGTTGAACTCGATCCCGGCGACGGGAACGGTCAAGAATATCGTCATCATGATGATATTCTCCGATCACACGACAAGAACGCTTCCGACCGGACCCCAACTGAACACGCTTTTCAATTCGGTTGCCCCCGATCCGCTTTACGCCCCAACGGGGAGTGTGCGGGGTTATTACAAAGAAGTTTCCTATAATACCTTCACGCTCGATACGACCGTCATTACTTCGGTGACGCTACCCAAAACCGAAGCTTATTACGCTGACGGCACTGCGGGGGGAACGAGCAAGATTTGGGAAGCGATCACCTCCGCGCTTGCGCTGGCGGACCCAATGATTGACTTCAGCCAATTTGACGCCAATGGCGATACCTTCGTGGATTCCATTACGTTTCTCCACTCCGGTTACGGCGCGGAATGGGGCGGCGTGGATGCTTATGGCGCCAGTTATCTGAATCGTATTTGGTCCCATCGTTGGAACATCCCGACGTTCACGAGCGGGGAGGGGATTAACATCAGCGATTACCACATTAGCCCCGCAGTTTGGGGTACTAGCGGATCAGCGATTGGACATATCGGCGTCATTTGCCACGAAACGGGGCATTTCTTTGGATTGCCTGACCTTTACGACCGCAACGGCGGCGGCGAGGGAATTGGTTCATGGTGTCTTATGGCCAATTCGTGGGGATTCACCAACGACCAACTCTATCCGCCTCATCCCTCCGCTTGGGCCAAGACCTTCTTGGGATGGCTTACGTGGGTGGATAACTCCTACCAGACGCTATATAGTTATGGCACTTATCAAATTCCGAGAATCGAAACGAATCGCAAGGTTTATCGAATCGTCAAAGGGTTCCCTGCGGGTGAGTATCTTCTCATCGAGAATCGCCAACCTTTCGGATTCGATAGTCAGATTCCAACAGGTGGCCCTGGCATCCCGGCGGGTGGACTTGCCATTTGGCACATTGACGAAAATAAAACCGACAATGACGATGAGGGTTTTCCCGGTCAGATGGGATGGCCGGGCAATAACAACCACTATCAAATCGCCCTGCTTCAAGCCGACGGTGATTTTGATCTCGAAAAGGGGAACAACCGCGGCGACGGTGGCGACCTCTATCGCGAGGGACTTGCGGATCGGATTGATTCGAGCACCGTTCCGAACACCAACGCCTATCAGGACGGCGTTGAACTTCTAACGGGAAACATGATCCACAATATCAGCGCATCGGGATCGAACATGACGTTCGATTGGGGCATCAAGCCGGAGTACTACGGCAACGTCGGGCGTCTCATGCAAAACCGTTGCATGCAGTGCCATCACACGGGCGGCCCCGCTCCTTTTTCGATGGAGACGTATGCTGAAGCAATGCCTCGCGCCGCCGATATTGCTTATGAAGTTTCACGTCGAACTATGCCCCCTTGGAACGCATCGCAGAATCAGAATTACGACTCTCCCGATTTTGAACCGGGCAAGGGCCCCGGCGAAGGCTTCTGGCATGACCGCTCGCTCACTAATGATGAAATCCAATTGCTTGTGGATTGGGATTACTTCGGCGCGCCGGAAGGGGATATCGCATTCATGCGCATGAATCCCACATTCAACGACGCGTGGGAGAACGGCAATCCCGATGTGATCTTGACCGCGCCGCAGTGGACGCTCAATCCCGGCGATAGCGACATTTATCGCTGCTTTGTTCTCCCCACAGGTTTTGTCGAGGATAAGACCATGGTGGGACTCGAGGTCAAGCCGAGCAATGGCTTGATTGCTCACCACGCGCTGCTCTTCCTCGATCCGTTTAATAACGGTCCCGCTCAAGACGCCGAAGATGGCAATCCGGGGGATGGCTGGACCTGCTTTGGCGGCGCGGGAGTGGATGCCGTTGCAGGTCTGGGCGGATGGGCTCCGGGCGGCAACCTCCAACCTTTCAACGAGAATCTTGGCAACACCCTTCCCGCCGGTTCAAACATCATTCTTCAAATGCACTATTCGGCCAACAATGTCGGGGTGGATCCCGAATCGGATCAGACCCAAATCGGCCTAAAGCTTTCCAATGATCCAAACGTGCAGCAGCTTATTCAGTTTCCGCCAACCCGGCTCGATTTCACTATTCCAGCCAATACATTGGATGTTGAAATTAAAAATACCTACCCCCTGCCGTTCGATGTGCATATGGTGGGCGTGTTTCCGCATATGCATCTATACGGAACGGACATGCGAGTGACGGCCACCAAGCCCGGCGGGCAGGTCGTGCCGCTCATCAACGTGGATAAGTGGGATTTCAACTGGCAAAACCATTATATCTACAATGAGCCGATTGCATTGCCCGCGGGCACGATTATTAATATTTCAGGTATTTACGATAACCCGACGCCCAATGACGTCGAAGGCGGTGAGCTTACGAATAATGAGATGTTGCTTTTTGGTCTCGCGTTCACGACCGATGCCGCGATACCGGGATTGGGTCAGGGGGGAATTCCCCCCTCGCACGATCACGCGCCTCCAACTCTTCTCAATTGGTCGGTTACGAAACCCAACGGCAACACCGTCTTTACGGCGAATTTCTCGGAACCGGTTTCGCCGATCCATGTGGCCGGGGACATTGATTTCCTGAACAACGTTGACCAATTTGTTGCCCCGACGACAACATCAACAAACGGTTCTCAGTTCCAAGCAACGTTCAACGCCCTGCCGACGGGACAATACACGGCGATCATCAGGGGATTCCACGGCGTCCAAGACGTTTTTGGAAATCTATTGGACGGTAATGAAAACGGAGTTGGGGGCGAGCTTTTGATGATCGCAGGGTCACGTTTGACAACTTTACGCCGGTGCAGATTGTCCGTCAGCCGAGCAGTCAGGCGGTTAATCAAGGCGAGAATGTCGTCTTCGGCGTCGAAGTCATAGGAGATCCTGTGATAGACCACGAATGGACCAAAACCACGTTTGTGCCTCCTCCAAGCACCGTCGGCGGAAACTCGACGCTCCTCACCCGAAACAATGTGTTCCTGACGGATCAGGCGTTCTATCAGTACCACGGGACGAATACCCACGGCACGGCAGATTCGAACATTGTCTCGCTGACGGTATATAATCCCGCGCGAACCAACAGCGCCGCGCTTGTCAATCATTCCATTCCGCCTCAGATGTTTCCCGGCCAAACCGTGCTTGCGGGCGTGAAGATGCGGAACACGAGCCAACTTACTTGGAG
>CAZPIK010000286.1:0-5720 GCA_964586185.1 uncultured Candidatus Sumerlaeota bacterium | reverse complement strand
AATCCACGCACTATAAAACACTCGAAACACTCTTCGGCGACACGATGAAGAAAAACCCCGGCGCGTGGATTGCGCCCTATCAGCTCGGCTACGCGCATCACATGCGCGAGGAATTGGACAAGGCCTACGACTTTTACGAACGCGCGCACAAAATAAGCCCCCATTCCGTCGAGGCGATCAACAGCATGGGTGTCGTGCGCCTTGATCAAAACCGCTACGACGAAGCGGAGCCATTTTTTTTGCGCGCGGTCAAAGTGAATCCCGAATATTCCGAACCCTATAATAACTTGGGATTGATTCAGATGCAGCGCGGGAATAACGAAAAGGCGCTTGAGCTTTTCTTGAAGTCCGCGCAGTTACGTCCAAGGTATGCTGACGCGCATTGCAACTCAGGTGTCGCGCTTACGCGAATGAACCGCTTCGCCGAAGCCGCCGAAGCTTATCGTCGAACCCTTGAGATTTCGCCTTATCACGCTGAGGCGCACTTTGGGCTGGCGCTGACTTTTCAACACGCAGGCCGAAACGAAGAAGCGATTCGGCATTATGAATTCGATCTCGCGATGCGGCCGACTCATGTCGAGTCGCTAAACAACATGGGAACGATGTTCATGCAACCGGGTCAATGGTCCCGCGCGGCGGAATATTTCAAGCGCGCGCTCGCGATCCAACCTAATTTTCACGACGCGGCTAAGAACCTCCAAACGACGCTCGAAGCGATGCAACGCGAAGCCGGGAACGCACCAAGAAATTAAACACTTATATTTCCACACATGCCCGAAAAGATTCCAATCACCCTTGTTTATCCCGGCCCTAGTCCGCACGCGCTTGATTTTTTCAACGCCCTATACGCATCTTCGGAGTTCGATATCGAAGCCCTCTTCGCCATGCCGCGATTTGTCGAACGTCCCGGCTGGCCCGTTCCGAAAGTAGAATTCCCTCATGAATTTCTGCCCGTAAAAAGACTCTCTTCGCGATTTGAATTCGCCGTGTGGAATCCCGGACTTTCGAGTCGAATCGAATCGAATATCGAACGAGGTCGAATCCATTTGATCGGGGGCGGTTATACCATGCCCTCGATTGCGGCGGCGATGCGGCTCCTCAATCGTCACCGCGCAAGGTGGTTCTACTTTTCCGAAAAGCCGGGCATCTCGCATTCGAAGCTGAAAAGTTTCGTTCGCCGTCAACTGATCCATTCATTGCTGCTCCCCTGCTCCGGCATACTCGCTCATAGTCCGCTTGCGGTGGATGCCTACGTAGCCCTTGGCTTTCCGAAATTTAAACTCCACTTCCTCCCTTACTATATGAACGTGAGTGAGTTTCACGCCATCGAGCGATCCGCGCGCGAACCAAACGCCCCTCTGCGAATCCTCTATTGCGGGCGACTCCATCCGCTCAAAGGATTGGATTGGGCAATCGAGGCATTTACTCAATTGGGCGACGCGGCGAACCACTTCCATTTGACCGTCATGGGGGATGGACCCGATCGCGCGCTCATTCAATCCAAGGTCGAACGACTCAAAATCCCAAACGTCGAATTCATTGGCGAATGCGGCTGGAACACACGCCATCGCTTTTTTGCCGATCACGATCTGCTTCTCTTTCCAAGCCGCCACGATGGTTGGGGTATGGCGGTGATGGAGGCGCTCGCTTCGGGAATGCCAGTGCTGGGCAGCACGAACGCTGGCGCAGTCGCTGCCTACGTTCGGGATGGAGTCAACGGCTGGACGATCAAGCCCGAAGACTCGCGCGGCTTGCGGGATCGTCTCCTTCATTGTATCCATAACCGTGGCGATCTAGCCGCGATGGGAATCGAAGCCCGTCGAAGCGTCGCCGATTGGACTCCCGAAATCGGCGCGAATCGCCTGCGCGCAATCCTGACCGGAACCGCCCAATGATTTCTACGACATCAACCACATCCCTGACGGACGTTCCGGTTCAACCACTTACCGCCGAACGATGGGGCGTCTTAACCGCGCAACATAAGGTACGCGAACGCATACCTTGGTCGGTACTGATGTTCGTCGCTTTTCTCCTGTGTTTTATCCTCACCACTTTCCGAACCCCCATTCCGCGATCTGTGTTTCTCGTGTATCGCTGGGCGGCGCTTGCGGGTGTCTTCGGCTTCTTCTTTCTGCGGCGGCGTTCAGGAGTAAAAGGATTTCCAGTAACGGTCATTCTGTATTTGTTCGTGTGCTTGCTATCGGCCCTTAACGCCGAAGCATGGTTGCTCTCGTCGGCCAAACTTATGCCTGCGGCGCTCTCCATCGGCCTCATGCTTTTCTTATTACCTGCAGTGCTTAAACCGCATGAGTATCGCAAATTATTCGAGTTGGTTGCTTGGATGCTCGTCGGCCTCAGCGCCATGAGTTTCGTGTGGGGCGCGGCAACAGGCAAACTCGCCATGATGAGTCGTTATCAAAGTCTCTATCGCGGGCCAAACAGCGAAGGAGCTTACCTTGCGTTCGCCTTTCTCTCCGGACTTTGGTTAATTTCGACGCAGCCACGCCGGATTTTTAAGTTCTTCGCGCAGTTCATGGTCGCCGTGAACCTCGCCTGTATTTACGCCACGGGATCGCGGGCGTCGTTCATTGGCGCGCTCGGCGGGGCTATGGTCTGGGGAGCAACCCAGCTTATCCGCAGCCAATCACAACGCCGACGCCGTTTCATCATCACCCTGATGGTTCTTGGCGCGGCGGTTATCATTCAACGCGGAATTTTCGTGCGCGGTTGGGAAATGATGTCGCGCGGAGGAATCACCGCCGAAGATTTCTTCGCCTCGCGGATTTATATTTGGCAGGACAGCATCGAGGCCTTTAAGCGGCATCCGTGGCTCGGATACGGTTTCGGAGTCGGAGAGCTCGCCGACGCGGATGAAGAGGTCGGAACAAGCGCCATCGGTAGCGTGCGCGATGGATCGGGTTACATGGGAATGCTCGAATCGGTCGGCGCGCTCGGCGTCATCGCTTTTGTGCTGGTCATTATCCAGGTCTCGCTGAAAGAAAAGCGGCTCATCACGCGCCGGATTACGTCCGATTCCGCCGTCATGGCTCACGCGGCTTTTGCGCAGATCGCGTTCCTGCTCCTCAATCTCATTGGCGAGGTTTGGATCCTGGGTCCCGGAAATCCGACCTTCCAGCTTTTCTGGTTTTATCTCGGCGCGACGGTCTATTTTTCCAACCTCGCCTATTCGGAATGGCGGCGCGAAATCCAGACGAAACGACAGGCAATCTTCAACGTACTCGTTACGGGCGAAACAATTTCCAGCTCTGCGAGCGCAGAGATGGTCATAACTACTCAACCACAACCGAAGGCAATGGGGGCGGCGGGGGTGGAATAAGATCAGGAGTGGACGCAGGTGTCTTAAGCGTCTGATTCATGGCCGCGCGGCGCTGTACGACGGATTCGCGCAGCGTGACCAAAGTTTGTCGCGTTTCGATATCATCGGGCTTAAGCACCGCTTCGCGTTCGGCATATCCCAATGCCTCTTCCCATTTATCCTGCTTGATAAGACTCATCGCGCACCACCGTAGCACGCTCGCATTGGCGGGATTTATCCGCAGCACCTGCTTGAAATGGACGGACGCTTCAACGTACCGCTCACGCCGATAAAGCAAGTGCGCCAAGTTCGCCTGATATTGCTCGTTATCGGGGGAGAGCCGAAGCGCTTCACCGAATTGGTCAATCGCTTCGTCCACGCGATCCATGCGATCCAGCATTCGCGCTAACCCCTCGCGCAATGCGGGCGAATCGGGATGCTCGCGAAGTCCCGAACGAAAGATCGCCGCGGCTTCGATCGTCCGACCTTCGGACGCGCGCTGATTCGCCAATTCAATAATTTCGGCGACGGGAGTCGGACGCCGCGAACTCGCCATGAACGAGGAGGCATCGCGAAGACCCATCGGATCTTTCGGCGCAAGATTGCAACCTGCAAAGGGCAACACCAACGCCACAAGCAGAGTAAGGCGACGGCAAGAGTGGAATAAAACCATGTTCACTTTGCGGGATTTATGCAGCGCACGGCTTTCCAATTACCCAGAAAATCTATCGGCTCGATTCGTTCAATTTCCAGCCCGGTATCGGCCATCAGCTTTCGTAGGTCGAGATTGGTTTTGAATCCGATGCGGTAGCAAATAGGCGAAATGATTTTTTCGGCGATACGGATGACGAAATTCTCGCTTAGAAAGTGATTGAGAAAAACGATGCTACCCCCCGGCTTGCAGACTCGCTTCATCTCCGAAACAAGCTTGATCGGATCGGGAACGACCGAAACAACGTAGGCCGCGAGTACGCAGTCGAAAGCATTGTCGGCAAAACACTGATTGGTCGCGTCCATTTTATGCAGCTCGACGTGACGAAGCCCCAAATCGGCAACACGTTTGTGCGCCATCTCCAGCATCTTTTCAGACATATCAATTCCGGTGATTTGAATGTTCGAAGGAAGATGCGGCAGGGTGAGTCCGGTTCCGACGCCCACTTCAAGCAACTTCATTTCAGGCGCAAGTTGAAGAAACTCAGGCGCAATTTCGCGCCCGCCCTTCGTAACATGGCCAAACGTTTGATCGTAATAGCGCGAGTAGAGGTTATAGAACTTTTCGACGTATTCCAAAGACACAGGATTCCTCCACTGCTCAGGTTATAGCGATCCCTTTTACCACAACGCGTTCGGGATGCAATTGGGAATTACGACCTACTCCGATTTTTTTTCGTCCAATCCCAGAATCGCAGCAACCACATCCGAATGATCCACCACCGTAGCCGCATTGACCGAAAACGCCACAGCCACAGCTTCTTTGACCTCGTCCATGCTTAACCCGAGTGCTTTGGCCTTGCGTATATGTCCGATAAGGCAGCCCTCGCAACCCGAAATGGCGGCCGCGCCGATGGCAATTAACTCTTTGGTCCGCCGATCCACGACGCCGGAATCGAAGATATCCTTATAAACCACATGATAAGCCCGACGCGTAGATTCCTTGATGAGGGCAAGCGAAGCGATATCATTGGGACGGCGGAGGCGACGAGCGGGACGAACCCCGACGGGACTGTCTGTTTCGTTCATTTTATTTGGATTGGATGCGGGGTCATCTTCGGGTGTGGATTGTTGTTTTATCATGACAAACTCTAACGAGCGATCATTCTGGTCGTCTCGCGCGCCGGGGTCAAGCGTTTACATACCTAAGTTCAATCCATCTTGGCCGGATCCCAGATCGTCGCGCCGATATAACGTTCGGGTCCCGTGGTCTTCTCATTGATGTAGTAAGCCGCAACCACTTTACCGTCAGGACGCTCGATGGCACGGCAATATCCGATGTCGCGGTCGGCGCCATCATTGCGAAGGACGTTCTCCTTTCCCCAGGTCTTGCCATTGTCGCGGCTGAGCTTCGCGCAAATTCGAAATGGCGCCGAGCGAACTCCATATACAAGACAAAGCCGACCATCCTTCAGCTTGATGAGCGCGGGTGGATTCCCTTCACCGCAATCGGAGACGGGATCGGCTTCCTTAGTCCACGTGAGACCGTCATCAAGCGAACGATAAGCGCCGATCCAACTTTTTTCGCCGGGGCGAACTCGCGTGGCTGTGTAAAGTTCGGTGGGTGAAAGCCGAACCGTTGAGGGCATGATTTCGTAACCTTCTTTCGGCTCCTCGCCGATCCATCCGCGAAATTTCCATTCTTTGCCGCCGTCTGTTGTGCGGGCGCAAAGCAGCCGACCTACTTCGCCGT
>CAZPIK010000285.1:0-5722 GCA_964586185.1 uncultured Candidatus Sumerlaeota bacterium | reverse complement strand
GGTTTATCGTCGGGCGATTTCCGCGATAAATTCGGCTCAAAATTCGACACCCTTCCCATCGAAAAAAGAGTATGGCTGGACGATACCTCAAGCCCGGATGAAATCGTCCGATATGTCCGCGAACTTTCCGGTGCAATGACGGAAGCCGCGCCGACGTTACCTCACAAACTCCGTGTTCTCCTGATTGACGACGAGGAAGACATCCGGGCGTTGCTCCGTCTCGCGCTAGGCACACACCACGAAATCGCCGAGGCCGAAAACGGCATGGCGGGTCTCGCCATGCTCGAGCAATACCAACCCGACTTCATCGTTTGCGACATCATGATGCCGATCATGACGGGACTCGAAACCGTCGAGGCGATTCGAAAAAACCCAAAGTTTTTCGATGTTCCCGTGTTTTTTCTTTCGGGAGAGAAGCATCCCGATCTCCCCGAACTGACCAAAGAAGCGGGCGGCAATTTGTTTCTCGAAAAACCAATCGAGCCGATGCGTTTGCTCTCGCTCATCAATCAATTCGTCGAGGACTTTGGCGTATCGCCTCGGACTCGCGAGGAAATCGCCCCGAATATTTCTCCGCGCAAACGCGAGGTCAGCGACGATGAACCCGATGGCCCCATCCGCGTATTGGTTATAGATCCCAATCCCGAAACCTCGGCGATCCTGCACAACATTCTCGACGCCGCGCCGAGCGGAAGGTGGGAATCGTTTTGGTCAACCGACGCGGGCGAAAGCCTTTCCAATCTCTACCGCCTCGAACCCGACCTCATCCTTTACAATCCCCGGCAGAAAATGTCCGGCATCGCGTTTCTCCAAAATCTCCATCAGCGGAAAATCCTAGAGGACTACGAAGTCGGTTTCGTCGGCGTCGAAATCTCGAAAGCCGAGACCGACTACAATAAGAAAGTCGCAGATGGCCGGGAGCCAGTTCTCCTCAATGAATCCGAAGAAGACATTGTCAAGCGGCTCGCCGAGTACCTGATTGCCGCCCGCGAGAAATTCAAAGTGAAGCGCCATACTCGAGAGGAACTTGCGGCTCAAGAGGAACGCCGAAACGTCGCCATGAAATCTGGTTTCAACGAACTTCGCAAAGAACGGTTCGAGCAGATGCAAGAAAAAATCAGCCACACGTAATATCTGTAACTGTAATAAGATCAATTTTATAGTGATTTTGCGAAAAATCATTGTTTTTCATATTGACTCTGATGAATATTTGAGAATAATTCTCATTCGTATGTAAATTGAGATTGATTCTCACTTATGCAAAGGAAGCTTTTTAGGAGAGGAAAAATGATATTCACCAAGCGGATGGGCCCTGCGCACGTAGCCTTTACACTGATCGAGCTTTTGATCGTCGTTGCGATCATCGCCATACTGGCCGCCATTGCGGTTCCCAATTTTTTGGAAGCGCAAGTTCGAGCGAAGGTTTCGCGCGCCAAGTCCGATATTCGTTCATTAGCCACCGCGATCGAGGCCTACCATGTGGACAATAACGAATATCCCGAGGGAACAGACAACCCCGCGCGGATGCCCCAATACATTGTGGATCGCTTGGGTACTCTTGCTCCCGGCTACTATTCGTTCTGCACCCGTGAAACGGGCAATCGGATGCTAGGCGTTCATTTCTTCGGCCTTACCACCCCGATTTCCTATATCACCTCGATCCCCTTGGATCCCTTTACCGTCGAGGAGGGGGCGATTTTTTACGCTTATCGCAACGCCAAGGCGACAAAAGATGGTTGGATTCTAACTTCAGTCGGACCCGATACGGATCTTATTAGCCCGAACGGAAAAGGGACCACGAATCCCAATCCGCTCAGCACCATGTCCGACACCAACAATCCCTCGCGTCTTGCCGACATCAATGAGCGAGCGGTCATTCACTTTATCGAGGGAACGGGAACTTATACGAACGTCGAGCGGGCGCAGTTTCGGAACTATCTCGAAGACCTTACCTATGACCCTTCGAACGGAACGGTTTCCGACGGCGACCTTTACCGGCATCAGGGAACACCGAAAAATATCCCCTAGCGTTTTATCGGACCGTAACCATCCATCGGCGCGCCGGAATCCTGAAGTTTTCCGCAAGCCCAAAGCACGCCGCGCGTGACGAGCTCAAGATACCTTGCGTCGGCAACGGTCTCGTTGTTGTGACCAATCGTAGTCGAGAACACGCGAGCTTTTTTGTCGCCATATTCATTCGTCCAAACAACGGCGGACTCCGTATAATTCGGTTTCGTGTTCGGTTCCTGAACGCCCCGCGCTAGGACTTTCGTCGCCTCGCGCACGACGATGTTGTTATACAGCTCTTCCTTAACGGTCGTCCAATCGCCGAGACCCGCGACGGCTGGATGTGATTTATCGGTGAACGAAATCGCAATCGGTTTTTGCGGTCCGTGACCCGAAGACTGCACTCCGAGATAATCGAACCAGAGTGATTCGCCCGTTCCCGACGTGACCGCCTGATTGACGTTCTTGGTCGTGCGATAGCTGTGCATAGCACAGTGAAGGTTCACGCCGGGTAGTCCCGCGCGATGAGGTGCGAGGACCCCTTCGACGACCGCCGCGTCGTTAATATCCGCCGCGCATTCGTCATGGATCACCACATCGAAGCCGTCCGCGTATTTCGCATTACCGTAAATCGGAATCGGCGGCGCGGTGCTGGTGTCGGTCGAGTGGATGATCTCGACGGTTACATTCGCGCGAGATTCAATTCCCGCCTTCAGCAAATCCTTTTGCGCCGCGTAGTCATGGCAACATCCGCCAAGGATGAGCAACGCCTTGAGCGGCTGGGGACGGTCGAGCGGCACTTCTTCCGCAACACCCATCGAAGCCGCAGCCATGAACAACATGCCCAGCAATCCGTTATTCAATTTTGTCCTGATTTTCATTTCATCCTCCGACGCCAAGATGCTCGATTATCCAAAAGCAGGGTGCGAAAAGACAAGAAGAGTCGTGACTGTACTTGAGAAGAAAGAATTCAGATGTGGCACCGGAATTCCGGGACGTTTGACTTAAAAGGAATTCACTTTTCACGTTTTGTCCACAGACCGACTTTCAAGGTCGCGGATTCCAGCCTAGCGCGGACTATCATCGAGCCGTCCCTCTTTCACTGTCATCGAGCCGTGCCTTTTGTCACGCCCAATTCCTTCACGACTCTCCACCCGGCGCAAGCCCAAGCGGCCCGGCGGAATCTCCGTCGCCCTCGTCGAGGGCTTTACAGAAGGTTGGTGACGCCCTCCAGCGTTCGTCTCGCTCCGCTCGACCTCACGCTTCGCTTTATTACGCCATCCGCTTCGCGGATTGAATGCATCCAACCCGTCATCCTCGTCTTGAGCAGAATTTCTGGAATGGGTGATCGGAAAACGGATGAACATCCTTTTTTCCGGAATGACTCTCGTAAAGGGTTGACGGAGCGATGGGGTTTGGGTATAAGAGCGGGCTTGTGTCTTGCGGCGAGGTTGGTTTTCTGCCTATCCCGCCAGCGCTAATGTGAAGGAACGAGAAGAGTCATGAAGGGCTACACGGTCTCCGCCAAGTCGGAGGAACTCAAGGAACAGTGGTACGTTGTTGACGCCAAGGGGCAGGTGCTCGGCAAATTGGCCGCCGATATTGCGTCCGTTCTCCGGGGCAAGCATCTGGTCAACTATACCCCGCATCGTAACATGCGGACGCACGTCGTCGTCTTAAACTCCGACAAGGTGCATCTGACTGGGCGCAAGTGGGAAGACAAGGCGTATCAGCACCACACAAATTGGAGAGGCGGATTGCGCGAATTCAGCGCGATCGAACTCAACGAAAGAACGCCGGGAGAATTGGTTCGTCGGGCAGTTTGGGGAATGCTTCCCAAGAACCGTCTCGGCAAAGCGACCATGACGCGGCTTAGACTTTACACCGGAACCGATCATCCGCATTCGGCGCAAAAGCCGACGCCGATGCCGGGCCGGGGAAGATAACGGAAGGATAGAGACGATATGGCGGCTCTCGAACAATGGATCAGCGTCGGACGGCGCAAGACTTCTGTCGCGCGGGTTTACCTGCGACCGGGCAAAGGGAAGATCACGATCAACGGTCGGCCTTCGGAGGAATATTTCTCCAAGCGTCCGCTCTGCGAGGAGATCATCAAGGCCCCGCTCAAGGAAACCCACACCGCGAGCAAATACGATTTGGTTGTGAACGTTCAGGGTGGCGGGTTCACCGGCCAGCTTGAGGCGATCCGCCACGGCTGCGCGCGGTCGCTTGAAAAAGCCAACCCCGAATTCCGCGCGGTTCTGAAGGCGCATGGATTCTTCACACGCGATTCGCGCGAAAAGGAACGCCGCAAGTACGGTCTCGCCAAGGCGCGCAAGGCCTACCAGTTCTCGAAGCGGTAATCCGCAGGCCGAGTATATCGTTTTCGATGTTCCGCCCAGTCGTTTGCTCGGCTGGGCGGTTTTATTAACAAAGTGTTTTTCATCTATACCATCAATACAAAGACAAGGGATCACACACATGCCGACCGGAAAATCATCGTCCAATATCATCGGAATCGAAGGGGTTAAGCTCGAAGACCTCGCGAAGAAGTACGGGACGCCGCTCTACGTTTATAGTCACGCTGCGCTGATGTCGAATTACCGACGGATTAAGAATGCGTTCGCGCCGCTCGATCCGCTCATCGCTTTTTCCATGAAGTGCAACAGCTCACAAGCGATTCTTCGCTCGATCATCGTCGAGGGATCGGGACTTGATATTGTTTCGTCGGGCGAACTGGAGCGCGGATTGGCCGCGGGCGCTGATCCGAAAAAGATCGTCTTTGCAGGAGTCGGCAAGACGAAGGAAGAAATCGCGATAGCGCTTAAGGCGGGCATTCGGATGTTCAACATCGAAAGCGAAGCGGAAGCGGAGGCGATTGCGGAGGTCGCGCGCAAAGCAAAAAAGACCGCGACCGCCGCGCTTCGAATCAATCCCGACGTGGACGCTTCAACTCACCACTACATCACGACGGGGAAGAAGGAAAATAAGTTCGGCATTCCGTTTAAGATTGCTCGTCAGGTGTTTGGTCGCGCGGCGAAACTCAAGGGGCTGACGCTCTCGGGACTTCACTGCCACATCGGTTCGCAGATTATGAAACCGTCGGCGTATGTCGAAGCGTTGCGGCGCGTGATCGAGTTGCTGGAGATTCTTAAGAAGGACGGACATAAGATTCGTTCGATCAATTTGGGCGGCGGATTCGGAATTGATTACGAACGCGGCGAGACGCCGATGGACGTCGCCGCGCTCGCCAAGGAAACAATCCCGATTTTGAAACCGCTCGGCGTGGATGTCATTTTCGAGCCGGGGCGTTCGATTGCGGGTTCCGCGGGGTTCCTTTTGACGCAAGTTCAATACATCAAGCCGGGCGAAAAAAAGGATTTTGCCATTGTTGACGGCGCGATGAACGACCTCATCCGACCTTCGCTTTATTCGGCGTTCCATCGGATTCTGCGCGTAAGCGGCAAGGCTCAGGGTAAATCGCGGAGCTACGATATCGTGGGACCCATTTGCGAATCGGGCGATTTTCTCGGCAAGGATCGCGAATTTGCGGGACTAAAGGCCGGCGACTTGCTTTTGGTCTGCGACGCCGGGGCTTATGGAATGGTGATGGCCTCCAATTACAATTCGCGTCCGCGCCCAGCCGAGGTTTTGATTCGAGGGAACAAAGCGCATCTCATCCGCCGACGCGAAACGGTGGAGGAATTGTACGTTC
>CAZPIK010000284.1:0-5747 GCA_964586185.1 uncultured Candidatus Sumerlaeota bacterium | reverse complement strand
GTCGTACTCCGGACGAAGATCGTCTTCCAGTTCGGTTTTCTCTTTGGAAATTCCAGTACGTTTGACCATAAAACATCTCACTTCTCGCACGTTGTCCACATGCCGACCACTACGTTTGCATATCACGACTTTTCTTTGTGCGCAAGCAAGCGCTGCCCGCCTCGGCGAAATCTCCGTCGCCCCGCCGGGGCTTGAATTTGGGGGCGGTGCTTACCCGGGGTTTCGCTTTGCTCCACCCCGGGCTACAATCCGCCCGTCCCCATTCGGGGACTACGGTGACCGGAAAAGTAGATAGAGCAAGGTCAGGGAAATGCGGGACGGAAATGCTGGATAGGAGTTCAAATCAAAAACGGGAAAGCATACGATCTCTTGAATTCAATCGGCGTTCATCGGCGTCCATCGGCGGCTAATATGAATTCGAATTTTATGCCAGCCGCCGATGAACGCCGATTAGAATGAAAACCAGAAGTCTGGCGAGAATTATGGATCAGCCAAAGCGTTCATGATTTTCCTCCTTTGCGTCCTTCGCGTCCTTTGCGTTTTAATATATCCGTTTTTGGCCGTCCTGCCTGTTACGTTCCAATTCTTTCATTCATGACTCCAACCGCCGCAAGCACCACGCTCGATAAGTTTATCTCACCGGAATGCCGAGAGGCGATTCGGCGCGAGATTGCCGAAGTGCGCGGTGCGGAAGTTTTTTTTGTCGGTCGGCTGGATCGCGATTTGGTCGTCGAAGAGGTTGAGGCTTATGCCTTCGGGAATCGCAACGCCGTTCCCGCGCTCATGCAATACGCCCGTCCCGGCGACGTGATCATTCACAACCATCCTTCCGGGCGACTTGAACCCTCTGGTGCGGATATAGAGATTTCTTCGACGCTTGGCGAGCGCGGCATTGGCTCCTATATCATCAACAACGACTGCACGGAGATTCGTCCCGTCGTGAAGGCGATGCCGCCGCCCCGCGCAAATACTCCGCTCGATTGGGATCATTTGGGTGCGCTCCTCTCGCCCGGCGGCGCGCTCGCGGCCAAGCTCGAAGGCTACGAGTTCCGCCCGCAGCAAGTCGAGATGATGCGCGAGGTTGCCCGCGCGATGAACGAGGACGCCGTCGCGATCATCGAGGCGGGAACCGGGACCGGAAAATCGCTCGCCTATCTTCTCCCTGCCCTCGCGTGGAGCCTCAAGAACAATGAGAAGGTCGTCGTCGCGACGAACACGATCAATCTTCAGGAGCAACTCATCGAAAAGGATTTGCCGCTCCTCAAGCAAACGCTCGGGCTTGAGTTCGACGCGACGCTCGTCAAGGGGCGCAATAATTATCTCTGCCGCCGCAAAGCCGAATACGTCCGCCAAAATCCGACGTTCCTCGTCGAGCCGGAAAAGGCGACGCAGATGGACGCGATCCAGCAATGGATCAAGACCACGAAGGACGGCAGCCTCGCCGATCTTGGGTTCACGCCCGATGACGACGTGTGGGAACAGGTGATGTCGGAATCGGACAACTGCCTGCGAACGAAATGTCCGTTCTATCAGAATTGTTTTTTCTATACGGCGCGTCGGCGAGCGGCGCGGGCGCATCTACTCGTCGTGAACCATCATCTTCTGATGGCCGATCTCGCGGTTCGCGCAGAAACTGAAAACTATACGCAAGCGGCGGTGCTGCCTCCGTTCCATCGGGTGATCTTCGACGAAGCCCATCATTTGGAAGAAGTCGCAACGGCGTATTTCGGTGCGCGGGTCTCGCGAGCGGGGCTTCTATTCTCGCTCCGACGATTGGCCGCGCCCAAAACGGGAAGCGGCCTGCTCCATTTCATCTCGGAGAAAATCCACGAAAAGCTTTGGCCGTTGCCGCCCGACGATGCGCGCAATTGGATGTATCGAATCAGCATCGAAATCATGCAGTCGCATGGCGAGTTCCGCGACACTGTCGAGGAGATGACCGAGCGGGTCGCGATGGCGCTCGACGAGGATGAAAACGTCCCGATGGACAAGCCGATGGAGATTAAGCGGCGGATGCCGGACGAGACGGTGAACTCGCCTCTCTGGGTTACTGAAACGCTGAACGGTCTGCGAAAAGTCCTGACGGCGGGACGCGAATACGTCGCGAAGCTGCGCGAGCTGCACGATGCAATCCGAAAGACAATTGAAGAAGAGACGCCCGAAAACATGAGTCCGCTTTTGGAACTCAAATCGAACGTGCTGAAAATTGAATCGCATCTGAGCCGCACTTTGCGGTTTTTGGATGAAGGAACGGAGGATTGCCGTTGGGTTGAGTATCGTCGGCGCGGGATCGGCAAGCGACCCAACCTTAGCTTTAACGCCGCGCCGCTCAAGGTCGCGCACGATATCCGCGAAAGGATTTTGCGCCGTTATCGCGGCGTCGTCATGACTTCGGCAACGCTCAGCGTCGGACGAAATTTCGATCACTTCAAAGGTCAGGTCGGCGCGGAGGATCCGGAAAAATTATCGGTCGTCGGAGCCGCCGCGCTCGAAACTCCAACGAACCCCACCGCGTCGAAAGCCCGCCGCGTCGAAACGACCCTGCTCGATTCGCCGTTCGATTACGAAAAACAGGTTTACGTCGGAGTTCCATCCGATATGCCGCTACCGACTGAGACTGCGTTCACGGGCGCGCTCGCGGAATTTTTGAAGCGAAGTCTTTTGGCTAGTCGCGGACGGACACTTGCACTTTTCACTTCCTATAGTTTGTTGGAAAAGACTCATGCCGCGATCGCACCCGCGCTCGAAGCGGCGGGATATCCATGCCTGAAACAGGGAACGACCGGACGGACGCTTCTCACGGAGTCGTTCCGTCGCGACGTCGGCTCAATCCTTTTCGCAACGTCCAGCTTTTGGGAAGGTGTGGATATCCCCGGGGAGGCGCTTTCGTGTCTTGCACTCACGCGGCTACCGTTTGCCGTTCCGGGCGAGCCACTGTTGGAAGCTCGCGTCGAGGCGATCAAAAACGAAGGGCAGGACCCGTTTGAAAAATTCATCATCCCCCGCGCGGTCATTCGATTTAGACAAGGATTTGGTCGGCTCATCCGCACAAAAACCGACCGAGGAGCCGTGCTCATATGTGACCGTCGCGTCGCCTCGGCATCTTATGGACAGACTTTTCTAAAATCGCTCCCGACCCGTTCGATCCACATCGCCCCCGCGCGCGAAGTTGTGGCGCGGCTGCAATCGTTCTTCGCCGAATGAAGGATCGGAAATCTTTTTATCCGCAGATTACGCAGATTGCGCAGATTACAAATCAGAATTCGGAATGCTCTGCGCTCTCTGCGCCTTTGCGTGAACAATTCTTCGATCACGAGTACACTTTCCTTTTGCAGGACGTTTAAATTATTCGCAAATTGGATATTGTTGTTCATTCAGGGCTAACGGCAAGCCACCACGGGGATTTCCATGCGCTCCGGCGACGCGGGAGCGCGCGACAGGGCTTCGTCCACCCGGCGGGAGGAATCGGCCTCCAAGAAAGTCTCGCCGCATTGAACGCAGACCTCCGCCGGTAGTCCCTTGACCGAAACGTATCCCGTTTCGCCGCGAGCCATGTAGTCAACCCCCCGAAGCTCAATGGTTCCTTTGCAGAAGTAACACGTTTTCATTTTCGTTTCCTCCAATCCTCCGACCAAAGGGCCGGGTTGGGACTGTAAACTGTAATCACGACGAGCTCACCCTCGTGAACGGCGCAACAAGCGTGAATCGCATCTCCAGCGGCCGTCCAACCCAGTAATAAATGGGAATGTCCGCGCGGGTCATCGGGATAATACTCGCCGAGTTCGCACTTCGGCGAGGACAAGGCCGCCAGAAGGTCATCGGTCGAAATCGCGTCCGCGTCCATCTCAGCGCGGGCGTGAAGCGTAACTCTCACCCGACCGTTTCGGGCCAGTCCCGACACGAACTCAATCATAACCCATCCTCATCCCAAGCTACGAAAGGCATTTTTACGTTGTTCGCTTGATACGTCAATGTTGGATTGCTGGGACCAGAGGGTTTCTTCCCTTTGCATTCTTTACACGCTTTGCGTTTAACTTTATGAATGCGGATCGTCGCACCCAGTGCCATCCACCTCTCTTACTGCACTAACATCCATCCGGGTGAAACGTGGGGGGAGACGTTTTCAAACATCCGGCAATACGTTTTGGCCGTGAGGGAGAAAATCGCGCCGGGTAAGGAGTTCGGGATCGGTTTGCGGCTTTCCGATCTTGCCTCGCGGGAACTGGCGGCTGGCGGAGCGATGCGCGAGTTTCAGGATTTTCTCGCCGCGCATCAACTCTACGTCTTTACGATCAATGGATTTCCCTACGGGCAATTCCACGGCACGAAAATCAAAGAGGAAGTATTCGCGCCCGATTGGACTCGTCCCGAACGGCTCACCTATACCAAGCGGCTGGCCGACCTCCTCGCGCGACTATTGCCCGAAGGGATGGAGGGAGGCATCAGCACGCTGCCCGGTTCGTTCGAGGAATGGATTCGCAGCGAGGAACAAGTTACTGAGATGGTATGGAATCTGGCCGAATGCGCACTCCACTTGAATAAAATTTTCCTCCGAACCGGTAAAATCATTCACTTGGGACTTGAACCCGAGCCGATGGGTTACATCGAAACCACGGATGAAACCGTGGATTTTTTTACGGGAGTATTGTTCGAGTCCGGAGCGCGGCATCTCGAATCGCGTCACGGCATTGATGAATACGATGCGCGTGCGATCCTCAAGAATCATCTGGGGGTTTGTTACGACACCTGTCACATGGCCGTGGAGTATGAAAATGCCGCCGAAAGCCTAGAGAAGTACGAACGCGCCGGAATTCGAATTAGTAAAGTTCAGATCAGTTCGGCTTTGAAGCTTGCGCCGAGCGCGGAATCACTCAAGGAATTGGAGCGGTTTGCAGACGGTGTTTATCTCCATCAGGTAATCGCGCGGACATCCGATGGAACGCTGCGGCGATGGAAAGATATCGCCCCCGCGCTCTCGAACCGCGACGAACTTCTCGCTGCTAAAGAGCTACGCGTCCATTGCCATGTCCCCCTATATATGACCGAAAATCGCGGACTCGGCTCGACTTCCGATCACATTCTGGATTTCCTCGCCGCCCCTTGGGTAAAAAACAAGATTGCTCACTTTGAAATCGAGACTTATACATGGGACGTGCTTCCGACCGAATTGCGCCGCGAGAACGTGGCCGACGCCGTTGCCGACGAGTTTGAGTGGTTTCTCGCTAAATTGGAGTCTCATGTCCCGCAAACCTCCGCAGCCCGCGTTTGAGTTCTTAAAGATTCACCTGACGCTCGGTCGCGTTTCGAACTTGCCGACGATTTGGGCGGATTGCGCGGCGGCGTGGGCGCTGGCGAGCGGAGCCTTCAATCCCGTCCTCTTTATGATGATGGCCGCGATGTCGTGCTTTTACGTCGGCGGAATGTATTTGAATGACGCCCTCGACGCGGAATGGGATCAGGAACATGGCATCGCGCGACCGATCACGCAGGGACGCATCGCGCGCAATACCGTTTTCATGATCGCCTGCGCTTTGCTTGCGACGGGACTCATGCTCACTCTCTATTGGGGATGGCTTGCGCTCTTTTGGGGATTGCTGCTGGTCGGCGCAATCGTCGCGTACAATGCGAGACATAATCAGATTTCGTGGAGTCCCGTCCTCATGGGACTTTGCCGCGCGCTTGTCTATTGGACGGTTGCCTTCGCCGCGAGACCCAATCCAGAGATTGATCTGCTGATCGTCTGGCCG
>CAZPIK010000283.1:0-5785 GCA_964586185.1 uncultured Candidatus Sumerlaeota bacterium | reverse complement strand
GACTTCTGTGGCGCCGATTCTTTCCCGCCGCCCGATTTATCCGACCGCGCGCAACCGGTCTGTAGCTTTCCAAGTGCTGCCGATATGGCGAGCGTCGTCCCCGCCGATTCCTTCATGAATTCCCGTCGCGTTTTTTCCCCGCTCATCTTGCATCCCCTTTTCGTCCTTAGGCATCGGTCGCGATTTAAGCGTGACGCAACCGCCCCGTTCCCGCGATGGGTTCCGTCATAACTCAGCGTGGCGAGATATGCAAAAGGATAAGCCCAAAATCCGAAGCGATTGATTTCGTCCCCCGCCAACTATAGATTGCGAACGCACTTTCATTCATGGGGGCCGTTCTCGACGACCGGATAAGCGATGATTCCACAACCGCGCGCCTCTATGTCCCTTTACGTCGCGGCGTTGCTTGCGATGGCGGCGGCCTTTGTCCCTGGCAGTCGTGACGATTTCTTTTCCTATTACGCGCTACTACGCTGGAGCGCCGATACTGGAAATCCACCGTATCAGCCATGGTCGGGTGAACCAAAGCTTTCTCCCGATTCGCCGCCAGTTCAATACGCTCTCGAACATTGGAATCGGACACCTCTCCCATTTCTTTATCCGCCGACCGTGCTTCCCTTCCTGCGTCCGTTCAGTCTGATTCCAAATTACAAATGGGCCGAAGGGTTCTGGCGGCTCGGCGATGCATTGATACTGTTTGTGCTTGCTTGCGTGCTCGCGGGAATGGCCGGACCGCACGGGTCACCTGCAATCGCCGCGATGTTATTGCTCCTTTGCGATCCCGTCCGCGAAGGAATCGGATATGGACAAGTAAGCCTGCTAATCGCATTGGGCGTTTGCTTGTTCTTGCGCGAACTCGAACGTAACAATGGCACTCGTGCGGGCATTGCATTGGCTGCGGCATCAGCGATTAAAATCTATCCTGCATTTTGGATTCCGCTTCTCTACTTCAATCGCAAATCGAATCGAGAATTCTTGCTCGGTTTTTCGGCAACGCTAGCGATCATCGGATTCGTTTCATTACTCGTTTGGGGTTCGGCCGACTGGCCTGCGTTTCAATTCCAAGTCTTGGAGCCCATGTCGCGTATGCCACCCAAAGGATCGGTTTCGATTTGGGCGTGGTTCGGTCAAGCCAACGCGGTTACGACTTCCCTCATACTTGCGATACTCGGCGTCGCTGCGCTCGCTTCATGCCTCAACCTGCGTTGTGGAATCGAACGACGCCGTAGGGCGAGGCTCGGTTACACGGTTGCGCTTCATCTCGCCATGCCGCTTGTTTGGAACCACTACCTGACTCTCGTTTGCGCGATGCTTGTTCCCGAGTTACTCCGCTTGAATTCAAGTCGGCTCCGTCGCCGACCGATTTCTTCCGCGTGGCTGATATTTGTTTTCGTGTTGTTATCTTCTCGCGAATCTTCGCAATCTCTGGCCACGAGCGCTCTCGGAATGAGTTTCACCACATTCAAACTGTTATTCGGTTGGTTATTCTGGCCGCTCGTCGCCATCGGATTATGGCTGGCGCGTCGTTGGATTGGGTTTTATATCGTCGGAGTTATCGCGATCATTTTTTCGCTCCTCGCTCTCGATTTTTTTCGCGGCTACTTCCCCGATTGGAAACTCGCCTCCATCGGATTAGCTCTCGCGCTTTTGTTCCCTTACATGGTTCGCCCCGACCTGCAATTGCGGCGGCTTCCCTTTTGATATCCCTGCCGCATGGTGACGGGCTTGCGCATCCCCGTCGTCACCCTTATCATCCTTCACCGTCCGGTTCATCGTGGAGTGCGCTCATATGAAAATCGTAAACACCGAGCAAATGCGTCGGATTGACGAGATTACGATTCGCGAGCGGGGGATCGCCGGAATCGAACTCATGGAACGCGCCGGACGCGAGGTTGCCCGCGAAGTTCTCGAACGTTTTTCTCCTGCGGGCGTCGCCATCGTCGCGGGCAAGGGGAACAACGGCGGCGATGGATTCGTTGCGGCGCGGCATCTGCACGAATCGGGCGTTCACGTCGCGCTGTTTCTTTCAGACGATCCGGCGATGCTGAAGGGCGACGCGAAGACAGCGTTCGACAACATGCCTTCCGAAATTCCGGTGGAGGTCGTGGGGGACGCAGAACTTTCCACCGATAGCGATTCAAAGTTCGCCGCGCGACTTCGCGACTTCGAGGTCGTGATTGACGCGCTCTTCGGCACGGGAATTCGCGGCGAAGTAAAAGGCCGCGCGGCGAAAATCATTGAAGCCGTGAATGCCGCGCAGAATGCCGTCGTCTCGATTGATCTTCCTTCGGGCTTGAGCGCCGACGGCGGCCCGCATGTGGGCCCCTGTGTCCGCGCGGCGGTCACGATCACGATTGGGCTTCCGAAAATCGGACTCGTCACCGATCCGGGTATCCGCACGAGCGGCATCATCTCAATCGCCGATATTGGTTTTCCAAACGATCTTCTGAACGATCCCGCGATCACGACGAGTCTCATGGAACTCGACGACGCTCGCGCATTGTTGCCAACTCGCGATCCTTCGGGTCACAAGGGAACGTTCGGCAAGACGTTGATTATTGCCGGAAGCGAAGGGATGACGGGGGCGGCGGTTCTTGCATCACGCGCGGCTTCGCGTTCGGGTGTCGGACTCGTTTACGCGGCGTATCCGCGACCGCTCGGCGCGATATTGGAGACGCTGCTCATCGAACCGGTGAAGGTTCCGCTCGCGGGCGACTCCGCGCATTTTATCCGCGGTCATCTTGCAGAAGCGATGCGAGCTGCGGATGGAATGGATTCGATGGCGCTCGGCCCCGGTATCGGACAACGGCAAGAAACGGGTGAATTCGTTCTCGAAGTGATTCGCAAAACAAATGCGCCGCTCGTGCTCGACGCCGACGCATTGAATATTCTTTCGGCGGAAGCCGATCCCACCGGAGTTTTGAAATCGAGAAATGCGCCGACGATTCTAACTCCACATCCCGCCGAAGCCGCGCGGCTTTTGAAAACGACGACCGAAAAAATTCAAGCCGACCGATTGAACGCGATGCTCGATTTCGCGCGCGAATCAAACGCCGTCATCCTTTTGAAAGGCGCGCAGAGCGTTGTGACTTCACCGAGCGGGGAACGCTCGATCAATCCGACCGGCAACAGCGGCCTCGCCAAAGGAGGCAGCGGCGATGTATTGACGGGGATTCTCGCGGGATTGCTCGCGCAAGGACTTTCGACGTGGGATGCCGCGCGTCTCGGGGTTTTCCTCCATGGTCTCGCCGCCGACCACGCCGCGCGAAAACTCGGAATCCGCGCCATGCTTCCCAGCGACGTCATTAAGTTTTTGGGGGATGCGTTTCGGGCGATTGAGAGAACCGAAAATGGATAGGACTTATGGGATTTATGTGATCTATTGGGAGTTGAGGAAGAAATAATACTAAATAGGTTTTTTTAATTATCTAAAATGTTTCATGTGAAACATTTCTGTGGGCAGGCTTCGGCTTGTAAAAAATTTTCAGTATTTGAAAAAAGGGGGTTGACAAAGCGGATGGGTATGATAGAACACGCCATATCTGAGATAGAAAACCTCACATTGATACAAGATGTTGAGTTTTTATCTCCGGTGTGTGTGAATTTCAAAAGTTTGCCTAAAACGCTCGATCTCGAAATTCGGATCAAAAATTCGTTTTAAGAGGTCAATCTGGTCACGGACGTTTTTAGGCAGAGAAAGGGTGACCGAAGTCCTCCTGAAAAGGAAAGAGCTGCTCCTCTCACTTAACCTCCCTCCACTTAATGCTCCTCCCTTTAGCCAACCACGCGACACCCGAGTTTTCCCGCCACGGGGTCGCGTATTATCTCTCCACCTAACTCGGTCACCCTTGAAGTTTTAAACTGCGCCTCGGCTTTTCTGCCCGGGCGCAGTTTTGTTATTGGAGGTTGTGAATCGCATCCTTTAAGATGCCGACGAATTCGTCCTTTGAGGAGCCGTGCCCATTGAAAGCCAAGTCACCCAAGTTTCTGATTTTTCTGACCGTCTTTATTGATCTTCTGGGCTTTGGAATCGTCCTGCCCATCGCGGGATTTATCGCCGTGGATTATGTGAAGTCGGGGGTAAGCGCAAAACTGACTGCGGATTTGGCGCCGGGTGATAGTGTCATCCGGATTTCGGATCCGAATGGTTTCCCCGAAAAGGGGACCGTCACCATTGGCCGCGAGACCATCGCCTATGAAGCGTTGGACGCCGAAAAGCACACTCTGGGTACGGCCGATAAACCCGTTCGTCGAGCGCTGGATCGTTCGCGTCTTGTCGCGCACTCCGCAGAAAAAAGCGAAGTCGAGCTACTCTCGCCGAAATGGCCGTATTGGATCGGCCTGCTTTCGAGTGTGTTTTCAATTTGCCAGATGCTCTTTGCGCCGCTGTGGGGTCGGCTATCGGATCGGGTGGGGCGGCGTCCGGTGCTGCTGATCAGTCTTTTGGGTTCGGCGATTTCTTACACGATGTTTGGTCTCGCGGGAAGTTTTGCGATGCTGCTGCTCGCGCGGACCTTTGCGGGGATTTGCGGCGCGAATATCCCGGTTGCGCAGGCTTATATTGCCGACATTACGGAAGAAAAGGATCGCTCCAGCGGGATGGCTCTTATCGGCGTGGCGTTTGGGCTGGGCTTTACGTTGGGACCGGCGCTCGGCGGACTGGGACTATTTCTTGCGGATAAATTCGCGCCGCACGCGCCGTCACAACTTTTTCCGGGATTACTCGCGGGCGCGATTTGTATGCTCAATTTTCTTTGGGCGGTGGTTTCACTTCCCGAATCGCTCCCCGTCGAAAAAAGAGGAACCGCAACGGCTCGCCGCGAACACGCCAGACTCAAAGATCTGCTCGGATCGCTTTCGCATCCCTTGCTGGGTCCGCTGATTCTGATTTTCTTTCTCGCGACGCTTGGATTTTCCGGATTCGAGTTCGGCTTCGGACTTTTCATTAAAGGAAATTTTTCGCACGGACTGGGGCAACACCAACTCGAACTGCTTTTCGTTTACATGGGATTCGTTATGATCCTCGTGCAGGGTGGAATCGCGCGGCGGTTGCTCAAAGTCGTTCCCGAAACGATCATGGCGCTAAGCGGGATGTCGCTTCTTATTGCGGGCCTGCTGTTGCTTCCGCTGATCCCGAATTTTTGGTGGCTGATTTTCGCGGTTACGTTTGTGGCCTCGGGACAGGCGCTTGCCTCGCCCGCGATGTTAGGACTGGTTTCGAAATCCACGTCGGCGGAGCATCAGGGTGAAACGATGGGACTCACGCAATCCGCATCCGCGCTCGGACGAATCTTGGGACCGAATCTCGGCGGACTTATGATCGCTCAAGGCACGGTATTCTTTGGCGAAGCGGTTGGATTGGGTTCACCGTTTTGGGTGGGAGCAGGAATGATTTTTCTCGCGGCGTGGATGACGGTGGTGGTGCGAGGTAGAATGATGGTGAAGGGTGAAGGGTGAAGAGGGAGTGGGAAGAGAGTAGGAGAGGGAGAGTGAAATGAAGCAAATCCGAATTTTCGTAACGTTAGTTTTGATGTGGTCTGTGGGGACATCGTTCGCCGAAGAAAAGGCTAACCGAAATGCTGGTGAATTTGCCGTCGGATCGGTCAAGGGCGCGGGTAAAGAAGCTGCGGACGCCACGACCAAAGCCGCTCAAGAAGTTTACAAAGCCGCAAAGAAAACGGTCACGGCCATCCTTAATATGCCGATCCGCGTTGGCAAAGCCGGGGCGACGGGCGGGCAATCCACCGCCGATCGAAAGGCCGAGCAAGCCAAAGCCGCAGAGGAT
>CAZPIK010000282.1:0-5829 GCA_964586185.1 uncultured Candidatus Sumerlaeota bacterium | reverse complement strand
GAAAGCAGCAAACTTTCGGATAAGCCCGCGAGCAGTAGCGCGACGATTCAGGTCATTTCCGCAGGTAAAAAGCCGCTTCAAGAACTCCGCTATCATCCCGAAGTGGGCAAGGAGCAGCGGCTCAAATTGGTGATGAAAATGGCAATGGCGTCTTCAATGGGGCCTGGGCAGGAGATGAAAGCCGACGTGCCCGAAATTACGATGACGACGGCGGTAAAGATAACCGAGAAGGATGATAAGGGGAACTTCACGCAGGAGATGACAATTGTGGACGCGCAAGTCGCGCCAGCTGAAGGACAGGCGCAAATGATGGCCGAATCCATGAAGGCGACGTTCGCTACCATGATTGGAAAGACAATAACGTCGAAGCTTGATCCCACGGGCAAAGTCATCGAAATGGCGAAAGTGGATTTGGGTCCGAACGCCGCGCAGCTGGGTATGGATGTAGAGGAAATTTCGCGCAATGTTTCCATTGGGCTTCCCAAGGAAGCCGTTGGCGTGGGCGCAAAATGGAAAACGGTGCAATCGCTCAAGCAGGCGATGATGGACGTTGAGATTGAAACGGTCAGCGAGTTAGTGGAGATGAACGGCGATGTTCTGAATATCAAGACGACGATTAACGGATCTGCGCCTCGTCAAAATCTTTCGCTTCCCAACGCGCCTCCGACCGCCAAAGCGGAATTAATCGAAATGCTCATGAGTGGTGGAGGGACGGCAAAGGTTAGCTTGGGATTCACGGGAGCCTTGAGTGGAGAAAACAAAATGGAAACCAAGGGAAAAATGAAGTTTACGCAAGGCGATCAGGTCATGGAGATGTCGCAGAACATCACGATGAATATGACAATATCCGAGGACTCTGCTCCCGCAAAATGACGACCGCTCTCGCACCTTCAGCTGAGTTAAAAACGCCGGGATCAGCATCGCCGCTTCTTGCCGTAAGCGATTTGCGCGCGCACTTTATCACGCGCGAAAGCGTCTCGCGCGCGGTGGATGGCGTGACGTTCTCTATTGACGCGGGTCAGACTTTGGGCGTTGTCGGCGAATCGGGCTGCGGAAAATCGGTCACCGCGCTTTCCATCTTGCGGCTCATTCCCGATCCTCCCGGAAAAATCGTCGGAGGCGAAATCCGATTCAAGGGTACCGACCTCCTTAAGCTTCCCGAAAAAGAAATGCGCAAAGTCCGCGGCGCAAAAATCTCGATGATTTTTCAGGAGCCGATGACCTCGCTCAATCCGGTCTTTACCGTCGGCGCGCAAATCGCCGAAGTCTTCCGCATCCATCGGGGCATGGGTAGGCGCGAGGCGTTTCAAGAAGCCATCCGCATGTTGGAAACGGTGCGGATGCCGGAGGCCACGCGCCGCGCGTCGGAATATCCCCACCAGATGAGTGGCGGCATGAGACAGCGCGTCATGATTGCGATGGCGCTTGCCTGCAATCCGGAACTGCTCATCGCTGACGAACCGACGACCGCGCTCGACGTGACCGTGCAAGCGCAAATCCTGAAGCTGATGAAGGAGCTTCAGGAGAAATTCGGTTCGGCGATTATGATGATCACGCACGACCTCGGAATCATCGCCGAAACCGCCGACCGCGTCGTCATCATGTACGCGGGGCAGATCGTCGAGGACGCGGACGTGCGAAGCCTCTTCCGCGCGCCGCTCCATCCCTATACGCACGGCTTAATGAAGTCCGTTCCGCATCTCGAAAACCTGGGCGAAAAGCGGCTCTCACCAATCCCCGGTAATGTTCCTAGTCCGGCAAACCACCCCACAGGTTGCCGCTTTCATCCGCGATGCACTTTTGCCAAGGATCGCTGCAAGACCGAGGAACCCAAACTCGAAACCGCCGAGACAGGGCATCAGGTTCGGTGCCACTTATGGCGGGAGATTGCCGCGACTGCCGTTTGATGCGTGATTCGCAACCGTTCATGATATCTACCGAAATTTATTTGAGTAGTTGAATTGGACTGGCATTCCCTTACGCGTGTTCTATAATCCGCCTTGTGAAGGTTTTCACGGAAGCATAACGCTATTTGGGTTCTTCCTAGGAGGAAGGCAACCATGCCCCCGCCTGATCCTTTAATTGGTCAAACGCTCGACGGCTACCGCATTGACCGAATGATCGGCAAGGGGAGCATGGGAATGGTGTATCACGCCGTTGACGTGGACAGCCGCGCGCAGGTTGCCGTCAAGACGATGACCGCCGATGGCGCGGGCGATCAGGAACTTTTGCAGCGGTTTCAGCGCGAAGCTCGCGTCGCCAACGAAATCAAACATCCCAACGTCGCGCACGTTCTCCTCGCAAGTTTCCACGGCGAGATGCCCTACCTGGTCATGGAGTTTATTGACGGTCCCGCCCTTTCCGATCTCTTAAAGCAAAAGGGCGCACTAGACGCCGCAACGGCCGTGAACTTCATCAAACAAGCGGCAGCGGGACTCAAAGCCGCCAACGAACACGGGAGCATTCACCGTGATATCAAGCCTGCGAACATTATGGTGACCTCCAAAGGGGTCGTCAAAATCGTTGATTTCGGCATCGCGCGTAATGAAAACGACTCGCTCCGAACCGCCGTCGGCACGGTCATGGGTTCCCCCTATTACATGTCGCCGGAGCAATCCGCCGCCAAGCCCCTCGATCATCGTTCGGACATGTTCGGCCTCGGCGCGACTTTTTATCATCTTCTTTCAGGGCACCCACCATTCGAGGGGAAAAACCTCGTGGACGTGATCCAAAAGCGTTCAAAGGGCGAGTTGGTTCCCATTCAAACCTACAGCCCCAATGTTCCGGCAAAGGTTTCAGAAATCTGTTATAAGATGATGAAAACCAATCCGGCGGAACGGTATCAGAATTACGACGATCTTATTCGAGACCTCAACGGATTGCAGGCGGCGCCCGCACCCAAACCAGCGCGTCCCGAACCGCCGCCAGAGTCGGAATTCGAGACCCGGCGGGTTCAGGTTCCTGTCCCTCCCAAGCCCGCAGTTCAACGTCCGGCTCAACCGATCCCTCCTCCACCACGGCCCGCTCCTCCGCCACCGGAACCCGAATACGCAGGGTTTCAGCAGCAACAAACCTCATGGCTGGATAGCGACATCATCCCGTTCGTTCTAATCGGTCTTGGTGCCTTGCTGATCCTCGGAACCATTTTCATGTTGATCTTTTGAGCCGGAATGACGATTAAAGCATAGTGCATTGCGGAGATTTTGCGATGGCCGACGATCCGATGATTGGACAGTCCTTGGGTGAATACAAGATTGACCGGATGATCGGCCGTGGCAGCATGGGCATGGTCTATCATGGGATCAATACGACGACCAATCGTCCCGTTGCGGTGAAGACCATTTCAAGTGAATCGCTCGATGACGAGGAAATGCTCCAGCGATTCGAACGAGAAGCGCGCGTCGCAAATGAAATTGATCACCCCAACGTCGCGCATGTCTTCAAATCGGGAAATCATTCGGGGACGCCGTTTCTCGTCATGGAGTATATTGACGGACCAACTTTGGCTGACCTCGTGAAAGAAAAGGGAGCGTTGCCCTATGCAACGGCTTGCGATTACGTCCGGCAATCGGCGATGGGGCTCAAAGCGGCGACGGCACATGGAAGCGTCCACCGCGATATTAAGCCCGCCAATATCATGATCACTTCCTATGGCGAAGTGAAGATCGTGGATTTTGGAATCGCGCGCAATCACGGCGGCGATAATCTGCGGACGGCCGTCGGCGTGGTGCTCGGATCGCCCTACTACATGTCGCCGGAGCAATCCGCCGCTCAGCCGTTGGACCACCGCTCGGACATTTATGGCTTGGGGGCAACCTTTTACTATCTGCTTACGAGTCGTCCGCCGTTCGAGGGACGCAATCTCGTTGAAGTCATTCAGAAGCGCGCGCGCAATGAACTGCGACCGATCAACGCGCTCAATCCGGATGTCCCCAAGCGAATTTGCGAAGTCGTCGCCAAGATGATGAAGACCGATCCGAAGGATCGCTATCAGACTTATGACGAGTTGATTGCCGCTCTTGATGCCGCGTTGAAAGCGCCCAAGGTCGCCGCGCCTCGCGCCGTTCCCGCTGCGCCATCACCCATGGAAGTCGCGGCTTCGCGAGGTTCGTTTTTCGATCTACTCGAAGATGATCGAGTCCGCACCGGACTTTATATTGCGGGAGGCGTTCTCCTTTTGTGCGTCCTTCTCGCATTTTTCTTCCTTTAATCCAACACTCGGGTTTGACTTATGGAAGACCCGTTAATCGGTCAGAGCCTCAATCAATACCGCATCGTCCGCCGACTCGGGCAGGGCGGGATGGGCGCGGTTTATGAGGGGCAAGATTCCGATACAGGTCGTCGCGTCGCGATCAAGGTGATGATCCGAACTCTTCGAGAAGATCCCGACGTCGTCAAACGTTTCGAGCGCGAATCCCACATCGCCTCCCAAATTCACAACGATCACGTCGCGCGGGTTTACGATAGCGGCGTGGCTAATGACGTCCGTTACCTCGTCATGGAATACATCGAAGGCAAGCCGCTCATGGAAATTCTTCGCGAGAAGGGGCGGCTCGCAGGATCGCGCCCCTTGGAATACATCCGTCAAGCGGCCATCGGTCTCGACGCCGCGCTCGATCACGGCATCATCCATCGTGACATCAAACCCGATAACATGATGGTCACCGAAGACGGCACGCTGAAGCTCGTGGACTTTGGGTTGGCGAAAGGCGAGAAGCCCGATTCATTCAAAACGGCAACGGGAGCCGTCATGGGAACGCCGCACTATATTTCTCCCGAACAGGCGACGGGCAATGCCGTGGATTTCCGTGCCGATATCTATTCGCTCGGCGCCAGCTTCTATCAACTCCTGACCGGCCAACCTCCCTTCGAAGGCGACACCGCCATCGCAATCATTCAAAAGCACATTGCCACCGAACCCAAAGCGATCACACACTTAAATCCGAACGTCCCCGATTCAGTTTGTCAGGTCGTTTATCGAATGCTTCGCAAACACCCTGACGAGCGATTTCAGACCTATGGGCATTTGATCCGGGTCTTGGATGATTTAATTGCCGGACGCGAAGCTCCTTCGATGACGATGGAGATTGTGGATGAACACGCTCCGAGGCTTGCGGATGTCGAAGCGCACGAGTTGGAACGTCACCGCCGAAACTTGATGCTGATTTCCGCCGCCATTGTTCTTCTGCTTGTCGCCGTCGTCGTAAAAATTCTTACCCGTTCGCCAGATTCAGAGGAATCGGAGTTTGTAGGCGAAGATGATCCGACGGGGATCGTCAAGAAAGCCAATGAATTCAAAACCGAAACCGCGCCTTTACTGCACGACATCAATAAGTTCATGGAGGAACAGGATGAAGACGTGGATAAGTTCGAATCGCGTCGAAGCCGCATGAATCGCGGTGACGAGAACTGATTTGTAGGACAGGCGCCTCGCCTGTCATTTTGTTCTTCCAAGAAGCCGCTTCATAAATCGTATCAATATCGAGCCGTTTTCACCCGCGGGAGGTTCAGGCCATTGAAACTCGGGCGGCCATTCGCAAGTTTTGCGTCGGTGCTCTGCGCTGTGAATCATCGTTTGAATTGTAGTTTCGTGATTCCGATCCGAATCGAACGCTCGTGAGCGCTCAATGAACTCACTTAACGCATTAGCAAGCATGGGTTCGTTCAGTGGATTCGCTCGATCCGCGACTCCATAAAAGCCCCCAAATTGGTCCGGCGTATTCGTAACAATACGATTGAAACCGAACACGCCAATTCGGTCAGCCATAAGCAAGTCGGCGAAATTCAAATAGAGTTCGGCGGCTTGAGGTTCGATTTCATGACCCACAA
>CAZPIK010000281.1:0-5863 GCA_964586185.1 uncultured Candidatus Sumerlaeota bacterium | reverse complement strand
CTTTCAGGCGCCTCACCCAACATGACCGCAACTCGGCGGATCAATTCTTGTATATCAAATGGCTTGTGCAGAAATCCCTTATTGACGATCGGCATCTTCTCAAAGTCGCGGATAAATTTCGCCTTCTCGCTGACGGCGGAAACGATGAGGATCGGGATTTCGAATTCGTCCACCCCTTCAAGAAGCGCGCGGCAAAATTCGATCCCGTTCATTTCGGGCATCATCATATCGAGCAGGATGAGATCGGGACGCGCCTCGTCGAGCAGTTCAAGCGCGCGGCGTCCGTTCTCCGCCGTGTGAATCGTATAGCCCTCCGCGCGGAGCGTCATCGCGGCCAAGTCCCGCAAATCGGGATCGTCGTCAATGATAAAGATAGATGCGCGTTCGGCCATGGACGAAGTATATAACGAACGACGAGGTTTGCAGCGAGATTTTCGATGCGTTTCTTCTGCGAAATCTGCGCAATCTGTGGATGCTTTTCCAATTAGGCAAGAGTATCGCGGACTTTTTGCAAATCGCCCGGCGCGCCAAATCCCACTCCAATCGCCGTAGATTGTATCCGCTTTAACAAACCCGTAAGAACGCTTCCAGGTCCGACCTCAATAAAATGCGTCACCCCGTCGCTGTGCATTCTCTCAACCGATTCCGACCATCGAACGCACCGCGTCACCTGCAACGCGAGCTCGCTCCGGATCGCTTCAGGATCAGAAATAAAATCGGCGGTCACGTTCGCGACGAATTTGAGTCGCGGCGCGGAAATGACGGCATCCGCAAGCGCGGCGGCGAGTTTTTCCGCGGCTTCGCTCATGAGCGGCGAATGAAACGCCCCGCCGACGTTGAGTTTCGTCCCCTTCTTGCATCCGGCGGCCTTGGCGAGTTCAAGCGCTCGATCCACTCCGGCTTCTTCGCCGGAAATTACAAGCTGCATCGAATTATTGAAATTGGCCGGGACAACGACTCCCGCTCCGGTGGCTTCCGCGCAAACGGCCTCGGCTTTGGCGGGATCAAGTCCCAAGAGCGCGGCCATCGTTCCGGGACGATGGCGTCCAGCTTCCTCCATTGCATGGCCCCGCAAATCCACGAGTCGCAACGCCGTTTCAAAGTCGAGCGCGCCCGCCGCATAAAGCGCGCCGTATTCGCCGAGCGAATGTCCCGCTGTCACGCTCCCTTCGACACCCTGTTCCCGTAAGACCGCAAGCGCCGCAGCCGAAACGGTAAATAACGCGGGCTGCGTGTTCGAAGTCTTCCGAAGTTCCTCTTCCGTACCCTCCAAGCAGAGCGACTTGATCGAGCGTCCGAGAATTTCATCGGCCTTATCGAATATCGCGCGAGCCGAAGCGAACTCAGAGGAAAGCTCTTTGCCCATGCCGGGCTGCTGCGATCCTTGACCCGGAAAAACAAAGGCGATCTTGGAGGTCTCGAGCATTATGCCGTTTTCGCGCCTGCCAGTTCCATGAGACGGTTCGCCATCCGACGCGCCGCCGTGCCGGGTTCATGGAAAATGTGTTGGGCCGCCGCCTTTCGCTGCGCGGAAAATGTTGAGGGCGTCTCCAACTCTTCCTTCACCGCGCGCCCAAGCTCCTCCGCCGTTTTCACAATCCGTCCCATGTTGCGCCCATGCGTATCCTGATCCATGTTGCTTCCTTCCATCTCCGCTCGATGGGCGAGCAGTTCGGGCACATCCACAAAAATAATCGGTCGGTCGCGGATGCAATATTCATAGGCAACCGAACTCGCGTCGGAAATCAGAAGATCGGCGGCAACGAGCAAGGGAGCCACGTCGCTGTGATCTTCGAGCCGCCCCCGCTCGCCGAGACCCGCGCGGGCGTGCTCCAAAACCTGTTCGCGCGTTTTGCCTTTGGGCAGATGCGGATGATCGTGAAGTTTTACGATCAAGTTGAATCCCGACGCTTGAACGGCCTTCAATCCGGCGTGACCCAAGATTTCAAAACTATTGAATCGCGCGCCCGTCGGACACCAAAGAACCGTTGGAATCGCGGGATCAAGCCCGAGCCGTTGCAAGACTTCATCCCGCTTCATCGTCCCATCCACGAGGCGATCCAGCTTGGGCATCCCCATGATCTCGATCCGCGGATCGTCGGGCTTTAAGATGCCGCGCGAAACGTATTGCTCCATCATGTAGCGACCGGGAAAAAAGAGTTTGTCGAACACGAGATAGCGCGGATTAACGGCGAAATTTCGGAACGAAACGCCATGAAAAATTTGGACGTTCACTTTGCATCTCGGCGGTTGCATCCGGTTCGATTGGTTCGAAGTTACATAAACTTCGTACGGATACTGATCGTGGAAACTTGTCTTGTGCAAATGCGCGGGATCAATATTGAATTCTTTGAACAGGGTCTCGTTAAGCTCAGCGGGATCCTTGGGACGAATCCATCCGAGGATCGGTTTCTTGCGGTAGCGGCCCGAACTCATCAGCAATCGCACCGAGGGTTCTTTGCTCAGAATTTGATAAACGGGATGATACATCGCGATGTTCACGCGATGACGCCCGCAAAACAGAATCAAAGGCTTTTCCATCAGCAATTGGTACCCAAGAGAATTTGTCGGCTGAGCGTCTTGCACGGCCATTCACGCCTGCCACTGCGCTCGATGGGACTCTAGGCGAACGCCCGCGGAAATTCAACGCGCGATCTTGGCCGGAACAGCTTGCTCGCTTTTGAATACGTGGCATTGTCTGCTACGGAGTGCTTGTTTCACTAAGGCTGAAAACTCCCGAACCCGTTTAACAACGTTTCCAACATCGTCCGGGCTTTGGCGCTATCGAGCGAAACGTCGCGAGGTCGAGGCGCGCGGCCGACCATCGCCGAGGACTCCTGCGAAAGAACGAGCGCCGGATCGTACCCCATCTTTTCCGCCAGCGATTTTGTAAGCGTCAAGCGATCCACCGCCTCCGGTCCCGCCAAATGAAATACGCCCTCAAACGGTTCGGTCGAAAGTTCGATCAGCGCGTGAGCCAACGAAATGACGTCTATCGGCGTCCGAATTTCCTCGGCGGGGACGGAGACGTCTTTTCCTTCGGCGAGGGAATTTTCCAGCCGAACAAGAAAGGAATTTCCGATCCCCCCGCGCGGCCACCCCATGACCAATGAAGTCCGCGCGATGACCCATTGCGCGCCTGAATCACGGACGACCCCCTCGGCTTCGATCTTCGTTTGCGCGTAATGATTCACGGCGCGCGGCGTATCGCTCTCGTTATATCCACCTCGTTCGCCATCGAACACGGTGTCGGTCGAAACGAATACCAGCTTGGATCCGAACAGCTTCGCGGCGGCGGCAACACGGCGGGTCAATTCCACATTCACCGAACGCGCTTCATCACGATGGGTTTCGCAGTAATCAATATCGGCAATCGCGGCGGCGTGGATGATCGCGTCGGGTCGGAAAGTATTCAGCGTTTCGAGCAGGCGGGTATTATCGAGCACATCGAGCGAACGCCAATGAAGATGCGGATTGGGCGCGCCGCTTTCCTGCCAACCCGTCGGCGCGGGCGAACGCGAAAGCGCCTCGATCTCCCAATCGGCGAGCAAACACAACGCCTCGGCGAGGACGTTCCCCGCGACGAATCCTCCCGCGCCTGTCACAAGCAGTTTTCGATTCACGCTGCGCTCCTCCTTTCCGTTTGTCCGATTCGCCAAAGCGTCATCACCATGAGACCCGCGAAAAGGACGCTCATCGCCAGCGAAAGATAATTCGCGCTCAGGATGGCCGCAGAGTAATCATCTTTGGGCACACCTTTAAATAGCCAACCAATGACTTCCTCCTGAATCACGGGACCAAGACTTCCCATGCCATTGACAATCCCCGCGACGGCAACGCCATTGCGTTCCCCGGCAACCTGAACCGCTGCCGCGCCGCAGAGCAGCGTATCGGGTCCATAAATCATGAGTCCGACAAACGCGAAACAAAACGCCTGTGCGAGTGTCCGCCCCGGAAACGCTAACACCGCCAGATAACCCAGAATCATTCCGATCGCCATGTAGAGGCAGAGCTTCGCCCACTTTCCTTTGAAATGTCGGTCGAGCGCCCAACCCGCGAGGATTGCGCCGGCCATTCCCGCCAAATCGAAACCAATCGTGTAATAACTCGCCTGATCCTTCGGAAGTTTCATGATTTCAAAAAATGTCGGCAGCCATGAATCAAGCGCGTAGCGAAGAAATTTTATGCAAAAATAACTGAGTCCCATCGCCAGAATAACCGGATTGCCGAGCAACTCGACATACGTATTCCACGCCGGTTTGGATTCCATCGCCGCAGTGTCAATTTTGATATCAGATGCTTCGTGAGCAAGGATGGGCATTAACCCGACGTCTTCGGGTTTATTGCGTTGCCAAAAATAAACAAGCCACCAAACCGCGAACGCGAGCAACGTGCATCCCCAAAACGACCACCGCCATCCGTACGATGCGAGCAACATCGCCCCCATGGATTTAACGACAATATTTCCGACCATGTAGCTCGTGGACCATACACCCATGATCGCGCCGCGTTCCTCGCGCCGGAGCCAATTGGCAACACCCCCGACCGCTCCCGGCCATCCTGCGGCTTGAACCATGCCGTTGAAAAACATGAACGACATGAACGTGGCGAAGGAGTTCGTGAATCCAAAAACGATATTGCAAAGAATTGAAAGTCCGAGTCCTCCGAGAAGCAACGCCCGCGGTCCCCATTGCTTCCCGATAAGTCCGTTCAAGAATTGTCCGAGCATGTAGGCGATAAGAAACGCCGTCCAGATATGCGCCGTCGAGCCGAGTTCCCAGTGGAATTCATCGGCGATGCTCGTCTTACAAATCGAGAACGTCTTTCGCGTCAAATAAAATCCGGCATACCCGCAATAGGTCGCCGTTAGGATTTTCCAACGCCATGCGCGTTGTTCGTCCGAAAGCGCCGGTAAGGGCGAGCGCAAACTCCCCGATGCTTGAGCCATGGAATCACCAACTCCCGTCTTGCTCCGAGAGTGCCCGATGGCCTTCAGAATCCCAAGTTAAAATTGCGCGAGGTATCTACGCCTTGATTCTTCATCAATCCCGTTCCAGCGCCGAAGGCGCGTCATATTTCCAGCCTAGGGCAACGCCCTAGGAAAACGGTCACCCCACACGACGTGAGGGCTGTAAGCCCGATCTAATTGGGCCGGGCTTTCAGCCCTTTTATTTTGGGGACATCTCCCACCTAGGGCGTTGCCCTAGGCTGGCAATAGTTCCGCGCCCATGGCGCTCAAGATATCGCAAATGGAAAAGCGGTTCGTGCTTGATGAAGGATTGGGCATCTACGACGACGGCTAGAACGCCCCTTTTCCAAAGAGAACCGTCGGAATCGTTTTGATCAAAATCTCCAGATCAAGCAGTAGCGACCAATTCCGCATGTAATAGAAATCATATTCCAGATTCAGATGCATCGGCAGTTGCTTGCGTCCTGCAATTTGCCAAAGACCCGTAAGTCCTTGTGGAACGTTCAAACGACGCTTTTGCCACGGCTCGTATTGCTCGACGATGAACGGCATTTCCGGTCGCGGACCGACGAGACTCATTTCACCCTTAATCACGTTCCAAAGCTGCGGGAGTTCGTCGAGGCTCGTGCGTCGGAGCGTCCGGCCGAGTCGAGTCACGCGCGGATCGTCGGGCGTTTCCGGCGCGCGGGCGTAGGGATCGGAGTCCACGCGCATCGTGCGGAATTTGTGAAATCGAAAAACCTTTCCATCCTTGCCGATCCGATCCTGCGAAAACAGGGCCGGACCGGGCGAATCGCGCCGGATCAGCCACATGATGACAATCATGGGAATCGAAAGCGCGGCCATCGCAGGAATGGCGACAAAGAGCCTTTCTGGCAGAGCACCAGCGCCGAA